>NZ_JANUEW010000022.1:0-104101 GCF_024807515.1 Pseudomonas sp. BIGb0558
GCGGCGGCCCGCGGAGTAATGCCGGAGTGCGGGCACACCGAGCCTAGGCGAGGTGCCGAGTGGTGGGGCAAGAGCGTTTTGCTTACTTTTGCGCTCTTCAAAAGTGAGCCGCTAAGAGCGGAACCCATATCAGCCGTGACCTAAACAACGGATATACACACCAACCCAATAGCCCCCCCACGCGATCGGCTATAGTGCCCGACGACTCTGGAAAGGGAGACCCTCCGTGCGAATTGCGCTTTTACTGTCAGCCTGGCTCATCTGCCTGGGCGCCCAAGCCGCCCCGGTGGATGTCGCCACCCTGGACCGCGGCGTTTGGCCCGAACGCCTCAGCAGCCCCGCCCTGTTCGACGTCGCCTCACGCGCTGAAATCCTGATGTTCGCCCACACCCTGCTGGCCAGCGAAGCCCTCGACGAACCCGCCCTCAAACAACGCCTGGGCCTGAAGATCATCAACCAGGCCTCGATCAACGACCTGCGCCGCCAACTGTGGCAACGACTATTGGAAAACTACACCTTCGCCCAGCAAAGCTGCGAACAGGACGCCTCTTTCTGCTACCTGGTGGAAAACATGGACGACCTGCGCGAACAAGCCGCCAAGTTCGAGGTAAGCGACAGCTCCTTCTATATAGGCTGGGCCGGCCCCAGCCGCGCATTCCACGAACGCTACCTGGATGAACAGTTACGCAAGGCCGCCCTGTTCCCGCAGATCAGCAGCGAAATCGCGCGCTTCGGCGACCACGAACGCAACGGCGACGAACTCAACGACCGGATGTTCCTGCTGACCTTCGACAGCGGCCCGTCCCCCGTCAGCGGCAACACCGACTGGCTGGCCGACTATCTGCGCAAACAGAAACTGCACGGCCTTTTCTTCGTGCTCGGCAACAGCCTGCAAACCCGCGTCGAGAAAAGCTCGGTCACCGATGTGCAGGCGCTGTACCAGGGTCAGTGCGTCGGCATCCAGGGCTGGCAGTACCGCTCTCATAGCCACTGGGTCGACTGGCAGTCGTCCATCACCCGCAGCGCCTCCCTGGCCCAGAACCTGATGCCCGAAAACTACGCGCCGCTGTTCCGCCCGCCCTATGGCCAGCGCCGTTCCGACAGCCAGGGTTTTTTCCAGTCCCAGGGGCTGCAAGTGGCATTGTGGGACATCGATTCAGAAGACGAAGCCGGCAAGCTCAAGGCCGATGAATCGGCCAACCGCGTGCTCACGCTGATGCTGCTGTGGCGGCGCGGGATAATCCTGTTCCACGACACCCAGGACAAGGCGCGCATCGCATTACCCTGGCTTTTACACGCTACGGCAGAAAGTGGACTCGGCTGGCAGGATTGCCGCGAAGCGTTTCGCTGAAAAAGCACGAAGAGCCCGGCCCTGTTGGGGCTGAGGTTTTTCGGGGGGGAATTTGGGAGATATTTCGATACAGGCGGACTTCCGACTTTAACGGTGCAATGCCGGCTCGCCTAGTGCTATTCGTCATCCTGAAAAATAAACTTCAAAAAAGCGTCAAAGTGCTTTTTCCTGTCATGTGTTTTGCGGTATTACGAAGACAGACAGCCGAAACCTGCAACACAGGTGGCGTCTTCCAAGACACCTCTTGTGTGCACCGCACTTGACGCCCCTCAAGTGCGTTCGACGGTCGAATCGAGGCGCAGCACTGTCGCGGTATTGCGTCGACTGGCTCCCACAAAGGTGACCGAGTATGGATGATCATGGACGTAACCCTTCTTCCGACCAGCCAATCCTTTATGTGCTTGATACCAACGTACTGATTCACGATCCAAACGCACTGCTTAACTTCGAAGAACACCACGTCGCCATCCCGATGATCGTGCTTGAGGAGCTCGACAAACTCAAAAGCGGGCACCACAGCGTTGCCGCCGAATGCCGCCAGGCCATCCGCCTGATCGACAAGACCCTCGGCGAAGCCTCCCCCGATGACGTCGAGGTGGGCGTACCGATCCAGCGTGGCAAAAGCGGGCCCAAGGGCTTGCTGTCGATTCTGATGAGCAAGCGCAGCGAGCCCAACAGCCTGCTGCCGGAGAATCTGAACGACAACAAAATCATCAACCAATTGATCGACCTGCACGCGCGTGACAAGGACTTGCGCCTGGTGCTGGTGACCAAAGACATCAATATGCGCCTCAAGGCACGAGCGTGTGGGATCGCTGCCGAGGACTACAGTACTGACCAGTTGGTCGACGACGTGTCGATGCTGTCGCGCGGTTATCACACCGTGACCGGCTCCTTCTGGGACCTCGTCAGCAAGGTCGAAACCCGTCAGGACCATGGCCGCACCTGGCACCAGGTACAACTGATCGACAACCTGCCGGCCGTGCACATCAATGAATTCATCATCGACGAACAGGGCTTTGTGGGCTGGATCAAAGAGATCCAGGTCGACAAGCTGCTGATCCTCGACCTGCATCAGGAACCCCTGTTGCACCAGGAAGCCTGGGGCCTGAAACCGCGTGATATCTACCAGAGCCTGGCGCTGTACGCCTTGCTTGATCCGGACATCCACCTGGTCAACCTGACCGGCGCCGCAGGCTCGGGGAAAACCATCCTCGCCCTGGCTGCCGCCATCGAACAGACCATGGTGACCAAGCGCTATCGCCGCATCATCGCCACCCGCAGCGTGCAGGGCCTGGACCAGGAGATTGGCTTCCTGCCTGGCACCGAAGCGGAAAAAATGGAGCCGTGGCTGGGGGCAATCACCGACAACCTCGAAGCCTTGCACATGGATGACGAAAACACCCATGGCAGCGTCGACTACATCCTCAGCAAAGTGCCGTTGCAGTTCAAATCCCTCAACTACATACGGGGTCGCAGCTTCCAGCAAAGCCTGATTTTGATCGATGAATGCCAGAACCTCACGCCGCACCAGATGAAAACCATCATCACTCGTGCCGGCGCCGGTTCCAAAGTGGTGTGCCTGGGCAATCTGGCACAGATCGACACCCCTTACCTGTCCGCGACCAGCTCCGGGCTGACGTACCTGACGGAACGCTTCAAGGACTTCCCGAACGGCGTGCACATCGCCCTGCAGGGTGTCCCTCGTTCGATTCTGGCCGAATACGCCGAATCTCACCTGTAACCGATTCCGGGCGATGACTTCATCGCCCGGCTCACCTGAAACCCCTGTGGGAGTCGGGCTTGCCCGCGATTGCATCGCTGCGGTGCTCCTGAAAGACCGAGGTGCCTGCATCGCGGGCAAGCCCGGCTCCCACATTTGATCTGCGTTGGGTTTACAATCGGGGCTCCTGATCAGGAGTATCCCTGTGCTGACTCATCTCGATTCCCAAGGTCGCGCCCACATGGTCGACGTCACTGAAAAAGCCGTGACGTTCCGTGAAGCCGTGGCCGAAGCGCGGGTGCGCATGTTGCCCGAAACCCTGAAAATGATTGTCGACGGCGCCCACCCCAAGGGCGACGTGTTTGCCGTGGCCCGCATCGCCGGGATCCAGGCGGCGAAAAAAACCAGTGATCTGATCCCGCTGTGCCACCCGTTGATGCTCACCGGGGTCAAGGTTGAGCTCAGCGCCGACGGCCTGGACGCGGTGCACATCGTCGCCCGCTGCAAACTCTCCGGCCAGACCGGCGTCGAGATGGAAGCCCTGACGGCGGCCAGCGTGGCGGCCCTGACGATCTACGACATGTGCAAGGCCGTGGATCGCGGCATGACCATCGAAAACATTCGCCTGCTGGAAAAGCTCGGCGGCAAAAGTGGGCATTTCAAGGCGGATGAACAATGAGCATCAACGTACTGTTTTTTGCGCGCTACAGCGAAGCGGTGGGCTTTGACTCGTTGGAGGTGGAAGGCGACTTCGCCTCCGTCGACGCCGTGCGTCTGGCGCTGGCGGCTGACCCAGGTTTTGAAGTGCTCAATGAAGCCAGCCTGATGTGCGCCCGCAACCAGGAAATATGCGCGCTCGACGAGCCTGTGCAAGCTGGCGACGAGGTCGCGTTCTTCCCGCCTGTGACCGGGGGCTGACCATGGCGATTCGAGTGCAGGCCGGGGCATTTGATCCGGGCGCCGAAGTCAACGCGATGCACGCCGACAACGTAGGCGTGGGCGCCGTGGTGAGCTTTGTCGGCTATGTTCGCGACTTCAACGACGGCCGCGAGGTGGCGGGGATGTTCCTGGAGCACTACCCCGGCATGACAGAAAAAGCCCTGGCCAAGATCACTGAGGAAGCCGAACAGCGCTGGCCATTGCTCAAGCTGGAAGTGCTGCACCGTATCGGCGCGTTGGAGCCGGGCGAGCCGATTGTGTTTGTTGCGGCAGCCAGTGCCCATCGCCAGGCGGCGTTCGATGCCTGTGCGTTTGTGATGGACTATCTGAAAACCCGGGCGCCGTTCTGGAAAAAGGAAAACACCCAGGAAGGCGCGCGCTGGGTGGAAGGGAGGGCCAGTGATTATGTGGCGGCGGATCGTTGGACGTCTTGAGGCGAGCCGCAACATTGCTTTCATAATGTCCAATACAATATCGCGTGCTGGTTTATTTCAATTAGGTCTTAACAACTGTCAACTCTGACAGTTGTTCGAGTTGGCTGGTCTGCGCTTCAATTACCGTCGGGCATCGGGTTTTCTTCTTTGACTGGTCATTGAGCAGGTTAAGAGTGTGTGCCTGGAAAATATGCATCCTAATTAATAGGTATTTTCAGGAGTAACTAAAAATGCACTCAAGAATTGGCGATTCCCGGATTTCTCATTTTAAAATAACCCTCTCAGGTGGGCGGCATTTCAGTAATAAGCTGTACGCCAATGGCCGGCATCAATGTGAGGTGCTTATTGAAGTGGCTAAGGAGGTGTTGGGTGAGGACAGCATATGGTGCAGTGCCGCGCTTACGCCGGGTGAGCGGGAAAGTGTAACTATTGTGAATGCAGTTGAGGGGGCGGAACCTACGCTTTCGGCGGGTTGGCACTGCGATGACGAGCCTGGTGGTTACGCAATGGGGCTTTGGGAACATACTGGGCTAGACCCTTTTGAGGCAGAACAAGAGGGTGTCTTTCCTCCCTCTGGTTGCGAGGTCGTTCGTCGTTACTTACGGGTTGATTCCGAGGCTTCTATCGGGCCTGCGACGTTCCTGGCGCGTATCATTGTGGGTTCGGAATATTTAACTACGGACTTTCCAGCGGGCACGTCAATTACGAAGTCTTTAATTACAGTGACGCCCCATAAGCCTTTCAAACTGCATGCCAACGACTTTACTCGCTATGTTGACTACGGAGCCTATGCAGGGGATACAGAAGAAGGTGGGCCGGTGTCAGTCGCGGTTTTTTATTGGGTGCCGCCCGATGGAGTTGAGTTTTTTAAAAATGTGAGCTTGGCAAATCCGGTACCTATCGCCTTTGAAGGTGATCATTTCAAAACCTCCTATGTGAACAAGTCCTTCGGCATATCAAGGGGGAGTCGCGTGGGTATTGTATTGAATAAAGACAATGCTGGCGCACGCTTGTATATGACCGATATCACCAAAGCTAATATGGGCTTGCCGGAACCCAATCCTGAAATTCAATTTAACAAATATCCAACAATTGTGCGGGTGGTCCGTATTTCTTCTGTACTGTTGATTGGGTCGGCAGACACCAGAAGTCGATGGACGTTGCTGGATAATTATGGAAATGAACATGGGTTTCTTCTGGACGTTGCTGTGTCGGGGGAGGTGACGTTGAACGCTGTTGAAACCGTTCGCATTACTCACATGAGAATAGTTCTTCCCAGTGGTCAGAGTTCTACGAGTGAGCTTTATGCCAATGATCGTCATCAATGCAAGGTTCAGATCGAGGTTCTGGCGGAGCGTGAAAACAGCGATGGGTACTGGGAGCCGATTACACTGAGTAAGGAGGAACGTGACAGCGTTACGGTAACCCGTTATTCCGCGAATCCGCGCGAGCCACTTCCGCCGGGCTGGAGTTGTGATCGCGATAAAAATATATATGACACGGGACTGTGGAGTCGCGGTGCGGTTATACATTCGCCAGAGCAAAATGATGGTCCCGCTGAAATGACTGCGGGTGTTCTGAATGAAGTGATTGATCGATATATGCGATTTAATTCAACTACGGCGATTGAATCTCATAGGTTTATGGCCACCATTCAACTGGGCGGGAAAATTTTTAGTACTAACCCTTCTTCAGTGGGGCAGGATTCTTCCATTAACATTCTGCCAATTCGGCCCTATGTTTTGAAAGTTGCCGACCTCGTTGAGTATCACGATATCAGTGCCCAAAGCGATAACTACACAGATGTGGATGTTTATTATTATTCTACGCCATCGGGCTTGAAGATTGTGTCTAGCCGTGGTCTCGATAATCCATTGCTGGTGCAGAACGAAGGCGATTATTTTCGAACTTCTTTTTGTCAGGCAATTAATGATAGTGGGTTTAGATGGTGCAAGGCGGGTGTCGTAATATCGAAAGATGTTCCTGGGTTACAGTTGCGCACCCAAGATGTGCATCGCGGGAGTAATCCGCTGAATCCCTATGTTGAGTTCAATAAAATCTCGACCATTTTTCGTGCGGTAAAACTGTGGAGCAAATCGTCAATTACTACGGGTAATACGAGTAGTAAGTGGCGGGTATGGGATAATTACGGCTGCGAACATGTTTTCTTCATGGCGCCAGCAGACAGCGGTCGCCGTATTGAACTAAGAAATGGTTAATAGGCGCAGTGTTCAGTTTTAATGCTGTTTGAGCGGTTCGCCTTGGTCGTTGAGGACGAGCCTTTAGTTTGGGTTGAAAGGAGTATTCCCGTGAATATTTATTCTAATGCCTTTAACTTCGGCTCCTACCTCAATGGCTCGGTCGATCCCCGCACCGGCCAGTATGGTAGCCAAATCCGCCTGGCGACCGTATACCCACAGGGGGCGCTGGAAGTCAGTCGAAATATTGTCCTGTCATTCTCTATGTTCAGTACGGTCAACAGTGGCTATGGCATTGGCTGGCGCCTGAGCAATACCGAGTTTGATGTGGTCAGCTTCAAACTCACGCTGCTAAGCGGCGAACAGTTTCAGACTCAAGGCCTGCCATCGGTGGGCGGTACGGTTGTGATCAAGGATCGCAAGTTAAAGGACGTCGTTGTCAAGCGGCCGGATGCCAACACGCTGCACGTAATCTATATAGACGGGACCATCGAGATTTTGCAGCGCACCGGCAGTACAGTGCCCTACCGGATCGTTGCCATGTTGTTCGAAAATGGTGAGCGGTTGACCTTTCGCTACGGCACGGCGGGCTTTCTGGAGCGTATCCTCAATCACGCTCAACAAGACTTGCTGGTCCTGACCTACTCGGGCGCCAACTTATCCACAGCCGATACGCGGGTCGACGGTGGTCGTTACGCCCGCGTCTGGTTTTTGCATACCAATAATCTTCTGACGCAGGTGTCAGCGCCCTATGACCGTAGCGCGGTGCGCGGCACTGCCGCCTATGTGTTCGAGTACCGTGCGGCGTTCCGTAACGGCTTGGTGCCCATCATGCGCGTGCGAACACCGACGGGCGGGGACGAGCTGATTACCTATGTCGAGGACGGGCACCAGTACGGCAACAACCAATATATTCCACGTGTCGTCAGTTGGGTACAGACTCCGGCGGCCAATCAACCAGCCATGACCCGCACTTATACCTACAGCCCGGGCAAGAACTTTACCGGTTATCCCTTTTCGGGGGGATTTCGCGAGGGCGAAGACAACCTGTACCTGGTCGGCAGCGATTATGACTATTGGACAGAGGAAACCAGCCGGAGCACCAGCAATGCGGTGCTGCATGTCACGCGCACCACCTACAACAAGTTTCACTTGATGACTGAGGAGCAGGTCGTTCGCGAAGGCACGCGGGCCACGACGAGCATCACCTATAACACGGTGCCTGGTCTGTTTCCGGCCCAGCCTGCCAACCTACAGTTGCCGAAAACGATCACCAAACGCTATCAATTGGTGGCCGGTGGCACCGCTCGGGAAGAGGTCCAGCGCATCGAAACTGACGATTACGGCAATGAAATGAGCCGCACCGAGCCTTCTGGGGTGCGCACCGAGTACACCTATTACCCGATTGCCGGAGAGAGCGGCAAGTGCCCGGCTGATCCCCATAATCTGTTCCAGCGCTACGTTAAGCAAGAGCGACTTGTTCCAGTCGGGAGTACGCCAGCGGCGCGACTCACGCAATACACGCATACCCGCGTACCGCAGACAGGCAGCAGCTACTTTGTGCTGCAGCAGTCGAGTACCCAGGCGGGTGTGCTCGCCCTGCAGCAGACGTATTTTGAAAGTCCTGTTGAACTGGCCGGCCGGCTGAGGAGCACCACCAGCACCGTCGACGGGCAGGCGTTGACCAGCAATTTCAGCTACACCATCACTGGCGACAACCTCGTCGAAACGCGACGCCTGCAAGGGCGCGAGGGCCAATGGCTTGAAGCCAAGCGCACGCTTTCACTGACCAATCGGCGCCTGTTGGCGATGACACGCGACAGTGGCAGCACCCTGGCAATGACGTTTGATGTGAGTGGTCGGCTGACCGAAGAGACGACGTCTCCCGGCACGGTGCAGCAAGCCTCGCGCACGTATGCCTATCATTTTGCTACGCCGACCAAACGTGCCCACCTGATCACCACGGACGCCCAAGGCAACAAGGCGATTAGCTACTTCGACGGCTTGGGACGCCAGGTGTCCGAAGCCCAACTGATGGGTGCGAATGACCAGGAGCGTGCCACGGGCACACAGCGTTATGACGCGCTTGGGCAACTGGTGGAGGAGGTCAGTTTTGATTACCTGACCGACGGGCAACGCTCGTTGAAAAACACCTTTGCCTACAGTAAATGGGGCAACGCCAGCCGTATCACAGGCCCCGATGGCAGCGTGATGATCAATGAGTACGAGCCGCTGCTCAATCTTACGGAGGAAGGCATTGTTGGCGGTGAGCGACGGCTGACCTATTTCAATGCGTATAACCAGCCGATCAAGGTGGAGCGCGTGGATGCCAACAACGCTAAGGTCGAAGTCGAGTCGCGCACCTACGATGGCTTGGGCCGCTGCCTGACGATCGTGGATGTGAATAAAACAGTCACTGAATTGACATACGACCCGTTTGACCGAGTGCTGACGTCCCTGCAAAAGCCCGTGGACGGCACCCCGCAACGGCTGCGCAAAACCGACTATGCCCCCGGCACCAGCAGTGAGTTGGCGGTTGCGGTCTCGGTCGATGGCACGCGGTTGGGCGCGCGTACCTACGACAGCCTGGGCCGCATGACCCGGCAGGAGCGCGCCACGGGGCAGGCGACGACCTGGGAGTACGAAGCCGGATGGATGGAGCCGGTGGCCATGGTATCGCCGCGTGGGGGGCGCCAGACCCTGACGTACGACAGAGAGTTGGATGTGCCGACCCGGATTGAAATGACAGGGCTTGGGGCGAGTGTTTACCGGCATGATCCGGTTGCTGGCGCATTGACGCGTTCAGAGACCAATGGCCTCATCCATGAGTTTTTCAAGGATGCCAACGGTTTTCCCGAGAAGGATGTTCAAACGGCCAGCGGTGTCGCCTTGACCATGCAGTACGGTTATTCCCCTGGAGGGCGACTGCTGCATCAAACTTCAGCCGATGGCCAACGCAGTACGCTTGAATATGATGCCTTGGGGCGGTTTTCCAGGGTGGCCACGGGCGCCATGGTCATTGAACAGGCCTACGATACGTTGGGTCGGCCGCAGACCCTGACGAGTATCTATGAAAGTACACGAGTCGTTACCAACGTGTCCTACGACGCTCTGGGGCGGGAAACCGAGCGTCGTTTTGAGCAGAACGGCGCGCTTTTTCAGGTGATGACCAGCACTTATTACGTCAACAGTATGTTGGCGACACGGGTCATTCGTGACGCGAGTTCACGCTTGGTGATCGGCGAGACCTATACCTATGACGCCTACCTGCGGCTCAAAACCTACCGCTGCACGGGGGAGGAACACCCGCTGGACCATCTGGGACGCGGTATCCTCGGGCAGGATTTCAGCTTCGACACCTTCAATAACATTACGCGGGTAGTCACCTCCTTTGCCGACGGCACCCAGGACACCTGCCAACGTTACTTCACCGCCGCCGACCCCACCCGCCTGACCCGCCTGACCAACACGCGCCCGGTGCGGGATGTCACCCTGACGTATGACGCGGCGGGCAATTTACAGGCGAACCCAGCGGGCCAGGTCTATACGTACAATGGGTTTGAGCAATTGATCACTGCACAGATCGGTCCCCTCAGGTACAGCTACCAGTACGATGCCGAAGCCCGCCAGGTACTCGCGTCCCGGGGCAATGAGCCACCGGTAATGCTCGCGTATGCAGGCGATCGCCTCGATACCCTGGTTGAGGGCAACAAAAAAATCCGTTACTTCGGCGATGGGGGGGAAGTCGTCGCGCGCAGTGGTGGTGTGGATGGGCCGCAACTGCATATCAATGATGGGAGCGGGAGCGTGCGCGGCCTGACGGCCCCAGGGCAGCCCCGTATAGCGCGCCACTACACACCTTTTGGTGATGCGAAGATTCCCCCCGATGACGGCAAGAGTCGCAGCCTGGCGGACCTGCAAGTGCCTGCGTTCAACGGCCAGCGGCTGGATGCGGCGGTCAACCTGTACTTCCTCGGCAACGGCCAGCGGGCTTACGATCCTGACCTGATGGTGTTCTTGCAGCCTGATCCGTTGAGTCCGTTCGATGAGGGGGGGATTAATAGCTATGCCTACTGTGCCGGCAACCCTATCAATCTAACCGACCCCAGTGGGTTGTGGCCCTCTTGGTTGAAATGGGCGTTGACTGGGACTGCGCTGGCGCTGTCGATAGTAACGCTTGGGTTCGGGGCTGTCGGTCTCGCGGCTGCGGTAGCCGCGTACACGACAAAGTCAGTGGCCATGGGGTTAGCTGCGGCGCTTACGGCTGCGGGAGCGGTGGCGGCGCCAGCCGCTATAGGCGGTGCAACGGCCACGGCAGTGGCACTGGCAACGTCTGCGGCTTCGGCTGCGGCTTTTACGGCTGGCCTGACCATCGCATCAAAGACAGCGATCACCGCCGGAGCGGCGCTTGGGACTGTCAGTGGGACGTTGGGTTCTTCAGCATTGGGTATCGCTGCAGTCGATAAGGCAAAGGGCTGGGACCGTTCGGGTGCCATCGATGCGTTGGGGTGGACGGCGTTCGGATTCTCTATAGCTTCATTGGCCGTGAGTGTGTTTGGGGCGTATACCTCGGCTCATTTGGCCTACAACGCCGCTGCCAAAAATTTCTCCGGTGTCGGCAAACTGGTTAATACACCCATCGGCAGTGCGCTATATGCAGCGCGCCAGCGCCTGATCGGTTTGAGTTACAAATTCACCGATGCCTCGGGCGTCACGCCATTGAGCCAGAGTTTTGGGGGCACACGAGCAGTGCTGAGATTTACCAACCTTGGCAGATCAATCGAAAGTAGGAGCAATTCGTCAGCCGCGCCCCCATCTGGCGGGGGGAGGCGAGACAGTTCCGCTCAGCCCCAGTCGCAAGCCACGATTAGCCGTATTGTCGATACGCCAACCAGTACTTCCGGCTATTACCAGGCGTTCAGAGACGAGGCATTCCGTATTCGACAGTCTCTCCCCAGAGAGCTGTATCAAGGGTAATGTCAACCATCGTCAGTGGTAGCGAGCAAGCCCGCGGCCACTGACGATGCGTTGTTAAGACCGCTTGCGTTCCACTGCCCGCAACAGATGCGTCGGCGGCGTTTCGCAGCTGATCTTGCGGCCCAGCAAGGTTTCGATCGACGGCAACTGATACGAATCGTCTTCCCCGGCAAAGCTGATGGACACGCCCGCCGCGCCCGCACGGCCGGTGCGGCCAATACGGTGCACATAGTCGTCCGGCACTTCCGGCAGGGTGAAGTTGATCACGTGGCTGATGCCGTCGATGTGGATCCCGCGCCCGGCCACGTCGGTGGCCACCAGCACGCGAATCTTGCCTTCGCGGAAACCTTCCAGGGTCTTGATGCGCTTGTGCTGCGGCACGTCGCCCGACAGTTGCGCGGCGTTGACGCCGTCACGCACCAGGCGCTCTTCGATGCGCCGCACTTCGTCCTTGCGGTTGGCAAACACCATCACCCGCTCCCACCCGTTGTCGTTGACCAGGTTGTAGAGCAGCTTGTATTTGTCGGCACCGGCCACTGCATAAATGTGCTGTTCGACGTTCTCGCTGGCAACGTTCAGGGCCTCGATCTCGACGATGGACGGGTCAGTGGTCCACTGCTTGGCGAGGTTCATCACGTCTTCGGTGAAGGTCGCGGAGAACAGCAGGGTCTGGCGCTCGTTTTTCGGCGGGGTCTGGCGAATGATCTGACGCACCTGCGGGATGAAACCCATGTCGAGCATGCGGTCGGCTTCGTCCAGCACCATCACTTCGACCATGTCCAAGTGCACGTCGCCGCGCTGGTTGAAGTCCAGCAAGCGGCCCGGCGTGGCTACCAGGATGTCGCAGTGACGCGCTTCCAGGTGCTTGAGCTGCTTGTCGAAGTCCATGCCACCGACAAACGTCATCACGTTGAGGCCGGTGTATTTGGTCAGGTCGGCGGCGTCCTTGGCGATCTGTACCACCAGCTCCCGGGTGGGGGCGATGATCAGTGCGCGCGGCTCACCCATGTAGCGTTCTTTGGGCGGCGGGGTCTGCAGCAACTGGGTGATGATCGAGATCAGGAAGGCTGCGGTCTTGCCGGTACCGGTCTGGGCGCGACCGATGGCGTCTTTGCCGGCGAGGGTGAAGCCCAGCACTTGCGCCTGGATCGGCGTGCAGTACGGGAAGCCCAGGTCCTGGATGGCGTGCATCAGTTCCGGGGCGAGCTTGAAATCATGAAAGCGGGTTTTGCCTTCCTGGGGTTCGACAACGAAGTCTTCCAGTTTCCAGGGGATAACCACAGGTTTTGGCGCGCGTTCGCGGCGCGGTTTTTCCGGGCGTGGTTTCTCGGCGGGTGGTTCTTCAGCGACGTTAACCGTGGCGGGTGTGGTCACCGGCTCTTTTTTTGGCGAGGCTACAGGTGCGGTCCGGCCAGGCTGCTGGCCGTCATTGCGGCTGCCTTGAACGTGGGCGGGGGCACTGGAACCTGGCGCGAGCTGCTCAGCCTCGCTTTTACCGAACATCTTCTTGAGTGCTTTGAGCACGGTCATCTCATCAATTGGTTAAGGAATGTACGCCGGCCAGTGTAATGCAAGAATCGGGCGCGGCGTAGTGCGTTGGTCATACGGCTACATAATGTGTGGTTTTCAGCCCAGGCGGGCGGCCAACCAGGTGCCAATATCGTGTATCTCCTGGGGTAACACTTCGTGGCCCATTGGGTATTCCTGCCATGCAACGGTGACACCGCGGGTCTTCAAATGCTCATAGGCGCTGCGGCCCATGGCGTTCTGTACCACGTCGTCGTATTGGCCATGCAGGCACAGCACCGGAATCCGTTGCTGGCTGGCCGACAATTCAAGCTCGTCGCCAAAGGTCGGCGCATAGGTGGAGAGGGCAATTACGCCACCCAGGGCGCCCTGCCATTTCAGGAAGGCGGTGTGGAACACCACGGCGCCGCCCTGGGAAAAGCCGGCGAGGAAAATCCGCGAAGCGTCTATTCCGCTGCTTTTTTGTTCCTTGATCAGGTCAGTGACCATTTTTGCCGAGTCTTCCAGCTCTTCAAGGCTGATGGAGCGCGCCGGGCTCATGGCCTTGATGTCGTACCAGCTGGGCATCTCGTAGCCGCTATTAATGGTTACCGGGCGTGTCGGCGCCTGGGGCAGCACAAAGCGTGTCGACAGGAGTTTTTCCTGTAGGGCTTCGGCCACCGGCAGGAAGTCGTAGCGATCGGCACCCAGGCCATGCAACCAGATTACGCAGGCGTCTGCGGGCTTGGCGGGCTGAAGAATCAAGGGGTCGGTCATGTCTGCTCCATATATGTGCGTGCGCTCCGATTGAGTGCGTCGGAACGGTGCGCGACAGGTTGATCTGTTAAGAGAATGTCGCAAGGTTGAATCTTTTGCTCTTGACCGTGGGCTGAAACGACTCAGCCGCCAGTCTGGTACGGGGCTTGCTATGTGAAACCCGATGTCAAGGCTCACCCCAGGCGGTAACACTATCAGTGACTGACGCCTGTGGGATAGCAACTGGACTTAAAGCAAAAACCTCATGCTGTTTGACCCCAAAAAAAGCCAACACGGGTCGATGTCGCCTCATAAGGGTGCGGTGGGGTTCGAGCTCCGACACAACAAGAGCAAAACTGGAGGTTTGAATGAAGGTATTGAAATCCACCCTGGCCATCGTGACCGCGGCTACCGTACTGGGTGTCAGTGGTTTCGCCCAGGCTGGCGCCACTCTGGATGCCGTGCAGAAGAAAGGCTTTGTGCAGTGTGGCGTGAGCGACGGTCTGCCGGGCTTCTCGGTGCCGGATGCCAGCGGCAAGATCCTCGGGATCGACGCTGACGTGTGCCGTGCTGTTGCTGCTGCCGTATTCGGCGACGCAACCAAGGTCAAATTCAGCCAGTTGAATGCCAAGGAGCGTTTCACCGCGCTTCAGTCTGGCGAAGTCGACATCCTGTCGCGCAACACCACCATGACCAGCTCCCGCGATGCCGGCATGGGCCTGAAATTCCCGGGCTTCATCACCTACTACGACGGTGTTGGCTTCCTGGTGAACAACAAGCTGGGCGTTAAAAGTGCCAAGGAACTGGACGGTGCAACCATCTGCATCCAGGCCGGTACCACCACTGAGCTGAACGTTTCCGACTACTTCCGCGCCAACAACCTGAAGTACACCCCGATCACGTTCGACACCTCCGATGAAAGCGCCAAGTCGCTGGAATCCGGGCGTTGCGACGTGCTGACCTCCGACAAGTCGCAGCTCTACGCACAGCGCAGCAAGCTGGCCTCGCCGAAGGACTACGTGGTGTTGCCGGAAACCATTTCCAAAGAACCACTGGGCCCTGTCGTGCGTAACGGCGATGACGAGTGGCTGGCCATCGTGCGCTGGGTTGGCTACGCCATGCTCAACGCTGAAGAAGCCGGTATCACCTCCAAAAACGTCGAAGCTGAAGCCAAGTCCACCAAGAACCCGGACGTTGCCCGTCTGCTGGGTGCTGACGGCGAATACGGCAAAGACCTGAAAGTGAAGAAAGACTGGGTCGTACAGATCGTCAAGCAAGTCGGTAACTACGGCGAAGTGTTCGAGAAAAACCTCGGCAAAAGCACTCCCCTGGAAATCGATCGTGGCCTGAACGCACTGTGGACCAACGGTGGCATTCAATACGCACCACCTGTGCGCTGATAGCTGATGGTTCTGTCACCCGGTGGGCCAACCGCCGGGTGATGTTCTGTTCCATTATTCCTGGGGCACTTAATGCAAAATCAAATCGGCGCACCAAAACAGAAGCTCAGCTTCAGTGATCCAAAAGTGCGTGCGTGGCTATTCCAGATCATCACGATTGTGGCGGTGGTCTCGTTGGGCTGGTACCTGTTCAACAACACGCAAACCAACCTTCAACACCGGGGCATCACCTCGGGTTTCGACTTTCTTGAGCGCAGTGCCGGCTTCGGCATCGCTCAGCACCTGATCGACTACACCGAATCGGACAGCTATGCCCGGGTCTTTGTGATCGGTCTGCTTAACACTTTGCTGGTGACCGTGATCGGCGTGGTCCTGGCGACCATCCTCGGGTTCATCATCGGTGTGGCGCGTTTGTCACCCAACTGGATGATCAACAAGCTGGCGACCGTGTATGTGGAAGTGTTCCGCAACATTCCGCCGCTGCTGCAAATCCTGTTCTGGTACTTCGCGGTCTTCCTGACGATGCCGGGGCCGCGCAACAGCCATAACTTCGGTGACACATTCTTTGTCAGCAGTCGTGGCCTGAATATGCCTGCCGCGTTGGCGGCGGACGGATTCTGGCCGTTCGTGATCAGCGTAGTGGTGGCAATCGTTGCCATTGTGCTGATGGCCCGCTGGGCCAACAAACGCTTTGAAGCCACTGGCGTTCCCTTCCACAAGTTCTGGGCCGGCCTGGCACTGTTGGTGGTGATCCCTGCGCTGTGCGCTCTGGTGTTCGGCGCGCCGCTGCACTGGGAAATGCCCAAGCTGCAAGGCTTCAACTTTGTGGGCGGCTGGGTGCTGATTCCCGAGCTGCTGGCGCTGACCCTGGCCCTGACCGTGTACACCGCAGCGTTTATCGCCGAGATCGTGCGTTCAGGCATCAAGTCCGTCAGCCACGGCCAGACCGAAGCCGCGCGTTCCCTCGGGCTGCGCAACGGTCCGACCCTGCGCAAAGTGATCATTCCGCAGGCCCTGCGCGTGATCATCCCGCCGCTGACCAGCCAATACCTGAACCTGGCGAAAAACTCGTCACTGGCCGCCGGTATCGGTTACCCGGAAATGGTTTCGCTGTTTGCCGGCACGGTGCTCAACCAGACCGGCCAGGCCATCGAGGTTATTGCCATCACCATGAGCGTGTACCTGGCGATCAGCATCAGCATTTCCCTGCTGATGAACTGGTACAACAAGCGCATTGCGCTGATCGAGCGGTGAGGAAACCTGCATGAGTACGCATACTTTCAAACCTGATATGCCGCCACCGAGCAAAGTGTTCGGGCCGATGGCATGGATGCGCGCCAACCTGTTTTCCAGCTGGCTCAACACCCTGCTGACGCTGTTGGCGTTTTACCTGATCTACCTGGTCGTGCCGCCGATCCTGCACTGGGCGATCCTCGATGCGAACTGGGTCGGCACCACCCGTGCCGACTGCACCAAGGAAGGCGCGTGCTGGGTGTTTATCCAACAGCGCTTCGGGCAGTTCATGTACGGCTACTACCCAGGCGACCTGCGCTGGCGCGTGGACCTGACCGTGTGGCTGGCCATCGTGGGCGTGGCGCCGCTGTTCATCTCGCGCTTTACGCGCAAGGCGGTCTACGGCCTGAGCTTTTTGGTGGTGTACCCGATCGTTGCCTACTTCCTGCTCCACGGCGGGATCTTCGGCATGACCAACGTGGCGACCAGCCAATGGGGCGGCTTGATGCTGACCCTGGTGATCGCCACCGTCGGCATCGCCGGTGCCTTGCCGCTGGGCATTGTGCTGGCGCTGGGGCGGCGTTCGAACATGCCCGCCATTCGTGTGGTCTGCGTGACCTTCATCGAATTCTGGCGTGGTGTGCCGTTGATCACGGTGCTGTTCATGTCGTCGGTGATGTTGCCGCTGTTCCTGCCGGAAGGCATGGGCATCGACAAGCTGCTGCGGGCGTTGATCGGCGTGATCCTGTTCCAGTCGGCCTACGTGGCTGAAGTGGTGCGCGGTGGCTTGCAGGCGATTCCCAAGGGGCAGTACGAAGCTGCCGCCGCGATGGGCCTGGGCTACTGGCGCAGCATGGGGCTGGTGATTCTGCCCCAGGCGCTGAAGATGGTGATCCCGGGCATCGTCAACACGTTTATCGCGTTGTTCAAGGACACCAGCCTCGTGATCATCATCGGCCTGTTCGATCTGCTCAACAGCGTCAAGCAAGCCGCCGCCGACCCGAAATGGTTGGGCATGGCCACTGAAGGCTACGTGTTCGCCGCCCTGGTGTTCTGGATTTTCTGTTTTGGTATGTCCCGCTATTCCATTCATTTGGAACACAAGCTGGACACAGGCCACAAGCGTTAGGAGTTTTGTGATGAGTGAAGCGATCAAACAGCCTGTGAGCCCTGAAGGCATTATTCAGATGCAGGGCGTCAACAAGTGGTACGGCCAGTTCCACGTGTTGAAAGACATCAACCTGAACGTCAAGCAGGGCGAGCGTATCGTGCTGTGCGGCCCGTCGGGTTCCGGCAAGTCCACCACCATCCGCTGCCTCAACCGCCTGGAAGAGCACCAGCAGGGCCGCATCGTGGTCGATGGCGTGGAACTGACCAACGACCTCAAGCAGATCGAAGCGATCCGCCGCGAAGTCGGCATGGTGTTCCAGCACTTCAACCTGTTCCCGCACCTGACCATCCTGCAGAACTGCACGCTGGCTCCGATGTGGGTACGCAAGATGCCCAAGCGCAAGGCCGAGGAAATCGCCATGCATTACCTTGAGCGCGTGCGTATTCCGGAGCAGGCCCACAAGTTTCCGGGGCAACTGTCCGGCGGCCAGCAACAGCGCGTGGCGATTGCCCGTGCGCTGTGCATGAAACCGAAAATCATGCTGTTCGATGAGCCGACTTCGGCACTCGACCCGGAGATGGTGAAGGAAGTTCTCGACACCATGATCGGCCTGGCGGAAGACGGCATGACCATGCTCTGCGTGACCCACGAAATGGGCTTTGCCCGCACCGTGGCCAACCGCGTGATCTTCATGGACAAGGGCGAGATCGTGGAGCAGGCAGCGCCGAATGACTTCTTCGACAACCCGCAGAATGATCGGACCAAGTTGTTCTTGAGCCAGATTTTGCATTGATGCGGGAGTAACGCTTAAAAATAAACCCGGCCTTGTGCCGGGTTTTTTGCGGTTCAGGCCACCGTAAGACTTTCATGCTCCTTGTGCTCGGTATATTTAAACGCTCCTCGCAGATCGGCACCTTCGGCCAGGGCCTTTGCGTCAGCGAGCAAATGCGGGTAACGATCCAGGAGGCGCATCAGCAGCATCAATGCCTTGGGCGGAAGAATCTCGCCGCGCTCGTAACGCGAAAATGCGTTGTGCCCGCCACCGGACAGCAGTTGCACGGTTTCTTTTTGCGTAAGGTGTAGTTTGCGACGGATACGCTTCATCTCGGCGCCGATCATTTGCCGGGCGGCGATAACCAGTTCATCGCCGGCTTGCCCGTGGCGCTCCGAACTTTCGGGATCCCATTCGATTTCTCCGCACTTCTGGCACTCCCAACCAGAAAGATTATCGACACGGCGCTCCATGCCCTTGACGCTCATGGTTTCGCCGCGCCCTTCGAAATGTGTCATGCCCTCACGCGCGCCGCAGCTGAAACATTGCTGGGTTTTCATAAGTTTTTCTCCTTGAAGGAGATTACGGGTGGGCCGCCGGCAGGGCGGTACGTCACCTTTATATAAATCTCCAGATCTTGTGAGTTCGTGTGGTACACGTCCTGCCACACTCGATGGTCTTCATAGGTGGTCATCGATTTGTACAACAGCTTGGTTTGCAGTTCGAAAATGACTGCCTGCATCTCTTCAATAGTCAGGCCCATATCCTGGCCGGTCCTTCCTGCGGTATTGGTAAATGCTTTCTTCCCAAGCCGCCTGACATCCGCCTTTATCACCGCCAAATCGTAATGAGGTGTGTACTTTTCCATAAGACACCTGAAGCCGAAATTACCCTCTAAGGGTAATTTTATCAATCGGAAATCCCGCTCCTTTTGTTACCCAATCAACCCTAGTGCGTTGCCCTTGTAGGCAAGTCTGACTACCATGTAGGAAAATTCATCCTATGATTGGATGAAAGGACGAAACCCATGACAGACATCGCACCCCTGATAAAACGCTCCCTCGTCGACCAGGCTCTGGACCAGTTGCGCCAACGCATCACCCAAGGCGTATGGGCCATCGGCGAGCGCCTGCCCACCGAGCCCGAGTTGTCTGCCGAGCTGGGCATAAGCCGCAACACCGTGCGTGAAGCCATGCGGGTGTTGGCGTTTTCCGGGTTGATCGAGATCCGCCAGGGCGACGGCAGCTACCTGCGCTCCATGACCGACCCGTTGGGCGCGATGAAAGCCTTGTCCCACTGCACCCTGGCCCAGGCCCAGGAGACACGGCAGATTCTTGAAGTCGAGGCCAGCGGCCTGGCAGCGTTACGGCGCACCGATGCAGACCTGGTCGCCCTGCGCGAAGCATTGAAAACCAGCGCCGAGCATTACCACGGCGACCTGGAGCACTACATCAGCTGCGACCTGGTGTTCCACAAACGCCTGGTGGACGCGGCCCACAACCCGGCCTTGAGCGAGCTGTACCAGTACTTCTCCAGCATCGTCGGCGCGCAACTGCGCCAGACCCTGAACATCCAGCCCCGCCGGCAAGCGGTGTTCGACCTGCACGGCGCTTTGCTTGATGCCGTGGAGCAGCAGGACCCGGAGCGCGCCAAAGCCCTGTCCCGGCAGTTGATCAATGAACCTTGAACCCGAGAACCTCATGCCCCGTTCAGAAAATGCCCTTGAAGAACTGCTGATCGACGCTGAAGCCGATGACGACGAGGTGCAGCACAGCCCGCCGGCGGTGAGTCGCCCGTGGCTGTTGCTGCTGGGCCTGATTCTGGTGGCGTTGAACCTGCGTCCGGCGCTGTCGAGCATGTCGCCGCTGTTGGCGGAAGTTTCCAGCAGCCTCGGTTTGTCGGCGGCAAAGGCCGGCCTGCTGACCACCTTGCCCGTGCTTTGCCTGGGCCTGTTTGCGCCGTTGGCACCGATCCTGGCCCGACGTTTTGGCGCCGAGCGGGTGGTACTGGGGATCCTGTTGACCCTGGCGGGCGGCATTATCCTGCGCAGTTCTTTCGGTGAAGCCGGGCTGTTCGCCGGCAGCCTGTTGGCCGGTGCGAGTATCGGCATCATCGGTGTGCTGCTGCCGGGCATCGTCAAGCGCGACTTCGCCAAACAGGCGGGCACCATGACCGGCGTGTACACCATGGCCCTGTGCCTGGGCGCGGCGCTGGCGGCGGGTTCCACGGTGCCCCTGAGTCATTACTTCGGCGACAGCTGGAACATCGGCCTGGGCTTCTGGATTCTCCCGGCGTTGGTCGCCGCGCTGTTTTGGCTGCCGCAGGTCGGCCAGAAGCATGGCGCGCACCATGTGGCTTATCGGGTGAAGGGTTTATTGCGTGACCCGCTGGCCTGGCAGGTGACCTTGTACATGGGCCTGCAATCGTCCCTGGCCTACATCGTGTTTGGCTGGTTGCCGTCGATTCTCATTGGCCGTGGCCTCACCGCCACCCAGGCCGGCCTGGTGCTCTCCGGCTCGGTGATCGTGCAACTGGCCAGTTCCCTGGCCGCGCCGTGGCTGGCGACACGCGGCAAGGATCAGCGTCTGGCCATCGTGGTGGTGATGGTGCTGACGCTGGGCGGCCTGTTCGGTTGCCTGTATGCGCCGCTGGACGGTTTGTGGGGCTGGGCGATTCTGCTGGGCCTGGGCCAGGGCGGTACGTTCAGCCTGGCGCTGACCCTGATTGTGCTGCGCTCGCGGGATTCCCATGTGGCGGCCAACCTGTCGAGCATGGCCCAGGGTATCGGTTATACCCTGGCGTCCATGGGGCCGTTTGCAGTCGGCCTGGTGCACGACTGGACGGGTGGCTGGGGCGCCACCGGCTGGATTTTCGCGGTGATCGGCCTGGGCGCCATCGTGGCCGGCCTGGGCGCCGGGCGCGCGCGGTATGTGGCGGTGACCAGCGAGAAGGTCTAGAGGTAGAGCACTTCCAGGGTGCTGGAGCCGTCCATGTAGACCTCGCTGCTGAGGTCCAGGTTGCGCTTGGCGGCGATCACCGTCTGTACCTTGACGATGCTGATCAGATTTTGAATCGCCGCTGGCCCGCTCGTACTGCCGACGGTGTCGGTAAACCCCAGGTAGCTGCGGGCGCCGATGTCGATCGGGTTGCTGTTGGCGCTGCGCCAGGCCACGCCGCCAGTGGTGGATTCGGTGCCATACACTTGGGCCAGGCTGTCGGTCATGGTTTGCGCCGGATCGAAGCTCAGGTAGTACAGGCCGATCTTGTTGCCGCTTTTATCCAGCCCCAGTCCGTAGTAGATCTCGCTGTTGACGTTGGCCGAACCGTCGCGATTGTCGTGCATGCGCAGGGCGAAACGGATGGGGCCGTTGCAACTGATGTTCACGTTCAGGTTCTGGATCGGCAGGCGGGTGCCGGTGTCGCTGTTCAGGTCTTGCTGGGAAATCTTGCCGTAATCGATCACCCCGGCGCTCGACAGCCCCGGGGTGCAGGCGCTGGGGGTGATCAACCCGGTGACTGCAAACTCGGTGCGGGAGGCCGCGAACGTCGCAGTGCTGAAGGCCAGCAGTGAAAGAGTGGCGAGGGAAAGCAGGCATGTGTTCATCACAGTGTCCTTTGCGGGTGGTTAGAGGTAGAGAATTTCAATCGTGCCCGAGCCGTCGAGCAGTACTTCGGTGCTCAGGTCCAGAGTGTTCATCGGCGCCAGAATGGCCCTGACGCTGATCTGCCCGTTCAGGTTCTGGATCGCCGTGGGGCCGGCGTGGCTGCCGGGTGTGTCGGTGAACCCCAGCAGGCTGTTGCTGCCGATGGGAATCGGGTAGGCGCTGGAGCTGCTCCAGGCCACGCCGTTGGTGGTGGAGTCGGTGCGGTACACCTGGGGCAGGGTGTCGGCCTGCAGGTCGAAGGGGTCGAAGTAGAGGTAGTAACGGCCGATGTTATTGCGGCTGTTGTCCACCCCCAGGCCGTAGGCGGTTTCGTCGGTGCCGCCGGTGGCGGTGCCGTTGCGGTTGTCTTGCATGCGCAGGGTAAAACGCGTCGGCCCGTCGCAACCGATGCCCAGCATCAGGCTGCGTGAAGCCAGGGCGTTTTCCTTGTCGGCGTTCAGGCTCTTGGCCCACATGCGGCCAAAATCGACGATGCCGCCGTTGGACAAGTTGGCGGTGCAGGCGGCCGGGGCGAAGCCAGCTTGCAGGGTCAACTCCCGCGCCTGGCCGGTGCCCACTGCGTCGAACAGCCCGGAGGTCTCCCAGGTCACGGCATCGCGTACCAGAGTGGCATCGGCCTGGGCCCAGGCATTGACCAGTAGTTGCACGGAAAACGCGCTGCCGGTTGCTGGCACGCCATCGCGTAACGGCACGATGCCCTGGTCCGGGCGCCAGGCGAGGACGTTGGCCCGCGTGCCTGGCGCCTGGCCCTGGCCGGCAATCAGGCCCAATTCCACGGCCTGGCCATCCAGCACCGCGTCGCTCACCTGCACCTCGTAGCTGCCTCGGTCGGTAAAGCGAAACCGCTCGCCGTGGCCGGCCAATGCCCGGTAAAACAGGCTCATGTCGCTGGGTTGCGGGCAGTTGATCGTCAAACTCAGGCGCCGCTCCCCCAGTAGGGTTTCAGCGCTCGGTGCACGGTGGATCGTGCGGTTCATCACGCCGAAATCCAGGCGTGACTCGCTGAGGTTCAGACGGCAATCTTCGGCCTGGGCCACGGGCAGGGCGCCGAGGGCCAGGGCTGCCAGCAATAGTCGGTTCATCACAGAGTTCCTCATGGCGCCAGGCATCGGGCAGGGGCGGTTTCGAAATACACCTGCGGGTCGGCTTTTTCCGGCAGCGCAAAGTTCAGCTCACAGCGTTGGGTGCCGGGTGCCTTGACCCACAAGCGACGCGGGTCCAGCACGTTGGGCAAAAAGACCTGGCTGCCTTCCTGCACCAGGGTCACGAACTCGCCGTCGGCGGTGCTCACCGTGGCGCCGCGGGGCAGGGGCGCGCCGTGGTCGGTGGTCACCGTCAGCAGGGCGCGACGGGTCATGGCCACGCCGAACTCGACGCGGTCCACCGCGCCGCGCCCGGCCGAAATCACCGCCAGGCCATTGCTGATGTCGGCGTTGCGCGGCAACGAGCGGGTTTGCACTTCCACCGGGCTGCGGCCATAGGCGGCCACCTGCGAAACCACCGCCTGGCCCTGGCCATCGGTCCAGACCGGGCCGCTTGGGGTGCTGAGTTTGATCCCGGGCATGTCGCCCACGGACACCAGGGCGAAGGTATCGCGCACCGGGTACGGCGAGAAGGTCACGCCGTCACTGTGAGCGACGATCCCGCCCCGGATGCCGCCCTGGTAACTGGAGCGTTCGGCGTCCGAGCGGCTGTAGTTGAGGTCCAGTTGGGCGTAGCGCGGCAGGTAGGAAACGCCCAGGGTCGATTCCACCTGGTGATCGCGGCTGTCGTGTTCGGCGCTGACCCGGTAACTCAATTGATCATCGACCTGTTCGCTCACCCCCAGCCCGATGCGGTGTTCGCCGCCGGAGTTGCGCACCCAGGCCCGGCCCCGGCGGGTTTCCCCCAGGGGCACGCTGAGGCTCAGGTACACCGCGTTCTCATCGTTGCGTTGGCCACTGACTTGCCATTCGGCGCTGGCTGACAGCGACACGCCGCGCACACTGGTGCCCCAGGAGGCGAGGGCGCGGCTGCTGTCCCGGCCGTCGAAGGTGTTGGTGCGCGAGATGCCGGCGTTGAAGGCGCCGAGCCAGGGATGCGCCCAGCCCAAGGACAGGCTTTGCTGGTCACGGTAACGCGAACGACGGGCGTCGTTGTCCTGAGGTTCATAGGCGGTGTCCTGCAGTTCCCGGTAGCCCTCGGTGCGATGGGACGTGCCAGCGGTGATCGACCATTGCTGCCCCAGGCGCTGGGACAGTGACAGGTCGGTCTGTACCCCGCGTTCGTGCGGGTGGGTCTGGGTGTCGGCGAGTTGGGTCGCCAGTTGCAACTGGCCGTTCGGCCATGGCAGCAGCCCCAGGCTGGCGCCCGTCGCACGATAATCCTCGGCCATCAGCGCACCGGCACTCAGGCTGAGCCGGGGGCTCAATGGGCCGGTCCATCCGGCGCTGACCACCCACGGATCCTCGCCGCGGGTGTTGCCAATATTGCGCACCCGCCCGGCGCCCACTGAATACCCCGGCGCGGGCAAGCCAATGCCGAGCATGACCGCCGGGACGGTGAAGCGGCGCTCCTCGCCGGTGCTTTCCTTGACGGTCACCTCGACGTCGGAGCGGGCGTTCAAGCGCCGCACATCGGTCAACGAGAACGGGCCGGCGGGCACCACCGTGGAATGGATCAGCGCACCGTTCTGCCGCACCTCGACCTGCGCCGGGCTGTTGGCGATGCCGTTGATGGTTGCGCCCTGTGCCTGGTCTTGCAGCGCCTGTTCGGTGAACACTTGCGCCCCGGTGATCTGCGCCGAGGCCAGTACCGGGTTATAGAGGTTGATCTGCCCGGCCTGCAACACGGCTTGTTGTTCGGCAAAGGTACGCTGGGCGTACGCTTCCAGGTGCGTGCTGCTCGAACGGGAATCCTGCCAGGTCTGCACCTGGCGGCTGCGTACGATCCAGTCGCCGGCATTGAACCCCACCTCGGTGTTGGCCGAGCCGAACCGGCTGGCGTCATCGCCATAACGGTTGTACAGCCCACTCACGTCATAGTTGAGCAGCCCGGCAAAACCGCCGGTTTCATAGCCCGACAGCTCCCGTTGCCGAGGGCGCAGGGACTCGGTGGGCACCACCAGGGTGATGCTCAGGCTGGCCGGATCCTGCTCCACCATGGTTTGCGGGTATTCGCCGAGAAAGTCATGGCAGCCGCTGTCGCCCAGCGGTGCCGGCACCACCAGGTCACCGGCGTCCAGCAAGGCACGGTCGAAGCACAGCGCTCCCTGGCGATCGAACTGCGCGTCGACCCGTCCCCGGCGCTGGCCGTTGACCGTCAGGCTTACGGCGTGCCGGCCACTGGTGTAGCTCGGCGCGTCCAGCAGCAGGTAAGCCAGTTCCGGATCGATGCCGCGTTGGTGCAGGGTTTGCGGGTCAAACGCCTGGCCCGGTGGCGAACCCTCGGCCCAGGCGGGGCTCAACAGCAGTGCATTGGCCAGCGGCAGGGCGGCGCAGGCCAGCCGCCTGCCGAAAAGACGATGAGGAAAACCGGGCACGGCTTCGCCAGCCGGGTCAGTGGTGACTGTGTTCACGTAAGGCACTCAAGTTATGGAAGCCTGCGGTGGGCGGGCTTCCCGGTGACGGTCACTGGGCTGTCACTTCGTTATTGGGCGTTTTCTGCGATGACGGGCGCTTCAAAGGCGGCGACGGCAAAGCCGTAGACGGTCGCCGGCTGCATCCGCACCGAACTCGCAGGGCCGGGCGGTGCTTTGATGCTCAGGGTCTCGCCGGGCAGGATGTAGGTGCGCGGCAGCACGGCCTTGCCGTTGCCCGGCAGCAGGTGCAGTTCCTGGGCCATGCGCACCACGTATTTGGTGTCGTTCGCCACCTTCAGGTGGCCGTTGCCCAGTGACCAGGCCAGGCCTGTCCATGGTGTGCGGTTGGGCGCCAGGCCCTTGGGGTGGATGATCACCGGCAGGTTCTGGCGCACCGTCACGCCCACCCGCGCATGCCCGCTGGGCACTGCGGCGCGGTCCTTGGGCATGCCTTCGAAAATCACCCGCTTCAGGCGTTGGGTCTGCAGCGGTTCGCGGTTCTGCAAAATGAAGCGCACCAATTGACTCTTGTCGGCTTCGACCCGGGCCAGGGGCGGGGTGACAAACAGCAGCGGTTCGGTGTCTTCCGGTACGTCTTCAAGGGTGACGTGCAACAGGGCGAGCTTGCCGTCGGTGTTGGTCACCGACACTGAAGCTTCACCGTCGGCCTCGTTGACAATCACCACCGAGGTGTCGGGCACCATGCCGTCGGCGTGTGCCCGGGCGCTCAGCAAGCAGCCCATGGCCAGGCTGGCGAGCACGCGGCTCAAGGTTGGGTAAGTCTTCATGACGCAGTTCCTAAAAGGCTGATTACAGGTAACGCAAATCCAGCACCAGTGAGCCGTCGAGGGGCACCTCCTGCTTTAGGCTGAGGCGGTTCGCTGGCTGGATGGTGGTGTCTGCGCGGATGCGCGTGGTCAGGCTGACGATGGGTTCGGGAAACGGCCGGCCGGGCCGGGCAAAACCCATCAGGGTCTTGGGGTGAATTTCGGACTGCGGCACCCAGTTGCTGCCCTGGTTTTTTGACACCAGCGCCTGCATGGCCTGGCCGTCGCCCTGGGCGCTTTCGAACGCCAGGCCGACCCAGCCCAGGTGTTCGCTGGTGGCATGGGGGTTTTTCCCCAGGCCGTAGTCGGTGTCGGGTGTAGGCGATGAGTCGGCCCGGCTGTCCATGCCGATCAAGGCAAACAGCATCGGCCCACTGCAGTTGATATCCACATCCAGCCACTCGCTGGGCAATGTCGTTGGCGTATCGGGGTTCAGGCGGTGGACCGGGATTTTGCCGTGGTCGATCAGGCCGCTGCCGGACAAACCGACGGTGCATGAACTGGGGGTGACGAGGCCGGAGACGGTCATGTCGCTGGCGGTACTGGCCAAAACAGTGGAGCTGGTGTTGAGCACTAACAGCGCCGCGCTAAGGCGTAGGTATCCGTTCATCGTTCGCTTCTCGGTGCAGGTAACGAACCTCGCAGTCAGAGGCGAGGTCCCAGGGGCGCCGGTCCATGGCATGTACATCGGTGGGCTTACAGGTACTTGACTTCGAAGGTGGCGGAGCCGTCGATTGGGTGTTCGTCGCTCAAGTCCAGGCTGTCCGCGCGGACGATGAACGCGTTGACTTCCAGGTTGCTGATCAGTTGCTGGATCGGGATGGGCAACCACACGCCGGTGGACCGGTCACCAAACGCCGCCAGATCCGTTGGGCCTATGTCGGAGTCCTCATACAGGCTCATCCAGGTAGTTCCGTTGTCCTGGGACTGCAGCGGGGTGGTGGCGACGCTATCAGCCGTGGCGCTGTTGAGGCGTAATCCATAGCCCCCCAACTTCTGGTTACCGTTGATCAGGCCCAGGCCATAAATGAATGGGTAGGGCGAGGAACCTACCCGATTGTCGGTGCCTTTGACGGCGTACAGGGTCTTGCCGTCGCAGGTGATTTGCAGCTGCAAGGTGGTTTTGGGCAATTCGGTGTAGGTGGTGAGGTTGAGGTCCTTGGCCGAGATCTTTCCGTAATCCACCACGCCGTTGCCCGACAGGCTCGGCTCGCAGGCATTGGGGGTGATTACGCCTTTGACGATCAGCTCCACCGTGGACGCTGCCATGGCGGATGCGCTCGTGCCCAGCAGCACCAGCGCTGCCAGGGCGTTTCGGGTTGTGTTCATGTGTTGCACATTCCTTTGGGAAAAGGGGCTTACAGGTACTTCATTTGCAAGGTTGCATGACCGTCCATGGGGATTTCATCGAGCACGGTCAGGCGGTCGGTGCCATCAATCGCGGTATGCAACTGCATGTCGGCGTCAAAGCGGGTGAAGGGGATCGGGGTGGAGCTGGTACCGGCGGCGGCGACGGCCGTCAGGGTGAAGAAACTCAGCATGGTGGAGGGTACCCAACTGACGCCGCCGTCCGTGGAGTTGAGTGTTCTGACTGGGGCGCCGTCAGCGACCGGATTGCGCAGGTGGAAGGAGACGCTCCCGAGTTTTTCGTTGCTGGGCGTCATGCCCAGGCCGTGCCGGTATTGGTTGATGGACGAACCGGCACGGTTATCAATGGTGTCGAGTGCGAGCATGGTTGGGCCTTCGCACTGGATGCTCAACTGCAAAAACTGTGGCGGCAATGAAGTGGGTTGCTCCGGATTGAGCTCCTTGGCCGTCATCTTTCCGTAGTCCACCACACCGCCACTGGAGACCACGGGGTCGCAGGCACTGGGCGTGATGATGCCTTTAACGACGAGTTCGGTTTTGCTGATTGCCAGCGCCGTGGGCGCAAGCAGAAGGGTGGCGAGAAAGACAACGGACGAGGAATTCATAAGCGGGCTAAACCTTTGGTTGCAGTGGCAATGACGTTGGGCGGGTTACCGGTAGATCACTTCGATGGTGGCGGAGCCGTCGATGTTGACTTCGTTGCTCAGGTCCAGCCCGTCGGTGCGGTTGATGTAGCCTCTGTAGTCGATGTTGGCCACCAGTGACTGGGTGGCGCGCGGGGTGCTGCTGTCGGCCATGGTTGCCACGGACAGCAGCAGGCCGTTCTCGAAGCTGGTGTAGGGCTCCCAGGTGGTGCCGCCGTCGAAGGACGCGATGCTCTGCACGGCCTCGGTGTCGGCCAGCGGGGTGGTCAGCTCCAGGCTGTAGAAGCCGAGCTTTTGGTTGCCATTGATAAGGCCCATACCGAAATAGCTCCCGGTTCCCGATGTCGCTCGGTTATCGGTGGCCTTGAGGGCGAACTCGATCTGCGAGTCACAGATCATGGTCATTTGCAGCGAGGCGGCTGGCAGTGGGGTGATCGCGGTCGCGTTCAGGTCCTTGGCCGACATCTTGCCGTGGTCGATCACGCCGCCGCCGGAGAGGGTCGGGGTGCAGGCATTCGGGGTGATGATGCCCTTGACGGCGAGGTCGACCGTGCTGGCCGCGTAAGCGGAGGAAGTGCCGGCGATCAACAGGGTGCTGGCCAGGGCGATCAGGTGCTTGTTCATGGTGTGTTTCCAGGTCTCGGTCAACTGACACAGGCGCGTCATTGCGGCGGCGGGAAGGCCGGCGCGCTGGGCGTTGGGTCAGTACGGATAGTTGCCCGCCGGATGAGATGGCGGGTTGCCCGTTTGGGCTGGGGCGCAATTTAGCGGTCGGGTGGGAGAGGGGAAATACAACAAATACGAGAATCGGAAGGGCCAGAAGAAAGCGATTTTTATCCGGTCGGAATAGGTGATTGCGGATGTAGGAAAGTTTGTCTTCTCGTAGTTCTTGTATAGCTATGTATGTATCCGTATGGATAGATTCTCCTGCTATGCACCGATATAGAGGTGGCCATGAGGCCAAGGGATCCCGTATCCGGGAGTCGTTCCCCCGCGCACTGGCAGCATTTGAAGGTATTGGTGGTTGAAGACCACCCCACCTACCGCACATTGATGAGCTTGTTTTTGCAGAAGTTCGGGCTGCTTCACGAGGTGGTCTGCAATGGGCAGTTGGCGTTGAACGCCTGTGTCCTGAGCCATTTCGACCTGGTGATCAGTGACTGCCGGATGCCGGTGATGGATGGCTACCGCATGGCACGGGAGATCAGGCGGCGTGAACGCGCAGGCGGTTGCCGGCGCGTGCCGATCATTGCCCTGACCGCCAACCCGGGCCCGGATGATTTTCGGCGTTGCGAGGAGGCGGGCATGGATGCCTGGCTGCCCAAGCCGTTGACCCTTGATCAATTGCGCAGCGTGCTGGAGCAATGGTTGCCGCCGCCCGGCGTGGGTGTCGACCCGTACTCGCCGCCGGTGCAATCCCCTTGGCCAACCCGCGCCGACCTGATCGCCACCTTCGGCGATGAGCAGATGGTCAACCAGATGTTGCACAGCTTGCGCGCTGAAGCGGATGCGGATTTTGCCGGGCTGGCCCGCGCCTGCCATTTGCTGGACCGGGCTGCCGCGATCGAGTGCCTGCACCGACTGGTGGGTGGCCTGGTGTTTCTGGGGGGCGTCGATCTCGATACCCGCGCCGTGAAACTGATCGAGCAAGTGCGCGATCACGGCATTGCGCTCAACCAACGGGAGCTTCAACAGTTTGAAAAGGACGTGATGGCTTATCTGCGGTATTTGACAGATTTATGACGAGTGAGCTGAATCCGTAGGGCGTATTACCAAGGTTTGTAGCTTTTTTTTGTAGGTGTATTCCTTTTATTTTGTAGGGTTAAGTCCATCCTCTAAAAGACACTGGGCCGGGGTGAAAACCGACGTTGGGGCAGCGGTTGTTGCCCGGGCCGGACGGGGGTATTTTTTTAAATCAATTTGCCATCAGTCTGGATTTCTATGCTTCGCGTAATTATTGCTGACGACCATCCGATCGTTCGAGTTGGTCAGCGAGTGGTGATAGAGGCCAATGGCCGGTGCAAGGTGGTGGGAGAGGCCAACGGGCCGGACGAGCTGCTCAAGCTGTTGAATGCCATGCCCTGCGATGTGCTGGTGACGGACTTTGCCATGCCGGGCAATCAACAGGCCGACGGCTATGTGTTGCTGGGCCTGCTGCAGCGCCAGTACCCCGATGTGCCGGTAATCCTGGTGACGATGTTTGCCAATGTTGCCACCTTGCGTGCCTCCTTCGCCCAGGGCGCCCGGGCTATTGTCGCCAAGAGCGCTTCGGCCAAGGAACTGCCCATGGCCATCAAGGCCATCAGCGAGGGCAAGACCTTTGTCAGTGAAAACCTGCGTCTGCAGTTGGACCTGGCCGGTACTGGCGACCAGTCGCAAACGCCGAAGTTGTCCGGCAAGGAGCGCGAGGTGGTGCGGATGCTGGCCAGCGGCATGACCGTCAGCCAGATTGCCGCCCGGCTCAATCGCAGCATCTCCACCATCAGCAAACAGAAAAGCACGGCCATGAACCGCCTGTGTATCTCCACCGATGTGGACCTGTTCGCCTATGCTCGCAGCAGTGGGATGGTTCCCTGATGTGTGGGATGGGATATTCCTGGCGTTAATGCCAGTAGTGTTCCCGGGCCTTGGGGATTATCGTACCGGCCATCCAACCCCTTTTGCGGAACCAGCCCATGAGCGATGCCCATAACGCCCTGATCACCGAGTTCTACAGTGCCTTCCAGCGTCTTGATGCCGAGGCCATGAGCGCCTGCTACACCGACGACGTGGTGTTCAGCGACCCGGCGTTCGGCGAGTTGCGCGGGCGTGATGCCGGCGACATGTGGCGCATGCTCACCACCCGGGCCAAGGATTTTTCCCTGACCTTCGACAGTGTGCGCAGCGACGAAATCACCGGCGGCGCGCACTGGGTGGCGACCTACCTGTTCAGCGCCACCGGCAATACCGTGGTCAACGACATCCAGGCGCGGTTTGTGTTTCGCGACGGCAAGATCTGCGAGCACCACGATCATTTCGACCTGTGGCGCTGGTCGCGCCAGGCCCTGGGTACCAAAGGCCTGTTGCTGGGCTGGACACCGCTGGTGAAAAACGCCGTGCGCGCCCAGGCGCTGAAAGGGTTGAAGGCGTTCCAGGCCAGTCGTTGATAAGATTGGCGCTCCTTTGGTTTGCCGAATTGATCCGTGACGACTCCCTCCGAAACCAAGCCCTGGTTTGTGTACCTGGTGCGCGCCGCCAATGGCTCGCTCTATTGCGGTATCAGCAATGACCCGGTGCGCCGCTTTGCCTCTCACCAAAGTGGCAAGGGCGCACGGTTTTTTCTTTCGAGCCCGGCGGTGGCGCTGGTGTACACCGAAGCATGCACCAGCAAGGCCGAGGCATTGCGCCAGGAACGGCTGATCAAGAAGCTGAAGAAAAGCGCCAAGGAGTGCCTGGCGGCGATCGGCCCATCAATTTGACTGATAGGTTCCCATGCGCGCCTTCGCCGGGTTTGCAGGCTAAGCTGGACGCTCACTCATTGAGCGGAGCCTGGCATGTCTGAGTTGATCCTACACCACTACCCGCAATCCCCGTTTGCTGAAAAAGCCCGCCTGCTGCTGGGATTCAAAGGGCTGTCCTGGCGTTCGGTGCATATCTCGCCGGTGATGCCCAAGCCTGACTTGACCGCCCTCACCGGTGGCTATCGCAAGACCCCGGTGCTGCAGGTCGGCGCCGATATCTACTGCGACACCGCGCTGATCGCCCGCCGCCTGGAGCAGGAAAAGGCCGCGCCGGCCCTGTTTCCCCAGGGCCTGGAGCTGGTCAGCCAAAGCTTCGCCGCCTGGGCGGATTCGACGGTGTTCGCTCATGCGGTGAGCCTGGTGTTCCAGCCGGAGTCCCTGGCGGTGAAGTTCGCCAAAGTGCCGCCGGAAATGATCCAGGTGCTGGTGGCCGACCGCAGCAAGTTATTCAGCGGTGGCACGGCAACCCGTGTGCAACTGGATCAGGCCAAGCATCAATGGCCAGTGATCATCGGCCGTATCAACCAGCAGTTGCAGCACCAGCAGGGCGACTTCCTGTTTGGCGAACCGTCGATTGCCGACTTCGCCCTGGCCCACCCGCTGTGGTTCCTCATGGGGTCGCCGGTAACCTCGCCGCTGGTGGAAGCCTATCCCGCTGTAGCCGCCTGGTTGGGCCGGGTGTTGGGTTTCGGCCATGGCACGTCGAGCCAGATGAGCGCCGAGCAGGCCCTGGAAGTTGCGCGCAACGCCAAGCCCGCCAACCTGCCGGAAGAAATCTTCGAAGACCCGAACGGCTTCAAGCCCGGCCAGCAAGTGACCATCAGCGCCACCGACTACGGCACCGATCCGGTGGCCGGGGAGTTGCTGTTTGCCGGGCGTGAAGAGCTGATTCTGCGGCGCACCGATGAACGCGCCGGCACCGTGCATGTGCACGTTCCGCGCTTCGGATTTCGGATCCAACCGGCGTGACTGAAATTATTTTCAAATCGGTGTGAGGTAAACCTGTCGGCCATCCGTGTAGTGCTTGAAACTGCGATTAATTCGCATTAACAGCGTTTTTACACACGGGTTCTCACAGCATGAAGTCCAGGGCAACGTCGGCGGGTTCGGTTAAACAGTGGCTGGGAGCCTCGGTATTGGCGGTTTCGGGGCTGGCACTGCTGCCCTTGGGCGTGGCGCAGGCGGCTGACGCGCAGCAACAGAGCACGGTGTTCAACTTTGCCCTGGCCGCCAAGCCGCTGCCTCAGGCCTTGAGCGATTTCACCCGGGTGACCGGTATCAGCGTGGTCTACACCGACGAGGCACCCTACGCCATCAAGGCCCCGGCCATCAGCGGGCAGATGAGCGCGACCCAGGCCATGCAGCGCTTGCTGGGCAATTCCGGCTTTACCTTTCGCCAGATCGACGCCCGCACCCTGGCCCTGGAGCCGCTGCCCACCGAAGGCGCCCTGAACCTCGGCGCCACCACCATCAACGGCGCCGCCCAGCCTTCGGACACCACCAGTTATCAGCCGCCGCCTACCAGCTCGGTCATGCGTTCCCACGGCCTGCTGCTGGAAACCCCACAAACCGTCAACGTGGTGCCGGCCCAGGTGATGCGCGATCAACAGCCGCGCAACCTCGACGACGCCCTGACCAACATCAGTGGCATCACCCAGGCCAACACCCTGGGCAGCACCCAGGACGCGGTGATGCTGCGCGGTTTTGGCGACAACCGTAACGGCTCGATCATGCAGGACGGGATGCCCGTGGTTCAGGGCCGGGCACTGAACTCCACCGCCGAGCGCGTCGAAGTGCTCAAGGGCCCGTCGTCGTTGCTGTACGGCATCCAGGACCCGGGCGGCGTGGTGAATATCGTCAGCAAGAAACCCGAGCTGATCCAGTCCACCTCGCTGACCGTGCGCGGCTCAACCTTTGGTGACGGCAAGAACGGCAGCGGCGGCAACCTCGACACCACCGGCCCCATCGGTGACAGCGGGTTGGCGTACCGTTTAATTGTCGACCATGAAGACGAAGACTACTGGCGCAACTACGGCACCCACCGCGAGAGCCTGATTGCGCCGTCGCTGGCCTGGTATGGCGACAGCACCAAGCTGTTGTTTGCCTATGAGCATCGGGAGTTTCTCTCGCCGTTTGACCGTGGCACCGCCATCGACCCCAAGACCAACCACCCGCTGAATATCCCGTCGACTCGCCGTCTCGATGAGCCCTTCAACAATATGGAAGGCCGCTCCGACCTGTACCGCTTCGAAGCCGATCACGACCTGAACGACGACTGGAAAGCCCACTTCGGCTACAGCTGGAACCGCGAGACCTACGACGCCAGCCAGGTGCGTGTGGTCAAGGTCAACACCAACGGCACCCTGACCCGCAGCATGGACGGCACCCAGGGCGCACTGACCACCGACCGCTTTGCCACCGCCAGTCTTGAAGGCAAGGTCAACGTCGCGGGCATGCAGCACGACCTGACCTTCGGCCTGGATGACGAGTACCGCAAGATCTACCGCGCCGACCTGATCCGCCAGTCGCCCCGTGGCACGTTCAACTACAACGATCCGGTCTATGGCAACGAAGTGGCAGGCACCACCGTCAGCGCCCCGGACAGCAACCAGACCGACCTGCTGCGCAGCGACTCGCTGTTTATGCAGGACGCGATCCACCTCACCGACCAGTGGATTCTGGTAGGTGGCGCGCGTTATCAGATGTACGACCAATATGCTGGCAAGGGCATTCCGTTCACCGCCAACACCAACGGCAACGGCCAGAAGTGGGTGCCCCGCGTCGGCCTGGTGTACCGCTATACCGACGAACTTTCGTTCTACGGCAGCTACACCGAGTCGTTCAAACCCAACTCCACCATCGCGCCGCTGGCCAACAAAACGATACTGGACGGCAGCCTTGAGCCGGAGCAGTCGAAGTCCTGGGAGTTGGGCACCAAGCTCGATATACCGGGCCGCATCACCGCCAGCGCCGCCCTGTTCAACATCGAAAAACGCAACGTGCTGGTGCAGGTGGGCGATGGTCTGACCTCGGTCTACAGCGTCGCCGGCAAGGTGCGCTCCCGTGGCCTGGAACTGGATGCCAGCGGTCAGCTGACGGACAAGTGGAGTGTGATCGGCAGCTATGCCTACACCGATGCGGTCGTCACCGAAGACCCGGAGCTGAAGGGCAACCGCCTGCAAAACGTCGCGAAAAATACCGGCTCGCTGTCGGCGGTGTATGACTTCGGCAGCATCCTTGGCGGTGACCAATTACGGGTCGGTGCCGGTGCGCGTTATGTCGGCGAGCGCTCGGGCGATGCGGCCAACAGTTTCGACCTGCCGGGTTACACCGTGGCCGATGCGTTTGCCACCTATGACACCAAGGTCGACGGGCAGAAGGTCAAGTTCCAGCTCAACGTGAAGAACCTGTTTGACCGCACCTATTACACCTCCGCGGTGAACACCCAATTCGTCTCCATTGGCGATGCCCGTCAAGTGTCCGTCTCCAGCACCCTGGAGTTCTGATGAAGCACTGGCTACTGGCAGCACTGTTGATCAGCGGGGCGGCATCGGCTGATGACGCCGCCTACCATCGCGAACACCGGGTGACCTTGCCCGGGTCCGGCCACAGCTGGGGTTTCGTCGGGCTGGACCCGACCCGGCCCTATCTGTTCCTGGCTCGCCGGGAAAACGGCTTGAGCGTGTTCGACGTGAAGCGCCAGCGCCTGGTCAAGACCGTGGCGCAGTCCGAAGGCGCCAATGGCGTGGTGTTTGTGCCTGAAGTAGACCGGGTATTCGTACTCAACACCGACGGCAGTCTGAGTGTGGTGCAGTTATCCACACTCAAGTCCCTCAGGCGCATCCCGGTGGCGCAAAGCAACCTCAACAGCGCGGTGTACGAGCCGTCGACCGGTAAGGTGATTATCGTCAGCGGGCGCCGGGCGGACCGTTCGACGCTGTTTGAATTCGACCCCAGGCAGGAGCTAATCACCGGCGCCCATGAGCTGGCGGTGAAGAAGATCGACCCGCTGCTGGTCAAGGGCGATGGCAGCTTCTTCCTGCCGATGCGTGATGAAGGCAAGGTCGCCCGTTATTCGGCCAGTACCTTTGCGCTGCTCGATACCTGGCAGTTCGCCGATTGCCCCAAGCCCAGCGCCCTGGCCCAGGACGTGACGCGCCAGCGACTGTTCGTGGCCTGTCGCGGTGAGTCGCCGGTGTTGATCGTTGCCGACCGGGAAACCGGTGAAGTAAAGGCGAAGCTGCCGATCACCCGCGACGTCAACGCCCTGGCCTACGACGATCAGCACCGGCGCTTGCTGATTCCCAGTGGCGTCGATGCCAACCTGACACTGGTGGATCAACAGGATGCCGATCACTACGCCGTGCGTGCCAGTGTCAGCACCTTGCCGATGGCCTACAACATGGCATTCGACCCGGCGAGTCAGCGGGTATTCCTGCCGGCCATGGACTTTACCCAACCGGCACCGAGCAAGACCGAGGCCAAGCCCGACCCGCTGTTTCATGCCAATACGTTTTCCGTAACGACCTACGGGCCTTGATTGACCGGGAGGAATTCCACAAGCTGCGCACTCTCGAAATTCAAGGACTACCAGGTTTATGCGGTTGGGACGATGGACACACGCCGGCGGGCTGCTGCTGGGCTTGAGCTTGTTGCTGGGCGGTTGCGCCACGGCGCCGAAAACTTCCACCAGCGCCAGCCTCGACCAATTGCTGGCCGACCCGGCACTGCACGGCGCCAGTGTGTCGCTGATGGTGCGCGATGCCCGCAGCGGCAGCACGCTCTACCAGCACGACCCGCGCACGCGGCTGACCCCGGCCTCCAGCCTCAAGTTGCTGACCACCGCGGCGGCGATGGATGTGCTGGGGCCGCAGTATCGGTTTTCCACGCAACTGTTGAGTGACGGCCTGCGCCAGGGTGCGGTGCTTAACGGCAATCTTTACCTGCGCGGCCTGGGCGACCCGACGGTCCAGTGGGCGGATTACCAGGCGTTGGCCGCCAGCCTGGCGCAGCAGGGCATCAAGCAGGTACAAGGCGACCTGGTGTTCGATGACAGCTTTTTCGACGCCGAGCGCCTGGGCGTCGACTGGTCCCAGGACGATGAAAGCACCTATTACGGCGCGCAGATTTCGGCGCTGACGGTGTCGCCCAATACGGATTTTGATGCGGGCTCCCTGCTGGTCACGGCCAAGGCGCCGGCAGTGGCGGGGCGCCCGGTGACGGTGAATATCAGCCCGGCAACCGACTACGTGCAGATCAGCAACCGTGCCGTCAGCGGGGCGGGCAACAGCTATGGGATCAACCGCCAGCACGGTACCAACCTGTTGCGCCTCAGTGGCGCGCTGGCGCCGGGTAGGCAGAGTCCGCAACTGGTCAGTGTGTGGGAGCCGACGCAACTGGTCGCCAATCTGTTTGAGCAGGCGTTGGCGCAGCAGGGGATTACCGTGCAAGGGCGCCGCGTGATTGGGGGTGTGGCTCCCGTGGCGGCAGCGGTGTTGGCGGTGCATGAGTCGGCGCCGCTGCAGGAGTTGATCACGCCGCTGCTCAAGCTTTCCAACAACAACATGTCTGAAGCGTTGCTCAAGGCCATGGGCCGCAAGACCGCCAATGCCGGGACGGCTCAGGCGGGTGTGGCGGCGGTGGCGGGGTTCCTCACGCGTCAGGGGATTGATACAGCGACATTGAACCAGGTGGACGGTTCGGGGTTGTCCCGGCGCAACCTGGTGTCGTCGCAGAACCTGACAGACTTGCTGCTGGCCGCCAGCAAACAGCCCTGGTTCAACGCCTGGTACAACGCCTTGCCGATTGCCGGTAATGCGCAGCGCATGGCGGGCGGCAGCCTGCGCTATCGCCTGCGGGGCACGGCGGCCGAGAACAACCTGCACGGCAAGACCGGCTCCATGAGTGGCGTGTCGTCGTTGACCGGTTATGTCACCGATGCCAGTGGGCGCAAGTTGGTGTTTGCGATGGTGAGCAATAACTACGTGGTTGAAGGTGCACGCATCAAGGCACTGGAAAACCGATTAGCCACGGCGCTGGCCAACAGCACGGACTATTGAGCACTGAAGATCAAATGAGCACTGAGGATCAAAATGTGGGAGCTGGCTTGCCTGCGATGGAATCACCTCGGTGTTACTGATGTACCGAGTCGCCTGCATCGCAGGCAAGCCAGCTCCCACATTCTCAAATCTCCATTCCCTGACGGGTTCAAGGCAGGAACGCCTGCCGGTACTCCCCGGGCGTCGCGCCCATCGCCTGGCGGAACCGGTTGGTAAAGTGGCTGGCACTGGAAAACCCGCACGCCAGGGCGATCTCGCCCAGGGGCAACGACCCGCCCCGCAACAGCTCCCGGGCGCGGGCCAGTCGCCGCGCCAGCAGGTACTGGTGGGGCGGCAAGCCAAAACTCTCGCGAAACATCCGCGCAAAGTGGTACTCCGACAACGCACACAACCCCGCCAACTGCCCCAGGCTGACCGGCTCGGCCAGTTGCTGGTCGATGTACTCCACCAATTGCCGGCGCTGGTGGGCGGCGAGTCCACCTTTCAGGCGTAGCCCTTCACGCATCCCCACCTGGCTGAGCAAGGTATGGCTGAGCATTTCATGGGCCAGGCTGCTGGTCAGCAAGCGTTCGCCGGGCTCTTTCCAGTTCAGGCGGATCAACTGGTGAAAGCGCCGGGCCTGCTGGGCATCGTCGAGAAACGTGCTCTCACGCAACAACAGCTCCCGCGGCTCGCGGTCCAGCAAGGTCACGCAGCCCAGGGCGAATTGCTCCGGGCTGAAATACACGTGGGCCAGGCGGATCTCGCCGTTGATCACCCAGGCCGACTGATGCTCGGCCGGCAGGATGCACAGCTTGTCCGGGCCGCCCTTGGTGCCGGGCTGGTCGCGGCGAAAGGTGCCGGTGCCGCCGCCGATGTAGCAGGACAGGGTGTGGTGATCGGGGGCCTGGTAATCCTGGGCGTCGTGGTGGTTGCTCCACAAGGCTGCAGACAAGCCGTCACCGAGCTCGGCGCACAGCTCGAGGCGAGCGTTGGGCGAGCGGTTGAGGGATTGAAAGACTTGCAGGGTTTCCAGTGGCGGCATATTCGTACTCTCTGACGGCTTGCATCCTACTCCCAGCGGCGACGGCTGTGATCCCGGCAGCCGACAAAAGCGCAAGAATGTGCAAGAGACTTGGCGCCACCCGGGGCGAAACTGTGGCTCAACCCCAAGGAGCCCGTCATGAATCTATTCCTGTATTTACTCACCGTGCTGATCTGGGGCACCACCTGGATCGCCCTCAAATGGCAGCTGGGGGTGGTGGCGATTCCAGTGTCCATCGTCTATCGCTTCGGCCTGGCGGCGCTGGTGCTGTTCGTGATGTTGCTGCTCAGCCGCAAGCTGCAGGTGATGAACCGCCGCGGGCATTTGATCTGCCTGGCCCAGGGCCTGTGCCTGTTCTGCGTCAACTTCATGTGCTTCCTGACGGCCAGCCAGTGGATTCCCAGCGGCCTGGTGGCGGTGGTGTTCTCCACGGCCACCTTGTGGAACGCGCTCAACGCCAGGGTGTTCTTCGGCCAGAAGGTTGCGCGCAATGTGTTGATGGGCGGTGGCCTTGGCTTGCTCGGCCTGGGCCTGTTGTTCTGGCCGGAACTGGTGGGGCACACCGCCAGCCCGCAAACCTTGCTCGGCCTGGGTTTGGCGTTGCTTGGCACGATGTGTTTTTCGGCGGGCAACATGCTGTCGAGCCTGCAACAGAAGGCCGGTCTCAAGCCGCTGACCACCAACGCCTGGGGCATGGCCTATGGCGCGTCGATGCTGGCAATGTACTGCGCGGTGCAGGGCATTCCGTTCGATATGGAATGGAACAGCCGCTACATCGGTTCGTTGCTGTACCTGGTGATTCCGGGTTCGGTGATTGGCTTTACCGCCTACCTGACCCTGGTCGGGCGCATGGGCCCGGAGCGGGCGGCGTATTGCACCGTACTGTTCCCGGTGGTGGCGCTGAACGTCTCGGCCTTTGCCGAGGGCTATCAGTGGACCGCACCGGCGTTGGCCGGGCTGGTGCTGGTGATGCTGGGGAATGTGTTGGTGTTTCGCAAGCCCAAGGCTAGCGCGCCGATCAGTCCGCTCTACAAAGCGAAGCAGGTCTGACTGTGGGGTGGGCTTGTGTGGGAGCCGGGCTTGCCCGCGATAGCATCACCTCGGTGCGACTGAAGGACCGAGGTGCCTGCATCGCAGGCAAGCCAGCTCCCACAGTTGATCGCCTTTGCCTGGGAATCACCGTTCACTCCTTCAGGCCGAGGCGCTTGGCCATCCGCCCCAGGTTGGCCCGGTCCAGGCCCAGCTCGCGGGCGGCGCTGGCCCAGTTGTGCTGGTGGCGTTCAAGGCAGGCACTGATGACCTGGCGCTGGTAGTTCTCGGTGGCCAGGCGCAGGTCGCCGGTGACGTCCGGCACGTCGGCGGGCTGGTCTGCGATCGGCGGCGCGTTGACGTTCGGCAAGTCCAGGTCTGCCGCGTCCAGGCTGAGAATCTTCGGCCGTTCCCGGCAGTTGCCCAACGCTTTCAATGCGCTGCGGCCGATCAAGTGTTCCAGCTCGCGCACATTCCCCGGCCAGGCGTACGCCAGCAGCGCCGCCTGGGCATCGCTGGTCAGGCGCAAACTGCCCAGGCCCATGCGTGAGCGGTTCTGCTCAAGGAAAAACCCCGCCAGCAACAGCACATCGCGACCGCGCTCCCGCAGGGCGGGCACTTGCAGCGGATACACGCTCAAACGGTGGTAGAAGTCCGCACGATAGCGACCGTTGCGTACTTCTTCGGCCAAATCCCGGTTGGTGGCGGCGATCAGGCGTACATCCACCTGATGTTCCTTATCGGACCCCAGGCGCTGCAACTGGCCGCTTTGCAGCACCCGCAGCAGCTTGGCCTGCACGGTAAGGGACAACTCGCCCACTTCATCCAGGAACAGCGTGCCGCCATTTGCCAGTTCGAACTTGCCCCGGCGCTCATTCAGCGCGCCGGTAAATGCCCCGCGCACATGCCCGAACAGCTCGCTTTCCACCAGGGTTTCCGGCAGGGCGGCGCAGTTGAGGCTGATCAGCGGTTTCTCCGCGCGGTTTGATGCGGCATGGATCGCCTGGGCCACCAGTTCCTTGCCTACGCCGGTCTCGCCGGTGATCAACACCGTCAGGTCGCTGCCGCCCACCAGGTTGATTTCTTCCACCAGGCGTTTGTGGGTCTTGCTCTGGCCGATCATTTCCTTGTGCTGCTGGCCGCTGGCCTGACGGTAGATTTCGGCCCGCTGGTGTTCGTCCTCGGCGCGCAGGGCCAGGCGTTCGATGCGTTCAGCGACGTTCACCGTCGCCGCCGCGAGGCTGGCGAAGGCTTGCAGGGCGTCCAGTTCCACCCGCTCGAAACGCTCGGTGTCGAGGGCATCGAGGGTCAGCAGGCCCCACGGCTGGTCGTCGACAAACAGCGGGCAGCCCATGCAGTCGTGGACTTCCAGGTGGCCGTGCAGGCCGTCCACCAGACCGTCGTAGGGGTCGGGCAGGTCGCTGTCGCTGTCAAAACGGGTCGGGCCGGGGCTGCTGAGCAGCACGCCAAAGCGCGGGTGCTCGCTGACCTTGAAGCGCCGGCCGAGGGTGTCGGTGCTCAAGCCATCCACTGCCAGCGGTACCAGCCATTCGCCGTCGAGGCGCAGCAGGGCGGCGGCATCGCAGGGCAGCAGGGCGCGCATGGCCTGGAGCAGGCGTCGATAGCGCTCGCCTTCGGGCAACTCGCGGGACAGGTCGGCGACCAGTGGCAGCAGGGTGGTGAGCAGCGGCTTTGCAGTCATAATGACTCCTTGTAGTCATAGTGACTATAAAGTGGAGGGAGTCATATTGACTATATTATTCTCAAGATACTGATTTATATGGATTTATTAGTTGGCATGAATACTGAGTAGTAAAGGGTATTCAGTAAGAAGACCCAGGAGTCTCCCATGCTTAGTGCCCAAGACCGTGCCATCGTCAAATCCACCGTGCCCCTGCTGGAAAGCGGCGGCGAAGCCCTGATCACCCATTTCTACCGCATGATGCTGTCCGAGTACCCCGAAGTTCGCCCACTGTTCAACCAGGCCCACCAGGCCAGTGGCGACCAGCCCCGGGCCCTGGCCAATGGCGTGCTGATGTACGCCCGCCATATCGACCAGCTGGACCAGTTGGGCGATCTGGTGGCCAAGATCATCAACAAACACGTGGCCCTGCAAATCCTGCCGGAGCATTACCCGATCGTGGGTACCTGCCTGCTGCGGGCGATTTCCGAAGTGCTGGGCAGCGAAATCGCCACCCCTGAAGTGATGAACGCCTGGGGCGCCGCCTATGGCCAACTGGCTGACATCCTGATCGGTGCCGAGGCGGCTATCTATAAAGAGAAGGCAGAGGCACCGGGTGGCTGGCGCGGTGCGCGCGCGTTCACCCTGGTCAAGCGGGTGGAGGAGAGCGCGGAAATCATCTCGTTTTACTTTGCGCCTGTGGATAACGGCCCGATCCTGGCCGCCGAGCCTGGCCAGTACATCGGCATGAAACTGGTGCTGGAGGGCGAGGAAGTGCGCCGCAACTATTCCCTGTCGGCGCGTGGCGATTCGGGCCAGTACCGCATCAGCGTCAAGCGCGAAACCGGTGGCCGGGTGTCCAACTACCTGCATGACCAGTTCCCGGTAGGCGCGACCATCGACCTGTTCCCGCCGTCGGGTGAGTTCACCCTGGCGGCCAGCGACAAGCCATTGGTGTTGATCAGCGGCGGCGTGGGTATCACGCCAACCCTGCCGATGCTTGAGGCGGCCCTGGCCACTGAGCGGCCGATTCACTTTATCCACTGCGCGCGCAACGGCGAGGTGCATGCGTTCCGCGAGTGGGTGGATGGCCTGGCTGCGCAGCATCCGCAACTCAAGCGCTTCTATTGCTACGCCGAAGATGATGGCGTGAGCCCCGCGGCGGACAAGGTTGGCATGCTGAGCCAGGAGCAACTGGCGGCGTGGTTGCCGCAGGAGCGCGATGTGGATGCGTACTTCCTGGGGCCTAAAGGCTTTATGGCGGCGATCAAGCGCCATCTGAAGGCCCTGGGTGTGCCGGAGAAGCAGAGCCGGTATGAGTTCTTTGGGCCGGCGTCGGCGCTGGAATAGGATTTGATCGATACACCGGGTCGGCTCCATCGCGGGCAAGCCCGGCTCCCACATGGGACAGTGTTTGCTTGGGCAACTCAGTCAAATGTGGGAGCCGGGCTTGCCCGCGATGGCGTCAGTACAGTCACAACATTTCCCCGATTAATCCGCTGTTAACCCTCCCTGTTTAAACCTCCTCACGCCAACTGCTCAACTTTCACCGTCCGCGTGTAAACTTGCGGCCATTGGCACAACCACAATTGGCTAAAGGGAAACGGGGATGATCGACGAATTGCGTTTGGGCAGGGAGCGACGCTTTCTGGTACTGCTGGGCATCATTTGCCTGGCGCTGATCGGCGGGGCGCTGTACATGCAGGTGGTGTTGGGCGAGGCGCCATGCCCGCTGTGCATCCTGCAACGTTATGCCTTGCTGCTGATCGCGATCTTCGCCTTCATCGGTGCCGCCATGCGCACCACCCGCAGTGTCACGATATTTGAAGCGCTGGTGACCCTCAGTGCCCTGGGTGGCGTCGCCGCTGCCGGCTATCACGTGTACATCCAGTTCTTTCCGAAGGTCAGCTGCGGCATCGATGTGCTGCAACCGATTGTCGATGGCCTGCCGCTGGCTTCGGTGTTTCCGCTGGGGTTCCAGGTCGACGGCTTCTGCGAGACGCCGTACCCGCCCGTGCTTGGCCTGTCCCTGGCCCAGTGGGCGCTGGTGGCCTTTGTGCTCACGGTGATCCTGGTGCCACTGGGCATCTACCGTAATCGCCAGGGCAAAGCCTAAGCTGTAGCCTGTCAACGCCCCGGCCTTCCTATAAAGAAGGCCGGGGCGTTTTTGTTTGTAGGCATTTTGTGAAGGGACCGTGACGCGGGGCAAGTTTGGGTGCGCGCAGCATGCGACATGTTGTCACACGGACACTGTCGCAGGACGTTTCTGACGCCCGTAAACGCGGCGTAAATTTGCAAGAAGCGGCGTTTTATGGCTGTCAGTTCGTGGTCTGGGCGACGCCGCGAGTGGCGCGAGGTCGGCGACATTGGCTGACGTACGAATGCCTTGTTTTCAGGGCACTTGGATCCGTTTTTGATGCCCTTACAGCCCGTAGGGGATGTGGCAGATTGCCCAATAACACGGCATTTTTTGTGGTTTTTGTCGAGAATCAAACGCGATACGATCGCGGACCTTTGCAATAATGGTGAAGGATTATTGCTGGAAACGATAAAAATTATTTCTGGATAAGACATGGTTTATACATCGCTAGCTAACTACAATCGCCCGCACTGAATGTCCGGTGCTGCTCACCCCTGAGCAAACTAGGGCGGTCGAGAAGCGGATGTAACGTTTCATGCGACCCCAGGTGCCGGCAGCCTTTCAACTATCCGCACCAAATGGAATTGGTCTGTAACAAGGCCTTTGACCAACGAATTCGAATAAGAACTCACCGCTAGCCCGGGACGTGTCGATTCGCGCAAGGTGCGACGGGCAGGCCCTTATTCAATCGAAGAGAAATGCCAACCCTTGGCAGGGTGAAGTGTTGGCGATCAAAACCCAACTGCATTGCGCAAGCTGCTTTAGAGGTCGTGAGATGAGTAAAAACAGGTACCCCCGATTACTAGGCTTTTTGCCGCTGCTCGGCATGCTGTTAATGCTGGGAGGCTGCAAGTGGACCTTGCTCGACCCCAAAGGTCAGGTCGGTCTGGATCAACGAAACCTGATTATCACCGCCACTCTGCTGATGCTGTTGGTTGTAGTGCCCGTGATCATCATGACGTTCGCCTTCGCCTGGAAATACCGCGCGTCGAACACCAGCGCCACCTACGCGCCGAAGTGGTCGCACTCCACCAAGATTGAAATCGCGGTGTGGCTGGTTCCGATCCTCATCATCATCGCCCTGGGTTACATCACCTATAAGTCGACCCACGAGCTGGACCCGTACCGTCCGCTGGACTCCGACGTCAAGCCGATCAACATCGAAGTGGTCGCGCTGGACTGGAAGTGGCTGTTCATCTACCCGGACCTGGGTATCGCCACTGTGAACCAGATCCGGTTCCCGGAGAACACCCCGCTGAACTTCCGGATCACCTCCGATGCCGTGATGAACTCGTTCTTCATCCCTGCGCTGGGCGGCCAGATCTACGCGATGGCAGGCATGCAGACCCGTCTGCACCTGATCGCGAACGAGAAAGCTGAAATGGAAGGCATCTCCGCCAACTACAGCGGTGCTGGCTTCACCGGCATGAAATTCAAAGCGATCTCGACAAGCCAGGAAGATTTCAACGCCTGGGTAGCCGAAGTCAAGGCCGCACCTAAACAGCTTGATCAAGCTGAATACGACGCTCTTGCCAAACCGAGCCAAAACAACCCTGTCGCCCTGTACTCCACGTACGAGCCGGACCTGTTTCAGAAAATCGTCGACAAGTACGAAGGTATGAAACCAGGCAAGCCGATCGAGCACGAGAAGAAAGAAGTGGCCGCGGTTGAAGGTTCTGACACGGGCGCGCATTCAACTGCTGGGGCAGAGGAGTAAACGATGTTTGGTAAATTAAGTTGGGATGCGGTCCCGTTCCACGAGCCGATCGTGATGGTGACCATCGCCATGATCGCGCTGGGTGGTCTGGCACTGTTTGCAGGTATCACTTACTTCAAGAAGTGGACCTACCTGTGGACCGAGTGGCTGACTTCGGTCGACCACAAGAAAATCGGCGTCATGTACGTCATCGTTGCCATGGTCATGCTGCTGCGTGGTTTTGCCGACGCCATCATGATGCGTACCCAGTTGGCCATGGCCACCGAGGGTTCGCCTGGCTACCTGCCTCCTGAACACTATGACCAGATCTTCACCGCCCACGGTGTGATCATGATCATCTTCATGGCGATGCCTTTCTTCACCGGCCTGATGAACCTTGCCTTGCCGCTGCAGATCGGTGCGCGTGACGTTGCGTTCCCGTTCCTGAACTCCTTGAGCTTCTGGCTGCTGGTGTCCGGCGTGGTACTGATCAACCTGTCCCTGGGCGTCGGCGAATTCGCCAAGACCGGTTGGGTTGCGTATCCGCCGCTGTCGGGCCTGGCCTACAGTCCGGGCGTGGGTGTGGATTACTACATCTGGGCGCTACAGTTATCAGGACTCGGGACGACATTGACGGGGGTCAACTTCCTGGCCACCGTCTTGAAAATGCGCGCCCCTGGCATGAAGCTGATGGACATGCCGATCTTCACCTGGACCTGCACCTGGGCCAACGTACTGATCGTTGCATCGTTCCCGATCCTGGCTGCAACCATGGCGTTGCTGTCGCTTGACCGTTACCTGGATTTCCACATTTTCACCAACGAACTTGGTGGCAATCCAATGATGTACGTGAACCTGTTCTGGGCATGGGGTCACCCTGAGGTGTACATCCTGATCCTGCCAGCGTTCGGTATCTTCTCTGAAGTGATCTCGACCTTCTCGGGCAAGCGCCTGTTCGGTCACCACTCGATGATCTACGCCTCGGGCGCGATCTCGGTACTGGGCTTCATGGTTTGGCTGCACCACTTCTTCACCATGGGTTCGGGGGCCAGCGTCAACGCGTTCTTCGGACTGGCGACGATGCTGATTTCCATCCCGACGGGGGTGAAGCTATTTAACTGGCTATTCACCATCTATCACGGTCGTCTGCGCATCACCAGCCAGGTTCTGTGGACCCTGGGCTTCATGGTGACCTTCGCGATCGGCGGCATGACCGGCGTACTGCTGGCCATTCCGGGTGCTGACTTCGTACTGCACAACAGCCTGTTCGTAATTGCTCACTTCCATAACGTGATCATCGGCGGCGCAGTATTCGGCTACATCGCAGGCTTCAGCTTCTACTTCCCGAAAGCGTTCGGCTTCAAGCTGCACGAAGGCTGGGGCAAGGCTGCATTCTGGTTCTGGATCTCGGGCTTCTTCGTCGCGTTCATGCCGCTCTACGCGTTGGGCTTCATGGGCATGACCCGTCGTCTGAACGCCACGACCAACCCTGAGTGGGTGCCGTACCTGTACGTCGCCATGGTCGGTGCAGTGATGATTGCCGTGGGCATCGCCTGCCAGCTGATCCAGCTGTATGTCAGCGTGCGTGATCGCAAGCAGAACATGTGCGAATCCGGCGACCCATGGAATGCACACACCCTGGAATGGTCGACCTCGTCGCCACCGCCGTTCTACAACTTTGCCGTACTGCCTAAGGCTGACAGCATCGATCCGTTCACCGAAGCCAAGGAAGACGGTACGGCGTACCAGAAGCCTGCGCGTTACGAACCGATCCACATGCCTAACAACACCGCTACCGGCGTTGTGATGGGTGCGCTGTTGACCGTATTCGGTTTCGCAATGATCTGGCACATCTGGTGGCTGGCCATCGTGAGCCTGGTGGGCACCATCGGCTACTTCATCGTTCACGCTGCCCGTGATGACCAAGGCTACATGGTGCCGGTCGACGTGATCGAACGCATCGAAGCCGAGCAACACGCTCGCCTGGTTGCCGAGAAGAAGATCCCGGCCAACCGTGTTGAAACCTCGTTGGAACAGGCTTAAACCATGTCGAACTTAGTGACCAATGCTGGACACGCCCATGTCGATGACCATGGGCACGATGACCATCACCACGACTCGGGGCCAATGACCGTATTCGGTTTCTGGCTCTACCTGATGACCGACTGCATCTTGTTTGCGTCGATCTTCGCGGTGTACGCGGTACTGGTAAACAACGTAGCGGGTGGCCCGTCGGGCCACGACATCTTCGAACTGCCTTACGTGCTCGGCGAAACCGCCTTGCTGTTGTTCAGCTCGATCACCTACGGCTTCGCCATGCTGGCCTTCTACAAGGGCAGCAAGAAAGGCGTCCTGAGCTGGTTGGCACTGACCTTCCTGTTCGGCCTGGGCTTCATCGGCATGGAGGTCAACGAGTTCCACCTGCTGATCTCCGAAGGTTACGGCCCGCACCGTAGCGGCTTCCTGTCGGCGTTCTTCACGCTGGTAGGCACCCACGGTCTGCACGTATCCGCCGGTCTGATCTGGATGGCGACCATGATGTATCAGGTCAACAAACATGGCCTGACCAACACCAACAAGACTCGCCTGAGCTGCCTGAGCCTGTTCTGGCACTTCCTGGACGTGGTCTGGATCTGCGTCTTCACCGTTGTCTACCTGATGGGGACTCTGTAATGGCTAATGCACATTCCCATGACAGCCACGATGACAGCCACGGCAGCGTCAAGTCGTACGCCATCGGCTTCATCCTGTCGGTCATCCTGACGCTGATCCCGTTCGGCCTGGTGATGTACCCAACCTTGCCGAAGTCGATCACCTTGATGATCGTCCTGGCGTTCGCGGTGATTCAGGTGCTGGTTCACCTGGTGTACTTCCTGCACCTGGACCGCTCCAAGGCTCAGCGCGATAACGTGATTGCGTTCGTGTTCGCAGGCTTGGTGATCCTCCTGCTGGTTGGCCTGTCGGTATGGATCATGTTCAGCATCCATACGTTCATGATGGCGAAGTGAGGTAAGACCCGATGTCGCTTAAGCACTTTATCCAAATCACCAAACCGGGGATCATTTTCGGTAACGTGCTTTCTGTGGCAGGCGGTTTCTTCCTGGCCTCCAAGGGGCATGTCGATCTGGCCATTTTCCTGGCTGCGATGATCGGCACGTCCCTGGTGGTAGCTTCCGGTTGTGTATTCAACAACTGCATCGACCGCGATATCGACATCAAGATGGAACGCACCAAGAATCGTGTGCTGGTGCAGGGCCTCATCTCCCTGAAACTGGCACTGATCTTCGCAACCATCCTGGGTATCGCCGGCGTAGTGTTGTTGTACAAGGTGGCCAACCCGCTGGCGGCGCTGTTTGCCGTGATCGGCTTTGTCATCTACGTCGGCTTCTACAGCCTCTACCTCAAGCGCAAGTCGGTTCACGGCACGCTGGTGGGCAGTCTGTCGGGGGCGATGCCGCCGGTGATTGGTTATGTGGCTGTGACCAATAGCTTCGACATGGCCGCACTGGTGCTGCTGGTGATGTTCAGCCTGTGGCAGATGCCGCACTCCTATGCCATCGCGATCTTCCGCTTCAATGACTACCTGGCTGCCTCGATTCCGGTCCTGCCGGTCAAGCGTGGCATCAAGGTCGCCAAGAAACACATCCTGCTCTACATCCTGGCCTTCCTTGTGGCGACCTTGATGTTGACCTTCAGTGGCTACGCCGGCATGAGCTACCTCGCCGTCGCCGCCGCCATGGGCATGTACTGGTTGTACATGGCCTGGACCGGCTACAAGGCGGTGGATGACACCGTCTGGGCACGCAAGCTGTTCGTCTTCTCGATCTTCACCATCACCGCCTTGAGCGTGATGATGTCCCTGGATTTCCAGGTGCCGAAAGAGTTGCTGCTGACGTACGCCCACTGAGTGGATGAAGTAAAAAAAGCCCCGCCTTCGTGAGAAGCGCGGGGCTTTTTTGTAGGAGCGAGCTTGCTCGCGAAAAACCAGAGGGCGCCGCGTTAAACCAGATACGCTGCGTTATCATTGACGTTTTTCGCGAGCAAGAACTAGGCGTCCCCCTTGCTCCTACACATGTGATAAATGCAGGAAGCAGAATGATGAGTAAAAAAGCCGTTATCGTCTTCAGTGGTGGGCAGGACTCCACAACCTGCCTGATCCAGGCCCTGCCGCTGTATGACGAGGTGCACTGCATTACCTTCGATTATGGCCAGCGGCATGTGGCGGAAATTGAAGTTGCACAGACGCTCGCCAAGCAACTGGGCGCCACCGTTCACAAGGTGATGGATGTGTCGCTGTTGAACGAGTTGGCCATCAGCAGCCTGACCCGCGACAACATCCCGGTGCCTACGGTGAACAGCTCGGGCGAAAGTTTGCCAAGCACCTTCGTACCAGGCCGCAACATTCTGTTTTTGACCCTGGCGGCGATCTACGCCTATCAGGTCAAGGCAGAAACCGTGATCACCGGCGTGTGTGAAACCGACTTCTCGGGCTACCCGGATTGCCGGGACGAGTTCGTCAAGGCGCTGAATAAAGCGCTGCAATTGGGCATGGAATACGATGTGCGCCTGCAGACGCCGCTGATGTGGCTGAACAAGGCCGAGACCTGGGCCCTGGCGGACTATCACCACCAGCTGGACCTGATCCGCAACCAGACCCTGACCTGCTACAACGGCATTATCGGCACCGGTTGTGGCAACTGCGATGCCTGCAACCTTCGTGCGCGGGGCCTGAACGACTACCTGGAAAACAAGGCTGCCGTCATGCAGAGCCTGAAAGGCAAGCTGGGTTGATGCGCAGCGTTCCCGTGCTGAGCACGGGAACGTTCACCGATCAGTTGGCTTGCTGCGCAGCCTGGTTATCGCCCGTGATGTAGCGCTTGAACAACGAGCGGGCGCCGTAGGCCGGCAGGATGTTGAAGAAGGCAAAGCAGACTTTGATCGCGATCTGCACGTAGATCATGTTCAGGATGTCGCTGGTCTGCATGGCACCGTAGAACGCGATGAAGCAGAACAGGAAGCTGTCGATAATCACCGCGAAAAACGTACTCAGGAAAATCCGCAGGAACAGGTACCTGGAGTTGGTCAGCTCCTTGATCTTGCACAGCAGGTACGAGTTTATGTTCTCCGACACCAGGAACGAGACCGAGGAGGCGATCAACACCGACGACACCTGGATGATCACGTCGTTGTAAGGCCCGTCGAGCTTCCAGCCGGGCAAGCCGGGGAGGAAGGTCGAGCCGTAGAGCAGGATGATGATCATCGCGTTGCTGGCAAACGCAAACAGGATCGCCCTTCGCGCCAGCCGGAGGCCGAACTGCTCGTTGAGCAAGTCCACGATCAGGAATGTCAGCGGGTACAGAAACGTGCCTGGGGTGACGATAATGCCCAGCGACTCCAGGTAAATCGGTTTGGTCGCGGCGATGCTGGTAAAGATATAGAACGTGAAGAGCAGCAGGTTCAGGATGATGTAAATCATCCATGAGTTCTCATTGCGGTCGTTGAGCTCGTACGCGGTGAGCGCCCCGCCCTGTGAATAGAACTTCTTGTACATGTTCTTGACTTCCATTTTGTTTAAATTGTCCATGATTTCGCTGTTCAGCACTTCGCTCAGCTTTACCCGAATGATCTTGCCCGTGGCGATCACCATGATCACCGCCAGGCTCTTGTCATTTTCGAACCCCAGCAGTTTGTATTTGCTGTTCTCGACTTCGTGTTCATACGTGGTCATTGAAGCGCTCCTCGATGATATCTCCCACCACACAGATACGATCCGAGCTCACACACGCTTCATCCGTGATGAATAGTTGTTTGCTGGCGCAGTCGTACACCAACTTTTCCTTGTCGTCGCTCGACGAGCCTTTCTGCACGATCAACAAATCCCCGGGCTCGTTGACGCCGGCAATTTCATGTTCCAGCAGAACAGCGATCAAGTTGTAGGAGGTGCCGAAGTAGTAGGTCAGCGGGTACAGCGTGGCGAGTTCGCCAATGCGCTTGTCCATGTTGGCCATGACCTGGCTTTGCTTGATGATCGGCACGGCAGCGGGGTTCATGTTTCCCTGGGGGGAAATACTGCTGTCGATGATCTCTTTTTCTTCAAAGTCGAGGGTCTCGATTTCTTCATAGGAGACGCCAAAGAAATCCGAGATCTTGCGGATGGTGGACTGCTGTACGTTGACGACCTTGCCTTCCAGGATGTTGTAGATCGTGGTTCTGGTCAGGCCGGCCGCGTTGCACAGCGACAGCTGCGTCTCTCCGCGGCTTTTGATCAGGTATTTGATATTGCTCTTCAAATACTCGGTGCGTTCTTTTCTATGGATCAAATGCCCACCACTTCCCTATGTTTTACCCCGAGCGTCCATTTTGGCCGGGGTTGCGTGCTTCGCCGCGGCGCGAAGTGTTGCACGCGCCCGCTACAAGAATAAAGACCGTGATCAGTTTTTTGGCGATTGGCCAGCATTCAGCCCCGGCACATGGGCCTTGTCCCCCTGTACCCGGCCAAAAAGAATCATTTAATTTGGAAAATGTTCATTTTTCTGCTTAATTGCCCTGCGCCCAACGGAAAGGCGTTCGTGATTTTCAGGGAAGGAACACAGGACTATGACAGTCAACACGCAGCCACTTACCCACCACGCCGGCCTGTTGCAACGAGGGTTGGCGGATTTGCGGGCAGAAGACGCGGAGCTGGCAGGGCTGCTGGATGCGGAGGTCACGCGCCAACACCAGACCCTGTCACTGTCTGCTTCGTCCTGCGCGGTGAAGCCGCATATCCTGGCGGCGTCCGCCTCGGTGCTGGTCAACGTGACCGCCGAGGGTGCCCTTGGCTGGCGTCATCACGCCGGCTGCGAGAATGCCGACCGGGTCGAATCCCTGGCTGTTCGCCGCGCCTGTCAGCTGTTCGGTGCGCAGTACGCCGGTGTGCAATCACACTCGGCATCAACCGCCCATTACCAGGTGCTGGCTGCCTTGCTGGAGCCGGGAGACACCGTGCTCGGCATGGCCACGGATCACGGCGGGCACTTGAGCCATGGCAGCCCGGTGGCGTTCACCGGCGCGTACTACAAGGCACTCAGATACGGCACCACGTCCAAGGGCGTGATCGACTACGAAGAGGTACGCACCCTGGCCCTGGCCCATCGCCCGCGGGTGATCATCTGCGGTGCGACGGCCTATTCACACTTCATTGATTTCGAACGGTTGCGCGCCATTGCCGACGAAGCCGGGTCGATCCTGCTGGCGGACATCTCGACCATCGCCGGCCTGGTCGCCACCGGGCGCCATCCAAGCCCGATCGACCTGGCCCACGTCACCACGCTGTGCACCCACCGGCAGCTGGGTGGCCCTCGTGGCGGCCTGATTCTTTCGGGCCGGGATGCCGAAACCAAGGTGCCCGGCCTGAAGACCACCTTCAGTCGCCTGCTCGACCAGGCGGTGTTCCCGCGGATGCAGGGCGCGCCGGCTTTCAACATGATTGCGGCGAAAGCGGCGGCGTTCGGCTACGCCATGTCGGCGGAATTCGACGCCTGGATGGCACGGGTTCGCACCACCGCTGATGAACTCGCCAGTGCATTTCAGGCGGGAGACTACGAGGTGGTGGGCGGGCGCAGTGAAAACCACTCGGTGCTGATTCGCTTGCGCGGGGGCATCACCGGCGCCATCGCCCAGGCGGCGCTGGAGCAGTGCGGCATCCTCGTGGACAAACATCGCGCACCGGGGGAGACGCGCCCGTCGTTCGTCGCCAACGGCTTGTGCATCGGCAGCGTTTCCCTGGCGCAACGCCACATCGATGCCGAGGGATGCCGCGAGGTGGTCGACCTGGTGTGCCGGGTACTCGACGCGGTCACGCCCTTGGGCGAGCACAAGTACGCCCTCGACGCTGCCGTACAGAAAACCCTGTATTTACAGGCCCAGACCTTGTGCGCGAAATATCCCCTGGCGAGTTACCTGCATAACTGAGCAAACATCCAAACGGATGTTTCATGTTATTACGGGATCAATTGCTGTACGGTGTTTAAGCGGCTGTTATAGACGGTCGCGCTATTGCTCATATCCATAATTAACAAGCTGCACGACAGCTTGGCGTTCTCCTGGCAGTTATAAAAAGGGCTCTTAAAGTCCGTTCAACCTCCGTGAACGAAGTACTCAGCCTTTTGCAGTGAAGTCGAACTTGGCCGATGCGCCGATAGTTGTTCGACTCATGAGGAGATATCCCGTGATAACCCGAAGAAAACTCCTTTATTCAGGCGCAGCCTTGACCGGTGCCGGCCTGTTCGCCCCGCTGTGGGCCGGTGTTGCGCTGGCGCAGGACGTCAGCAGCGCCGCCACTGACGACATTGAATCGTTCCGCCAATTGTCGATGTTCCTCCTCGAACGCACGAGTGTGGATGCCGCCTTGTCCTTGCGCATCCTGGCCCAGTGCACCCAGAACGACCCTGCGTTCCCCCAGAAGATCAAAGCCTTGTGGAGCAAGGTTGGCCAGCATCACCTGCGCAGCGTCAGCCAGTTGTCCGGCAGCCCGTTCTACCGCGACCCGGTGGTCAAGGACACGACGCAGAAAATCGTCTCGGCCTGGTACCTGGGCTACACCGGCACGCCGGTGTCCCTGCGCGCCACCGACGGCACGCGGCTGGTGACCTTCACCGGCGCCCTGGCCTACGCGCCGACCGCGGATGCCACGGTGATCCCGACGTACTCCCGGGGAAAAACCAATTACTGGGTTAATCCTCCGGCCACGCTGGCCAACGACTAAGACAAGGCACTTTTATGAATCAGGATTTTGACGCCGATGTCATTGTGGTTGGCTCCGGCGCATTAGGCAGTAACGCAGCATTTGAATTGGCCAAACACGGCAAGTCGGTGATTATTCTGGAAGCGGGTGAACATATTCCTCGCTGGAAGATAGTCGAGAACTTCCGTAATTCGTCGAACAAGGGCAATTACAACTCGCCGTATCCGAATGAGCCGTGGGCCCATCATTCTTATGATGAGCAATACATCGAGAACACCGGTTCTTTCGAGTTCCGCCCCGGCATGTTGAAACTGGTGGGCGGCACCACCTGGCACTGGGCGGCGGCGTGCTGGCGTTACTTGCCCAACGATATGAAGCTCAAGACCCTGTACGGCGTAGGTCGCGACTGGCCGCTGGAATACAGCGAGCTGGAACCCTATTACGTGCGCGCGGAAATTGCCCTCGGTGTCTGCGGCAGCGACACCCAGGACCAGAGCGGGCAGGGCGGCGGCGCTTTCCCGCCGCGCTCAAGCCCCTATCCGATGGCGCCGGAAGGCGATACCTACCTGTTCCAGCGCCTGCGCGAACGCATGGCCCCGGCCGGGTATCACTTTATCCATGAGCCCAACGGCCGCGCCACCGAACCCTACGACGGGCGCCCGGCATGCAGCGGCAACAACAACTGCATGCCGGTGTGTCCCATCGGCGCGATGTACAGCGGCGATGTGCACGCCCGCCACGCCGAACAGGCCGGCGCCAAGCTGATCACCGACGCCACCGCCTACAAGCTGGAAAAAGGCGCGGACGGCAAGATCGTCGCGATCCATTACCGCAGCTCTACCGGCGCCGATGTGCGGCTCACCGCCAAGTACTTCATCGTCGCCGCCCATGGCCTGGAAACCCCCAAGTTGCTGCTGATTTCCGAGGTGGCCAACTCCTCCGACCAGGTCGGTCGCAACCTGATGGACCACACTGGCCAGGGCCTGCAATTTATCGCCGACGAACCGTTGTGGCCGGGACGCGGGGCTGTGCAGCAGGGCGGGATTTTCAACCGCCGTGACGGTGAGTTCCGCAAGGAACGGGCTTCGGTCAAACACTCGATCTCCAACAACGTGCCCAACATCGCCGTGGCCAAGCGGCTGATCGCCCAGGGCGTGTACGGCAAGGAGCTGGACGAGCGCATCCGCCACGACGCGGCGCGTTGGGTCGACGTGTCCACCGTGTATGAAACCCTGCCGTTGCAGACCAACACCGTGCGCCCGAGCCGCACCCGCAAGGACGCCCTGGGCATCCCGATGCTGGTGGTCAACTACGAGGTGGGCGACTACGTGAAGGCGGCCAAGGCCGGCGTCACCGAAGACTATGCGCATTTCGTGCAACTGATGGGCGGCACGGTGGTGGAAGACAACACCGGCTACCAGAACCGCGACCACCTGATGGGCACTGTGATCATGGGCGCCAACCCCAAGGACTCGGTGGTCAACCACGAGTGCCGCACCCACGACCACGCCAACCTGTTCCTCGCCACCACCGGGGTGATCCCGGCCTCCGGCACCATCAACCCGACGCTGGCCGGCGTGGCGCTGAGTATCCGTATGGCCGACATCATTGCGCGGGAGGTCTAGGTCATGGGGTTGCTTAAATTTCCGTTGCTGGCCTTGCTGCTCACCGCGTTGCCGGTGTTTGCCGCTGAAGACACCGCCGCGCTGATCCAGAAAGGCGCCTATGTGGCCCGTGCCGGCGACTGCGAAGCCTGTCACCGTACGGCTGAAAACGGCGGCGCGCCGCTGGCCGGTGGGTATGTGATCGACTCGCCCATGGGCAAGATCATCTCCAGCAACATCACCCCGTCCAAGGCCTACGGCATTGGCGACTACACCGAGCAGCAACTGGCCGACGCCTTGCGTAAAGGCATCAATGCCAAGGGCCAGCACCTGTACCCGGCGATGCCTTACACCTCATACCAGGGCATGAGCGATGACGACATCCACGCCTTGTACGTGTACCTGCAACAGGGCGTCAAAGCCGTGGACCAGCCAGTGCCGGAAACCCACCTGGCGTTCCCGTTCAACATCCGCCAACTGATGTTCGGCTGGAACCTGGTGTTCCTCGACAGCCAGGGTTTTGTGCCCAAGCCCGGCGCCACCGAACAGACCCGCCGTGGCCAGTACCTGGTGGACAACCTCGCCCACTGCGGCGCCTGCCACACCCCGCGTAACGCCCTGATGGCCGAGGACAACAGCCAGTACCTGGGCGGTGCGAAACTGGGAGGCTGGGTTGCGCCCAACATCACCTCCGACAAGGTCAGCGGCCTGGGGGACTGGAGCGATGACGACCTGGTCAACTTCCTGAAAAACGGCCACCTCGCCGACAAGGCCCAGGCCGCAGGCGGCATGGCCGAAGCGGTGGAAAACAGCTTCCGCTACCTCAGCGACAGCGACCTGCATGCCATGGCTGCCTACCTGCACACCGTGCCGCCGATCCGCGATCCTGGCCAGACTGAGCGGGTGGTGCGTAAAGTCACGCCGGTGGACATGAGCACCCTGGAAACCGGCCAGGGCGACCAGGCCTCACTGGCCGATGCCACCGGCATGGATGGCGCACGCCTCTACAACTCGGCGTGCTCCAGCTGCCATGGCCGCGATGGCCAGGGCAGTGCAGACAAGTTCTACCCGTCCCTGAGCCTCAACACCGCGCTCAACGGCAACCAGGCCAACAACCTGGTGATGGCGATCATCGCGGGCATCGACCGCAAAGGGGCCGACGGCGCCGTAAGCATGCCGGCCCTGGGCGGCGACCTGGACGACGCGCAAATCGCCGCCATTGCCAACTACAGCCTGCAAACCTTCGGCAACCCGGCGCTGAGCGTCAGTTCCGCAGAAGTGACCAGCCTGCGTCGGGGTGGGGATGCGCCGTTGTTGATCACCGCCATGCCGTACCTGCTGTGGGGCGGTGGTTTGGTGGTGTTGGTGCTGATCATCGTGCTGGTGCTGTGGCGGCGGCATCACAAACACCTGCGGGAAGTGGAGGCCAAGCGGATTGCGCTGAACCGGCGCTTTCATTCCAAGTAGGTAGAAACACAAAAGCCCCGCCTTCGATATGAAGCGCGGGGCTTTTTGTTGGCCGGGTAAATTACCGGATGTTTTCCTCGTCATACCCCATTGTAGGAACGGGGGCGAATCCCGCACCTGAAGCTGCGAGCCGACAAGGAGAGGTCTTCATGGTCAACGTGAGTCGTCGTTCCCTGATCGCACTGGGCGCGGCCTTGCCGTTGCTGGGGCGCCTGGACTGGGCAGAGGCAAGCCCTGCCGCTGCGTCGTCCGAGGTACTGCTCAACTACAACGAAAGCCCCTACGGCCCATCGCCGGCCGCGCGGCAGGCCATGCAGCGCGGCATTGCCGTTTCGGGGCGCTATCCGTACCCGGACATGTACGCGCTGGCCGAACAATTTGCCCAGCAGCAGGGGATTTCCGACGAACAGGTGGCGGTGTTCGCCGGCTCCATGGCCGCGTTGCGTTACGCGGTGCTGGCGTTTACCAGCGAAACTCGCAGCCTGGTGATGGCCACGCCTTCCTACGAAGTGCCGCGCCAGGCCGCCGAGTCACGCAAGGCCAGGGTGCATGAAGTGGACCTTGCCGCCGACCATGCCCACGACCTTTCCGCGATGCTCGCCGTTGACCGCCAGCCCGGCCTGATCTACCTCTGCAACCCGAACAATCCCACCGGCACCCTCACGCCTGCGAAGGCCATTGAGCAGGCCCTGGCGAACAAACCCAAAGGCAGCATTTTGCTGGTGGACGAGGCCTATATCGACTTCAGCGATGCGCCCAGTTGCGTGGCCTGGGTCAAGGACCATGACGACTTGCTGGTGTTGCGTACGTTCTCGAAAATCTATGGCCTGGCCGGCGCGCGCCTGGGGCTGGCCATTGGTCATCCGGCGTTGCTGGAACAGTTGGCGGTGTTTGGCGGGGACAACGTGCCGGCCGCGGCCAGCTTGCTCGCCGGCCGCGCGAGCCTCGCGGATGCGCAACTGGTGCCTGCGCGCAAGGCGCTGAATACACGGTTGCGGGATGAGACGGTGGCCTGGCTGAAAAACCGGGGATTCACCTGCACGGTGTCTCACAGCAACTGCTTCATGATTGACGTGCGCCGTCCGGCGGAGCAGGTCATCGAGCGGCTGGGTGAACAGGGCGTGAAGATTGGGCGCGTGTGGAAAAACTGGCCGCAGTGGGTGCGGGTCACCGTGGGCAACGCTGAGGAGATGCAGCGGTTTCGCGAGGTGTTTGCGGCTCAGGTCGTAGGCTGAATTTGCGGGGGCGCAGGGTCAATGTGGGAGCTGGGCTTGCCCGCGATGCAGGCACCTCGCAGTGTCAGGTGCAACGAGGTGATGCTATCGCAGGCAAGCCAGCTCCCACACAAGCCCGCTCCCACATTCAGATCGAGTTACTGCTGGGCGATGCTGTACCCATCAAACGCGGTCTGCTGCTGCAGCGCGGTGATGATGCTTTTACGCGTCAGTGGCTGCTCGGCGCCCGAGTTATCCACAAAGGTTTCAACTTCCAGTTCCGCCTCGTCACCTTCACCCACAAAGCTGAAACCGAGGAACTCAAACGCCTCGCGATCGACATTCGGCTTGGAGCGCGGCGAACGCATCGGCAGGGTGACGCTGATGCCGTCCTTGCTGATGGCGAACACTTCCGCTTCCTTCTTCGGGCGGGAAGCCTTGCCTTTGCCGGCGCTCGGGTTGCTGATGGCCTGGTGGGTCTGGTTCAGCACCTTGAGGGCCAGGCCGTAGACCAGCTCCTGGAACTGCGGGTCGTCCTTGAAGCTGGACAGGATGCGGCTGATGGAGAACTTGGTGTTGAGGTCTTCGAGGGCGGCGTTGTCGGCGGCTTCGGCGTCCTTGAGCTGCTTGAGCTCGCCCATCAGGTCGTAGGCCTTGTCGTCGTCGAAAGCGTCATGGGCCTGGCGGATGGCCACGCGCAGTTCGCGGATCTGGTCGCTTTCCTTGGAGGTGTGGAACGCGTCCAGCACCATCTCGCTGATGGTCTTGGCCGCCGGCACGTGCTGTGAAAGATTGATGGCGTTTTCGTATTCAGCTTTGGATTGCAAGGCGACTACGGATTCTTCGGTACGGGAATCAGACATTGAAATTTCACTACTTCAGTAAACGGGGAGACGGGAAAAGCGTCGCGCATTTTCAGCGGGGAGGGGGATCAGGTCAAGGCAGCACAATGCCCTCATCGCGGCTGAATGACGCCAACGCCCGTCGCAGCTTGATCGCCCGCCGGCTTGTCCACCGATTTAACCGAGGCGCTTGCCCATTTCGAAGGCGCGCTTTTCATAGCCCAACTCTTCATACAGCCGCTGGGCCGGTTCGTTGAAGGCCCAGACGGTCAGGCGCAGATCCCCGGCGCCCTGGCGGATCGCCCAGCGTTCGGCGAGTGTCATCAGTTCGCGGCCAATGCCCTGGCCACGTTGTGCCTCCAGCACGCAGATCGAGCCGATCCGGGCGACGCGCAGCGGTTGCAGCAACGGGCTGGCCGTCTCGATGATCTGCGCGGTGATAAACCCGACCCCCGCACCCTGCCGCTCGGCCAGAAACACCGCCTGGACCCGGCTGGTGAGGCAGGGCCGCCAATGGGACTGGTCGCGCTCCACCTGGTCGGTGGCGTCACGGTAGATATCGGGCCGTTCCTGGTGGTGCAGGCGGTTCAGCGGCTGGCCGAGCACGCACAGGGTGTGCAGGTCGTCCAGGTGGGCCTGGCGATAGGTCAATCCTTGAGACATGGCAGTCCTTCGAACGGGGCAAAGGGCGTGTTATGCCTGTTATCGGCGAACACGTAAAGTGGCCCCAAGCCCTTCAACGAACCCGGCAATGCGTCGGCAAGCTTCCTTGAGCGTGTCATCGGCGACGGTAAACGACACCCTTACAAACCCTTCGGCGCTGGGGCCAAAGGCCTGGGCGTCCAGCACCGATACGCCGGTCTGGCGATACAGTTGCCAGGCAAAGTCCCGGCCCGTAAGCCCTGTACGGCGCACGTCCACGAGCATGAACATACCGGCCTGGGGGACTCGGCAGTCCAGCGCACTGATTGCACGCAACTCGTTCACCACCAGGTCACGCCGGCGCCGATACACCGTGCGGGCATTGCCGACCAGGGCTTCATCCAGTTCCAGTGCCTTGATGGCCGCCGCCTGGATAAACCCCGGCAAGCCATAAAGCATGCACAGCAGCAGGTTCTCCAGATGGCTGATCAACGTCGGCGGGCCGACCACCCAGCCTACCCGCCAGCCGGTCATGGCGTGGCTTTTCGACAGGCTGTTGAGCACCACCGTACGTTCGGCCATGCCGGGCAATGAGCTGATGCTCAGGTGTTGCTCGTCATAGACGAGCTGGCCGTACACCTCATCGCAAATCACCCACAGGTCATAGGCGCGTGCCACTTCGGCAACGGCTTCCAGCTCTTCGCGGCTGTAGACATTCCCGGTGGGGTTGCACGGTGTGGCGAGGGCGATGCCCCGGGTCTTGTCGGTAATGGCGGCTTGCAGCGCGGTGCGGGTCAGGCGAAAGCCGTTGGCAGCCGGTTGCTCGACGGTTGTGAGGCGTGCCCCCGAGGCATGGACACAGGCTTCGTAGGTCAGGTACATCGGCGCTGGCACCAGCACTTCATCGCCGTGGCTGAACAGGCACAGGCAGGCCGCAAACAGGCCATTCTGCGCGCCGGCTACCAGGGCAATATTGTCGGCGTGCACCGCAACCCCTTGCAGCAGGCTCTGCCTGGCGGCGATAGCCTCCCGCAGTTTCGGGCGACCGAGCACATGGGTGTAATGGGTGTCGCCAGCGCGCAGGGCATCGACAGCGGTTTCGCATATCGCGTTGTCTGTGGCGAAGTCCGGGTCGCCGACACTGAGCACAATCACGTCTTCGCCGCGATGCTGGGCTTCGGCGGCGGTGTAGTGAATATCCCAGGCACTGACGGACTCGCCGCCAATGCGCGCGACAAAGGGTGAATAACGCATCCTTGCTCTCCTCGCCGACATCGATGCCCGCGTTAATTAGCCAACGTGAGTTCCACTGTAGAACATCGCGCCTGATCCACATCAAGGGCCGCCCGCAAAAAATCCGCTACAACGAAGCTGGGGCTGACCATGCCCCGGTTATCCGCCTGATGACCCAATAAAAACGATTGCAGACCTGCGCCGAGGGGACCACCCCAGGCCCGGGTTATTAAAGGAATAGTGCGATGATTGTTCCCCTGTCACGTCTGGGCCTTGTGGGGGTGATGCTGTGTCTGTCTCTTCCCCTGCACGCCAACCAAGCCGACCCCACGCTGATCGAACAGGGCAAATACGTTGCCCAACTGGGCGACTGCATCGCCTGCCACACCGCCAAGCAAGGCGCGCCCATGGCGGGCGGGCTGGAGCTGAGCACGCCGATGGGCACGATTTATTCGAGCAACATCACCCCGGATCGCGACACCGGCATCGGCCAGTACACCTTCGAACAGTTCGACCGGGTAATGCGTGAAGGCGTGACGCCGGCGGGGCAGAACCTGTACCCGGCGATGCCGTATCCGTCCTACGCGAAGATGAGCGAAGACGACATGCGTGCCTTGTTCGCCTACCTGATGCAGGGCGTGGAGCCGGTGAGCAAACCCAACCTGGACGCCGAGATGGGCTTCCCGTTCAACCAGCGCTGGGGCCTGGCGTTGTGGAATTTTGCGTTCCTCGACACGCAAGCGTTCGTGCCTGACCCCGCAAAGGATGAAGTGCTCAACCGTGGCGCCTATCTGGTCCAGGGCCTTGGCCACTGCGGCTCCTGCCACACCCCGCGTGGCATCGCGTTCCAGGAAAAAGCCTTGAGCGATGCCGGCCGCAGCGGTCGGCATTACCTGGCCGGGGAGACCGTCGAACACTGGCGTGCCCTGAGCCTGCGCAACCTGTGGACGGTGGACGACACCGTGCAATTGCTCAAGACCGGGCAGAACCGCTTTGCCACGGTCTCCGGCAACATGGCCGATGTGATTCACCACAGTACCCAGCACTTCACCGATGCCGACTTGACGGCCATCGCGACCTATTTGAAATCCCTGCCGCCGGGCAAGGACGACCTGCCGATGCCCGCCGTGGCCCACGAACCCGTCGCGCCGCCGCAGGACCTGTTCACCAGCCGTGGCGGCCTGGGTTATATGCAGTTTTGCAGCGACTGCCACCGCAGCGACGGGGGCGGGGTGAAAGGCTTGTTCCCACGGCTGGCGGGCAACCCAGGCGTCGCTTCGAACAACCCGACCTCACTGCTGCACATCACCCTTACCGGCTGGGAAACCGCTGAGACGGCAACCCATCCACGGGTCTACACCATGCCGGGGTTTGCCCGGCTGGCGGATCAGGAGATCGCTGAAATCCTCAGCTTTGTGCGCAGCAGTTGGGGCAACGAAGGCACGCCCATCACGGCTGCCCAAGTGAAAAAAATGCGCGGCCAGCTCAACCCGGTCACCACTGATTCTTCAGCGTTTGAAACCCCGCGCCTGGCTGAATTGTTGGCGGCGCCGAATGCTGATCAGGTGGTACGCGGCATGCGCTTGCACCTGCAAACCAAGGAGCTGCTGCCCAATAACGTGGGCAACTCGCTGAACTGCACCAGTTGCCATCTCAACGCAGGCACCGTGGCAGATGGTTCGCCGTTTGTGGGCGTCTCGGCGTTTTTTCCCAGCTATGCGCCGCGTGCGGGCAAGGTGGTGAGCCTGGAAGAGCGGATCAACGGCTGCTTCCGGCGCTCGATGAACGGCAAGCCATTGCCCCCGGAATCGGCGGATATGCAGGCGATGGTGGCTTATTTCGACTGGATGAAAAACAACACTGAACCGGAAGACAAAGTGGCGGGGCGCGGAGTAGGCAAGGTCGACCCGGCGATCAAGCCGGACATGGAGAATGGCAAGCAGGTGTACGCCAGGCAATGCGCGGTGTGCCATGGCGACAATGGCCAGGGTTTGACGCGGGCGGATGGCGAGCTGGTGTACCCGCCGTTGTGGGGCGAGCAGTCGTTCAATATCGGGGCGGGGATGGCGCGGTTGTATACGGCGGCGGCGTTCGTCAAACGCAATATGCCGATCGGCTTCCACGAGAAATTCCCGTTGGGGCAGGGCGGTTTGTCGGATCAGGAGGCGGTGGATGTGGCGGCGTACTTCTCCCAACAACCTCGCCCGGATTTCCCGGACAAGGTTAAGGATTGGCCTAAGGGAGGTAAGCCGGTGGATGCGCGGTACTAGCTAAGCGTTAGCACCGCGACTGTAGCAACGGTGCTTATTGTGGCGAGGGAGCTTGCTCCCGCTGGGCTGCGCAGCGGCCCCAAAATAGTAGGAGCGCTACGCACTCCAGCGGGAGCAAGCTCCCTCGCCACAGAGGTTTCAATCAGCTTTTAGAAGGTGGTACGCAGACCCACCTGCACACTCCGCCCCGGTGCCGGGGCAATGTCCCGCAGGATCGAACTGGCATACCGCACGGTCTGGTTCGTCAGGTTCTCACCGTTCACAAACGCCAGCCACTGGCTGCCACCCACATTGAAGCGGTAGCCGGCGCTGGCACCCAAGGTGGTGTAGCCGTCGGTGCCGCTTTCGTTATCCGGCACCCGGCCCTGGCCCGCCGCATGCTCCACATCAATCCGCGCCTGCCAGCGATCCAGCTCCCACAACAAGCCGCTGTTCAAACGCAACGGCGCAATCCGTGGCAGCGCTTCACCCGTGTCCAGGTTGGTAGCGCGGGTGTAATCACCCGACAGCTCCAGTGCGAACTTGCCGTAGGCGCCTTCTCCCAGCTTGATGTGGTCCTGGGCTTCAAACCCTGTGAAACGCGCACGCACGCCGGAGTATTTGTACTCAGGGATGCCGCCGGCGTCTTCCTCGCCTTCGTCATTCAAGGTACGACCGCTGCCCAGCAGGCCGATGTAGTTGGAGAAGTGGCTGTAGAACACCCCGAAGCTGCCCTTGTGGGTGCCATTGTCAAAGCGCAGTGCCAGGTCGCTGGACACGGCTTTTTCCTTCGACAGGTTGGCGTCCCCCAGCTCGTAGGTGCCGGTGGCGACGTGGGCGCCGTTGGCATACAGCTCGTAGAACGTCGGGGCGCGTTCGGTGTAGCCGAGGGTGGCGGCCAGGGACCAGATCGGCGTCAGCGTATACACCGCGCCGGACGACAGGCTGCCGGCGGTGAAGTCGGCGGACTTGTTGGCATTGGCGAAGCGCTCGTTGCCTTTGCCGTCCGGGTCGACGTTGGTGTGTTCCAGGCGCCCGCCGAGGCTCAGCTTGAGGCGCTCGGTAGCCTGCATTTCTTCGAGGATAAACAGCGCGCCGGCATTGGTGTCGGTCTGCGGCACGAAGGCTTCTTCACCGAGGGCCGAGAATTCATTGCGGCTGACCTGCGCGCCCACCACGCCGTTGAACGGCCCGATTGGCAAGTGCCGGGCTTCAACCCGGGCTTCGTAGCCCTTGTTCTTGAAGGTGGTGCCGGTCTCGCCGCCTTCGATTTCCATGTGCTTGTAGTCGGTGTAGCCGGCGTCGAGTTTGACCGAGGTGAACGGGCCTTGCAGGTTGCGGATCTCGGACGCAAAGGCGTAGTGATCCTGCTTCATGCGGATGCGCACGTCCTGCTCGGCCGGGGAGCCGTAGTTGCTGTCGTAGTTGCTGTAGGACAGCCCGGCGTAACCGTCGTCCCAGGTGTAGGAACCGCCGACCGCGCCGCCGTCCTGACGCCCGTTGCTGTTGCCCAGGCGGCCGTTCTTGCCTTCGCCGTCTTCACTTTCCGGTGCGTGGCGGCTGCGGGCAAAACCGGGGATTTTCAGGTCGTTGAATTCCCGCGCGCTGGCGTCCAGGTGCAGGGCGAAGGTGCCATTGCCGGCTTCCAGTTTGCCTGCACTGCTGCGGGTGGTGTCGGCGCCGCCGTAGCGCAACTCACCGGCACCGTGGATGCCTTCGATGGCTTCGGTGGGGATGCGGTTGTCGAAGGTGTTGACCACGCCGCCGATGGCGCTGCCGCCATACAGCAGGGCGGCCGGGCCGCGCACGATTTCGATGCGGTCGACGTTGACCGGGTCCAGCGGCACGGCGTGGTCATAGGACAGCGACGAAGCGTCCAGCGCGCCGACGCCGTTGCGCAGGAGGCGAATGCGGTCGCCGTCCTGGCCACGAATGATCGGCCGGCTGGCACCCGGGCCGAAGTACGACGAAGACACGCCGGGCTGCTTGTTCAGGGTTTCACCCAGGCTGCCTTTTTGTTGCAGGGTCAGGTCATCGCCTTCCAGCACAGTGGTGGGCGAGGCGAGGGTTTCGCTGCCCAACGGGTTGCCGGTGATGACTTGGGGTTGCAGCTCCAGGGCGTTGGCCTGGGAGGTGATCAACAGGGCGGCGGCCAGCGGGGTGAGGCGCCAGAGAGAAGAGAGGGACATCGGTCGTTCCTTGGCAAACGGCAAAAAAGAGAAGGCTGAAGACGGTAAGGGATTCGATACCCTTTGATAGTTATCGTTACAATATAACATCACTTTTTTCCCTGCCAAGGGGAACTTTCCCGAAAACCCTGTAGGAGCCGGCTTGCCGGCGATGGCGTTCCCGTGAGCGCTGCAGGGCTCCAGACCGCCATCGCCGGCAAGCCGGCTCCTACAGGTTTATGCGTCTACAGTTAAAGCGGTGCTTCCACCGGCCCGGCCCGTCCGCTAAGGTGCGCGGCTTCGTTTTCTTCTTTTTTGCAAAAGGCCCGGCATGACCGCGACAAACAAAGACCCACTGCACGGCGTCACCCTGGAACAGGTCCTCACCGCACTGGTGGCGCATTACCAATGGGAAGGCCTGGCCGAGCGCATCAACATCCGCTGTTTTTCCAGTGACCCGAGCATCAAGTCGAGCCTGTCGTTCCTGCGCAAGACGCCGTGGGCACGGGAGAAGGTCGAAGGCTTGTACCTGAAGTTGATGCGCACCAAACGGCCGGTTGAGGACTGAGGTGAAACGTCACCTTATCGGCCTGGCAGCCCTCGGCGGTTGGGCTGGCCTGGCGCTGCAGCAGTACATCATTTTCTATTTCCGCTGGATTGATGGCGCCAGCCTGTTGCCAGGCCTGGTGAATTTTTTCAGCTTCTTCACCGTGCTCACCAACACCCTGGTGGCGGTGGTGTTGACCCATGCCTGGGTGCAACGCCAAACCGCGGCGAGCCGGTTTTTTCTCGGGCCCGTGGTGAGCAGTGGGATTGCCGTGAGTATCGTCGTGGTCAGCCTCGCCTACAGCCTGTTGCTGCGGCATATGTGGGCGCCTGCGGGCGTGCAGTTTGTGGCGGACGAGTTGCTGCACGACGTGATGCCGCTGGTGTTCGTGGTGTATTGGTGGTGCTGCGTGCCCAAGGGCAGCCTGCGGCTCAGGCACATCGGGCTGTGGGTGATTTACCCGCTGGTGTACTTCGCCTATGCGTTGTTGCGCGGGTATGTGTGGGGGCTGTATCAGTACCCGTTCATTGATGTGGACACGCTGGGTTATCCACAGGTGTTTATCAATGCCGGGGGGATTCTGGCGGGGTTCGTGCTGGTGGCGTTGGCCGTGGTGGGGCTGGATAAATTTCTAGCCAGACCACGCGGTTAATGTGGCGAGGGAGCTTGCTCCCGTTGGGGCGCGTAGCGGCCCTAAGCTTTTGGGGCTGCTGCGCAGCCCAACGGGAGCAAGCTCCCTCGCCACAGGTTATTCGTCGCTGCCGTCGGCGCGCCAGTAACCCACGGCCTTGAGCGCGTCTTCATTGATCTGGTGCGTGTCCAGCAGCACCCGCCGTACCTGGCGTGACAGCTTGGCTTCGGTGGCGACGAAGCTGTACAGCGAACCGCTCGGCAGGGTCAGGTTACGCACTGTTTCCACCAGGTCATCCTGGCCGCGTATTACCCAGATCACTTCCACATCGGCGGCACTGTTCAGTGTCTGCTGTTCCGCCGCATTCGCGATTTCAACCACGGCCAACACCATGCGCCCGGCCGGCAACTCGTCCAGACGACGGCCGATGGCGGGCAGTGCGGTTTCATCGCCGATCAGCAGGTAGCTGTCGAAGATATCCGGCACGATCAACGAGCCCCGTGGCCCGCCGATGTACAGGCGCTGGCCGACTTGAACCTGATCGGCCCAGGTGGACGCAGGGCCGTCGCCGTGCAGCACGAAGTCGATGTCCAGCTCGTTGTTCGCCAGGTCGATGCGACGCGGGGTGTAGTCGCGCATGGCGAGGTACTCGGCATCCTTGATACTGAACGTCGGGCTCTCCAGTGCCGCCACTTCGGCGGCGTTCTGCGGGAACAGCAGCTTGATGTGATCGTCGCTGCCCAGGCTCACAAACCCCGTCAACTCAGGGCCGCCCACAGTGATGCGGCGCATGCGCGGGGTGATATCGACCACCCTCAGCACCTCCAGGCGGCGGCGTTTGATCTCGTGCATGACGCGGTGGATTTCGAGTTTGTTGGGTTCAGTCATTGGGCTTGCTCCGGTACGGGTTGAACAGCCGGGCCGTCGACGATGGCCTGGGCCGTGGTGTTGAGCAGGGCGGCCACCCGGACGATTTCTTCCGGGCTCCAGCGTCCGTGGTGCAGTTGCAAGGCATGGCGCAGGTTGTGCACCGCCTCGTGAATTTCGGCGGGGCGGTCGTGGCCGCGCAGGGAGCGCTTGCTCACGTCGATACGCATGCGTACGCCTTCCAGGGCAATGGCTTGCTCACTTAAGGAAAGACGTCCGGCGTCGGTGATTGTGTAGCGTTTTTTTCCGCCCTCGGCGTCGCCGGTGATCAGTTCGCTTTCTTCAAGGAACGTCAGGGTCGGGTAGATCACGCCGGGGCTGGGGCTGTAGGCGCCGTCGAACAGGCCTTCGATCTGGCGGATCAGGTCGTAGCCGTGGCACGGCTGTTCGGCGATCAACGCCAGCAGCAGCAGTTTCAGGTCGCCGGGGGCGAAGACCCGTGGGCCGCGGCCGCCGCGTTCGCGGCCCGGGCGTTTTTCGAAGCCGTCGCGGCCGTCACCGTGCGGGCGGTGGGAATGAGGGTCTCTCATGGTCAATGCTCTCTCGTTTGGTTAGACATAACTTAAGATATATCTTTTGTGGCGGGCAAGCTCACCTGACGAGCGGTCGAAGGCAGGATGGCAAAAAATGGAACTAAGGCCGTCAAAGAATCACCAACTGATCTATACAGGGAGCAAGTAAGTAGAACCAAAGTGCTCATGTATTTATGTATTGTGCAAACTAGAGAGGCTTGTAGTATTTTGCTTACAGGTGATTCCATGACTAACAAAACTGTCATGTAGTCTAGTTCTTACGGTCAATGACGGGCTTTGTTCGTATTCCGGTTTTTTTCAACTGGCCAATTGTATTATTTGGCTACGTGTTTATCGGAGTTGCCCGACTTAATCTTTCCAAGTTCTTGTAGATACTGTTGTGGCGTTCAACCAGCCCCTCGGCTGTTCACGCACTCTCAAACTGAAATCTACAGGTACTTAGACATGTTCAAAACTTCGGTAATCGCCGCTTCCCTGGCCGTCTCGCTGCTGGGTGCCGGCAGTGTCTTTGCTGCGGGCGAAGCCACCAGCACCATCAACATCTCTGCAAACATCCCCACCAAGCAGTTCCATGCCCAGCCTCGCGATCCGAACTTCGGTGTGGCGGAAACCATGAACTACAACACCATCACGGGCAATTTGAACACCTTGCGCGCTGTCTACGATGTGAAAAACACCGATGGCCACATCGCGGCGTACATCGAAGGCGGCCCGGCATCGCTGTCCAATGGCAGCAGTGCAATCGCGCTGACCACCACCTTCAACGGCGTTACGCTGGACGGTACGTCGAAGCAAGTGGTCGATGATGCATCGTCGACTCCTGGCACCCAGGCCGACATGGTGATCACGCCTGCCAAACCCGCAGACACCCAAAACGGCCTGTTCACCACCAGCATGGTCGTGGTGTTCGACAGTGTTCCGCGGGTACCACCGGCGCCATAACGGGTAACTAAGAAAGCGCGTTGCTTCTTAGCCTTTTCCGATCGGCAGGGCACTTGCCGGTCGATCGGTCTTTATTGATCTGGTCGTTAGAAAGTTGAGTATTTCTTTCATGTTCCCGATGACTCCCATCGCGGCAGCGCTTGCCTTATTGATGTGCGCAAGTGCATGGGCCGCTCCCGGCGGTACAACACCCAGAAGTTTGTTGGCTCAAGCCAAAGGCTTGCCGGCAGACTTTGAAGAACACTTCTTTGACGTGCCCCTGGCAGTACGGGTGGAACTGGACCAACATTTTATTGGTGAGGCGATGGTTGTCCTGTCTCGAGACGATCGCCTGACCTTGCTGAATTTTACCGACCATCAGGAAAGTTCATTAAAACCCCACCAGCACGATACCTGGGACGCTTACCTCAAGCAGGGTGTGGCACTGGGTGCCTGTGAGCGCAACTGCCCGGAGGGCTTGCTGGCGGTGCACTACAACCTGGAAAACTCGCTGGTTTCTTTGCTCACTGAAAGCGCCGAGCGTGAAATTGAAGCTCGCCGCTACTACGACTTGCCCGCCGATGGCAGCCATGGCCTGATCGTGCGTAATCAGTTGAACCTCAACGGTGGCCAGGGCGAGGCGCTGGGCGGGCGTTATGGCCTGGAGGCCAGCAGCAGCCTGGGCAACTGGAGCCAGGCGCTGAACATGCAGTTCTCGCGCCTCGGCGGCCCCGACGAAAACAAGCTGTACCACTCTGTGTACGAGCTCTACACCCAGCGTGAGCTGGAGGGTAATTTTTTCCGCCTGGGCTACTTTACCCCCAGTTCCGAAGGCCTTACCCGCCAGATCCGTACGTTCGGTTCTGCTCCCGACACCACCATCGGCGTGATGTATGGCAGCTCCGACAGCCTGGCGGTCAACAACCCAAAGCCCAGTGTCTACCCTGTCTATGTCACCGCCAACCGCCAGGGTTCGGTGGAGATTTACCGCAACGGCCTGTTGATCAATACCCAGCAGGTGGCGGCGGGTTTGCAGAGCCTCGACACCCGCTCGTTGCCCGGCGGCATCTACGAGGTGGAAGTGCGTCTGCTGGAGGATGGCATCGTCACCAGCACCACCTCGGAGCTGGTGTACAAGCCCAACAATTGGCGCAACAACGATGAGCGTTGGCGCTACAACCTGTTTGCCGGGCGTGAAAGCGGTTTGCTCAGTAACTGGGAACGCCAGTCCGGCGACCAGCTGACCGCCGGTGCGTCGATCAATTACCTGGCCCATCCCCGGGTGATTCTCGGCTTGTCGGGGCGCCAGGTGCAGGACACGCTGCAACTGGGCACCTCCATCGACTGGAGCCTGGCCGAAACCGCCAGCCTGTACGCCAACATCTACCAGACCGAAACCTACGGCACCGGTGTCGACCTCAACGGACTCTACGCTTACCGTTCCGGCAGCATCGTGTTCAACCACACCCGCAGTTGGCTGGACACCCGCGACAGCTATGACACCCTGCCCGACGGCACCCGCATTCGTCATGCCCGAACCTTTACCGGGCAGACCAGCAACTCCTCGCTGTCCCTCAACCATCGCCTTGACGCCAAGAATTCCCTGAGTACCCGGGTGTCCCACAGCACGGGTAACACCGAGGGCGTCGGCGTGGACCTGGGGTGGAACCAGCGCACCTTTTTGTTTGGCAGCGATGCCAACTGGCGCCTGTCGCTGTTTGACCGCCCCGGCAGTTTCAGCAGTGGCAGCCAGCGCAATCGCGGTATCGACTTCAGCATGAGCCTGGCCCTCGGGGGGCCGGGGGAGCACTGGTCGGGCAGTATCGGCACCCGCACCGCCCGCGAGGGGGGGCGCGACAACAACGGTTCGCTGACCTACCGTCGCGACCTGCAAGGCCACTTCCTGCAAAGCGTATCCGCCACGGCCCTGGCCGATGTGTATGGCGCAGGGCTGTCGGGCATGGCCAGCTTCCAGACTGACGGCCTGTACGGCGATGGGTTTTTCCAGCGCTCCTCGTTCAACGGCAACCTCACCGGTGGCCTCAATCTGGACAACACCTTCGCCGTGGGCGGGCAAAAGATGGTCCTTACCAGCCAGCACCACGGGCGCGGCGCGGGGATGATCATTGATGTCGAGTCCGACGTCGACGATATCGTCCTCCACGCCGACGACCTCACCGGTGGCGACACCGTGCTCAAGCCGGGCCGCAACTTCATCCCGCTCACGGCCTACAAGAACAGCTCGGTAAGCTTCGATTTTCACGGCAACCACGGGCCGGCCGCGACCATCCAGCCGCCCCGCATTGCGTATCACATGAACAAGGGCGGGGTGGACTACCGCAAGGTCAACGTGATGCGCACCGTGACGGTGCTCGGTCGGCTGATCGACCCCCAGGGCCAGCCGCTCAAGGGCCACCACATCATCAACCACGCCAGCCGCGGGGTGAGCGAGGTGGACGGGTTTTTCTCCATGGAAATGAACGCCGGCTCGCCGACCCTGGAAGTGCGCCATGGCAACCAGTTGCTGTGCCAGTTCCGCCTGGACACGGCCAACGCCCGCAGTGAAAACAATGTGTTGATGATCGGGGACTTGCGTTGCACGCCGGACACGTTGGCCGAGACCTCCCCGAACACAGCGAGGGCGGGTTAAGTGATTGCCATGAACAAACCATGTGGTGAGGTGAACCTGGTATTTCTCTGTCTTATGGGCAGTGTACTGGGCGGCCTTGCACTGCCGGTCGCGGCGGCGGTAATGGAGATCCGCGCTGAGTTCAAGCCAGACCCTGCCAAGCCTCATCTGAATATTTTTGAAAACAAAACGCCCTCAACGGGTTATTGCTCCGTAAACATTCTTGCGTGCGAGTTGGCGGGAATGTTCAGTTTGGCGCCGTCGCTGGTATTCACGTCTTCTGCTGCCATTGCTGCTTTTCACCCGTCACCCCGGCAGGGAGCAATGTTGAATGTTCCGGCCCAGTGGCGTGATTTGACCGTCGTGCGCAGCGAAACCGGTGCGACTGAAACCGTTCGCGTGCGTATTTCCGGGTTTGGTTCAACGGTTCGTTTGCCGGACGACGTTGTCAATCTTGTTGGCGGTGGCGTGTCGGACTTTCAGGCTCACGACATGTTGTGGACCGGGTCAAACTGGACGACAAGTGCGGCGCCCCCCTGCAGGCTGCTCTCAAATGGTTCGAGGGGGAATTTCAGCTTCACCTATTTCTGGCTGACGCCGGTGGAGGCGGTGTGTGCCCGGCAGGCGCGGTTCAATCTTGCCTCGTTGAGTTATGAGAGGGTGAGCTTTGCCTATGAGCTGGTCACGCCCAACCCATTAGGGATGTCCACCGGAGAGTACACAGGCAGCCTGACGTACACCGTCGGCCCGGGAAAAGACTTCGACCTGGGCGACATCATGCTACCCAGCGACAGCGAGCTGACCCTGAACTTCACCCTGGATGTGCAGCATCTGCTCAAGATCGAATTGCCGCCCGGCGGCAACAAGGTCGAGCTGGTGCCCCAGGGCGGCTGGCAAGCGTGGCTGAGCCAGGGGCGCCGGCCCACGCGTCTGTTCCGTGACCAGACCTTCAATATCTGGTCGTCCGGGCGCTTCAAGATGGAGCTGCAATGTCAGTTCCCCGTGGGCAATACCTGCGGCCTGCAAGCGCCTTCGGGTGAGACCGTGCCGTTGAATGTCGCCGTCAGCCTGCCCTTCGGGCTGGGCGATGAAACCGGCCAGAAGGTCGACCGTCGGCCCTTGCTGCTCGATGGCAGCGGTACCCGTGTGTTCAGCCCCACGTATTACCTGGAGCGCCGACCGGGAACCCTGCATTTCGAAATCCCGGCCAGCGCGATGGAACCGATGTTTTTGCCGGAGGCACCTGATCGTTACTCGGGTACCGCTACTGTGATTTGGGATTCGGAAGTCTAATCATGCCAAACAAAAAAACCGGGCTGTTCGCTGATGCCTTAAGCCAACTGCTCAAGTACAAGGTTGCGAGCCTGGTGCTCGCTGGCTTGTTGGGTGGGGCAACGCTGCCAGCCCAGGCGGCGGAAGTGGCGATTCGTGCCGAGTTCAAGCCGGACCCCGCGAGGCCCAATTTCAATACCTTTGAAAACAAAACGCCGAACAGTGGTTTCTGCGCGTCCTATCCCGTGCAGTGTGCGGCCATCAAAAGTTTCAGTTTGCGTGTGCCGCTGCGGTTTGATTCCAGCGGGCCGATTGAGCCCTTGCACACATCACCCCGGCAGGGTGCCATGTTCAGTGTCCCGGCCCAGTGGCGTGAATTGATGGTGACCCACACTGCGACCGGGGAGACAGAGACGCTCCAGGTGCGAATTTCCGGGATTGACCCGGTTGTTGACCTTGTCGGCGGTGGTGTAACGGCATTGCAAGCTCACCAGCTGTTGTGGGGGTCAAGGTGGGTGGGCGCTCCAGCGCCCTGCCGCTCTTCCCCGCTCGGAGCCTATTCGGGCAACTACTATCAGTTTTTCTGGTTAACGCCGGTTGTCGGAGACTGCGCCAAGCAGGCCCGTTTCAATATTCCGTGGATGACCTACGACTACCTGGACTTTGCCTACGAGCTGATCACACCCAACCCACTGGGCATGTCGATAGGTGAATACAAGGGGGCCGTCACGTATTCGGTCGGGCCGGGAAAAGACTTCGACCTGGGCGACGTCATGCTGCCCAACGACAGCGAACTCCTCCTCAATTTCACCCTGGACGTGCAACACCATCTCAAGGTCGAGATTCCACCCGGCGCCAACCGTATCGAACTGGTCCCCCAGGGCGGCTGGCAATCCTGGGTACAACAGGGCCGTCGACCTACGCGTTTGTTCCGCGACCAGACGTTCAATATGTGGTCGTCCGGGCGTTTCAAGATGGAGCTGCAATGTCAGTTCCCCGTGGGCAATACCTGCGGCCTGCAAGCGCCTTCGGGTGAGACCGTGCCGTTGAATATCGCCGTCAGCCTGCCCTTCGGGGTGGGCGATGAAACCGGCCAGAAGGTCGACCGGCGCCCCTTGCTGCTCGATGGCAGCGGTACCCGTGTGTTCAGCCCCACGTATTACCTGGAGCGCCGACCGGGAACCCTGCATTTTGAAATCCCGGCCAGCACGATGGAACCGATGTTTTTGCCGGGGGCACCTGATCGTTACTCGGGTACCGCCACTGTGATTTGGGATTCGGAAGTCTAGAAATGAAAAAAAACATGTATCGCGGATTGCGCCAGGCACTGGCGGGCGCCGTGTTGCCCTCCGGGGGGCTGAACGGCACCAGTTGGTTCGTTGTGTTTTTTTGGCTGGTGCCCGAAAACGCTGGAGCGTGCGCGACCCAGGCGCTGGTTGACTTGCCCAACTTTGAGTATCGCTATCTCCAGTTCGGCTATGAGTTGCGAACGCCCAAGCCACTTGGCATGCCCACGGGCGTTTACCGCGGCACCATGGTGTACACCGCCGGGCCTGGCATGGATTTCGACCCTGGTGATCGGGTAGTGCCCCGCGAGAGTGACGTCACCCTCAACTTTGTCCTGAGTGTCGAACATATCCTGAAAGTCGAGGTGCCTCCGGGCGGCGATCGTATCGAGTTGATTCCCCAGGGCGGCTGGCAGGCGTGGGTGCAACAGGGCCGCCGGCCAACACGGCTGTTTCGCGACCAGACGTTCATCATCGGCTCGTCCTCGCCCTTCAAGATACAGCTGGAATGCCAGTTCCCCATGGGCAACACCTGCGGCCTGCAAGCGGCGTCGGGAGAAACCGTGCCGCTGAACATTGCCGTGAGCCTGCCGGGCGGGATTGGTGATGAAAGCGGCTAGCCGGTCAAACGCAAACCCTTGCTGCTGGATGGCAGCGGCACCCACCTGTTCACCTCGAACTATTACGTGGACCGCGGGCCGGGAACCCTGCATTTCGAGATACCGGCCAGTGAAGTGGAGCCGATGTTTGCGCCAGGGGCGCCTGATCGCTACGCCGGAACGGTCACGGTGATCTGGGATTCGGAAGTCTAGGCCAAGCATTCAATTGAATAAGGTAAATGGTTATGAAAACTCTATTGGCAGCGATTGGTTTGGGTGTGTTCATGCCCCTGGCGGTTGCCGGGCCGAACATCAACGTGGGCGTGGTCTACGACTACCTGGACGGTGATAAAAGCACCTATTTGAAACGGGTGTTCAACGGTGGCGACAGCACCGCCTTCGTCAAGATCAACATCATGGAAATCCTCTACAACGCCGATGGCAGCGCCGAAGAAGTGCCCCTCAAAAGCCAGGCCGACGGCAATGCCCGCGACGGCCTGATGGCCAGCCCGGCCCGTCTGATCGTGCCGTCCAACGGCATGCAGGGCAGCCGCTTGTTGTTTATGGGCGAGCGTGACCAGGAGCGTTACTTCCGGGTGCGGTTCGTGCCGGTGGTGCCGGAGAAAGAAGACGAGTTTGCCGTGTCTGCCGAAGATCGCGACGCCTACCGGGCGTCCCTGTCGGCCGGGGTCAACGTGCTGGCGGGCTATGGCACGGTCTTTTTCGTGCGCCCCAAAAACACCCGTTATGAATCGCGTATCGAAGACAACGCCAATCGGTATGTGTTGAGTAACCGTGGCAACAGCGTGGTGGTGGTCGATGAGTTCAAGGACTGTTCGGCCGCCAGCCCCCAGGACTGCCGGCCGGTGACCAAGAACCATGTACTGCCGGGGCGGGCGTTTACCTTCGACAAGGAGCCGGGCCGGGTGTACCGCTTCAACCTGGTGGAAGGCAGCGGGCAAAAAATTCATGAGGTCGAAGGCTGATGAGCAGTAATCCGAGGATGTTCAAGTGGCTCATGGCGGGGATGCTGTTGGCGATGCTGGGATTGGTGTGCTCCGAGGCCTTTGCGGTGCGTGAAGAGCACACGTTTGACGTGTCGATCCAGATTCCCGGCAATGATTTTTATGTACTGCCGGTCAATCCGGGGTTCCTTGAACGCGACCAGCGCATGCACTGGAACACGGTCACCCGGACCCTGGCACCGTTACGGGAAAACTTCGATGTGAAGAACATCTCCGGTGGGGTCACGGCGCGTTTGGGGGCGTTGCCTTCGTTGTTCAACGGGTTCGATTCAATTGCGCTGAATGTGAGCTTCAACGGGCAGGAGCTTGGCCTGACGGAGGCCACGGTAGTGGCAGAAGAGCAGGCACGGGTGGGGTTGCGGGTGCCGCTGGTGATCACTGCCGTAGAGCCGGAGGGCGGGTACCTGGCGGGGGAGTATTACGGCAGTGTGCAACTGGTGTTTGATGCGTTGCGGCCCTGATAACGGATTACGGTGATCAGCCCTTGTGGTGAGGGCGCTAAGTGGAGAGGGAGCTTTTGTGGTGAGGGGGCTTGTCCCCCGTTGGAGTGCGCAGCACTCCCGTTTTTGGGGCCGCTTCGCAGCCCAACGGGGGACAAGCCCCCTCGCCACATGGAGCAGGTTTGGCACATGGAGCAGGTCAGAGCCGGGTGGACGCCACTGCCTCGCGGTTGCTCAGCCCCGTGGCCCTGGCCAGCGCTTCGCGCGTCAGGCGCCTCATCCATTCCTTCTCTTTGTAGCCCAGGTCGTTGAGCAGTCTGTTGTAGAGATCGTCAGACATTGGCTGGCGGGAAAATACCACACGTTCAGGCACCCCCAGTGCTTCGGCGAGGGGCTTGAGCGATTGGCTCAGCAACTCTTTTTGCGCCGGGTCCTGAGCGCGCGTCCACTGGTGTTGTGTGTCCTGCAGGTCATCCAGCTTTAAAAACTGCTCGGTGCAGCGTTGTTCGTTGTCCCGATACTCGGCGTCGTAGCGGTCACGCAGGTATTGTTCCCAGTAGGGCTCAAGCAGCATCTGGTTCACCAACCCATCACCTTCGGCCATTTCCAGCACGGTCTGGTACGCCTCGTCGATGCGTGCCTGGGGCACGTCGGCGGTCAGGCGATAAAGCATGTGGTCCGACAGCCAGGGCAAATCCAGCTTCTGCGCCAGGGAGGTCTGGTAGGCCAGGTAGATTTCCACTTCATCGACTTCGCCCGGCTCGCCATCCCGCATATCGGAACGCAGGCGCTGGCCCAGGCCGCCCTCGGTCACCGGCCTCAGGCGCCAGGCGATGTCCTCTTGAATGACCTCGCCCAGATGCCTCATGTGCGCCCGGCCCTTGGCCAGGGTCACCAACTTGCCGGTTCGTTCTTCGTCGGTCAGTGAGTAGCGCCGGGCCTCGGTGGCGAGGACTTCGATGCCCATGTCATTGAAAATCTGTGCACCGCCATCCGCGCACAGTCCGGGGAAACTCGACATCTTGAACAACGTGTCGCGCAGGTCGCTGTCGACACTGGCGGCGAGGATCAGTTGCCACACCCGCTGGGTGAGCTCCGGGCGGTTGATCGCTATGCGTTCCCGGTCTTCTTCGGTCTGTACCGACTCCTCCCGCTCCAGGGACTTGAGCACTTCAAACAGCCCTTGTGAGCCGTGCTCCTGTTCCAGGGCATTCCATAAGGTCTTGCGGTGTTCGTGCAGTTGCGGGTCCATCGCTTCCAGCCAGTAGGTGCTGTCGCCCTTTGGTTCGTAGGTGCGGTTGGGGTCCAGCCCCGCCGCCACGCGGTAGCTTTCATAGCGCTGGCGGTGTTCGAGGTCGAGGGTGTTGCGGTCCAGGCGGGTGCGGGCGACGGTTTCTGCCTGGGGCGTGCCGCGCGCAAACTCGGGCACTTGTTCGATGGCGTTGCCTCGCAGGTCGAGCAGGAAGCTGCGGTTTCGCGGGTGGGAAAACAGGCCCGTAGGCCACAGGGTGATCTGTGTGCGACTCAGCAGCAGATCGCGCAGGTTGGGCATGCGCGAGATGTCCGGCGGGATGCCCAAGGGGTTGTTTTGCAGTTGCAGGTGCTCCAGGCGACGCAGGCGGGACAGGAACTGACGTTGCGCGGGGGGCAACATGATGCGGTTGTCCCGCAGGTTGAGGTAGCGCAAAAAGCGCATTTCGCCAATGGCCTCGGGCATCCTCGACAGGTCGTTGTAGCCCAGGTCCAGCGCGCGCAGGGATGGGAAGCCCTTGAGGAAATGTTCGTGGAGCACGCCGAAGCGGTTATCGGCAATGGTCAGGCTGGTGACGTGCTCAAAGCCGGTGGTGAGTTCCGGCAGCATATCCGGCAGCAGCAGGCCCCGCAGGTCCAGTTCCGCGCCGCCCTGGACGTTGCCCCAAGGGTCGGTGTGCACGGCCATGCGGTCTTCCCAGCAGCGATACAGCTTGTCTGCGAGCAAGTGCCGCGCGGCCCGTTCCTGGCGAAACGCGCGACTGTCTTTCGGGTGGGCGGTGGCCGTGCGTTTCCACACTTCCAGGCGGTGGTACAACTGTTGTTTCTCGGTGGTCAACAGGTTGAGCACGCTGCGCATCTGCCGGGCGTCGACGTTGTCGATGAACTGTTCGACGCGTTGTTCGCTCAACGAGGGAAACAGCAGTTGCAGGACTTCCCGGGTGTGCGGTGTTGACGCCGGTTGCGGCGTGCCCGCCTGCCGGCTGGCGACAGGCCCTCGCAGTAAACGGCTGGTCTGTGTGTCGGCCGTGGTGCGTATTGGCGGTTGCGCGAGTACTCGGCGGCGCTCGTCCAGGGTGTGCAACTTGTCCATCAGCCAGCGTTTCAGTTCTGCGCCCTGGCCGGGTTTTTGGCCCGGTACGGTGACGGCGTGCAGCAGCGATTCGTAGAGGGTGTCCAGGGTGTGCAGGCGTTGGTGGGCCTGGTCGAACAGCTCGTAGCCGTGGTTGTTTTTGCGCACCAGGATTCGTTGCTGCGATGCATCGGCCGGGCCGGCTTCACAGCGCAACGGGCCGTCCGGGGTTTGCTCGCGCACTTCCAGGTGCAGGTCGGCGAAGGCATCGCTGTGCAGTTTCAGGGTGTTGAGCACCATGCGTTCGGTGTCTGGTGTCAGCGGCCAGGACGGATATAGCCCGGCGTAGGCCTGGTTGGCGTGCTGGACGAAGTGCAATTCCTCAGCCTGGTTGAGCAGCCGCAAAGGCACGTGCTGTTCACTCAGGGTCTGGCGCTCGGTGCGGGTGGCGGTGTCGAGCACGGTGCGCGCCAGCGTCGGGTCGAGGCCGGGCAACTGGCGTTGCAGCAGGCGCACCTGCGGGTCAGCGGATTGCTGGTTGATCTGGTGCACGTACTTCCCGATGTCGTCGGTCTGGGTCTGCACGTAGTCGGCCAGTTGATCGCGCAGGGCTTGTACCCGTTCGGCGCGGGGCACGTCGCGACCCAGCAGTGTGCGGATGGCCTCTTCGTCGAGAAACCCCAGCACCCGTTCCGGCAGTTGGCCGGACATCACCTGCCCCAGGCTGACTTTCAGGGTGGCGGAAGGTGTGGCGCCGGGCTTGGTGTAGGTACGAGAACCCCCGGCAAGATCGGCGCGGGCGAACACCTGCAACGCGGTATTTTCGGGCCAACCCGGCAGCTCGGTGACGGTCTGTTCAAACCATGCCGAGGTCGGGTCATCGGGCATCGGCGTGCCGGTGCGCAAGGTGCCGGCGGCGGTTTTGGCGGTGTGATAGGCCTCGTGGCGTTTGAGGGTTGCCTCCAGCAATGGCGGGGGCGGACGGTTGTACACATACAGGCCACGTAACTGGTCTTCATCGGTGGCGCTGATGCGCCGTACCTGTTGCAACTCAAGGTCACTGAAGGCTTGGGTGCGAGGCCCGAGGCGGCGCATGAGGAGGTTGCTGTCCCAACGACGGGGCTGTTCCGCTTCGTGCACGAAGGCGCCATGACCGTTGAATGACACCTTGGGGTGGTAGGCGTCCGGGCGTTCAGGGTGCCGGATGCGGTGTTGGCCGTTGTCGTCGGTCTGGCGAACCTCAACGTGCTGGTTGTTCAGTGGCAGGATCAGTTGGTCTTGATGGGAGTACAGGCCCCGGGCATCAGGCTTTGTGTCCGCTGCCAGCGCGATGTTTTTCAAGGCGTAGGGCGTCAGGTCGGGGTGCCACAGGCGGGTGCGACCGTCGGCGGTGGTCACCGGCTTGAGCCCTTCGACAAAGGGCGACAGCTTCAGGCGCGCCGCCTGGCCCAGGGTGCTCGCCGCGCCGAATGCGGCAAATTGCAGGACGCTGTCGACCACATCCATCAAGTGTTCGAACGCCTCTAGCCGTTGACCTTCGGCCCAGTCGACGATGCCCGTAAACACCTCGTCGGCGATCTGATAAGCGCTGTAGACCAGCATCAGTTCTCCCAGCAACGGCACAAACGGCGTGGCCACCAGCAAGGCGGCGTTGAGGATGTCCGAGAGGATTTTTTCCAGGTTGTCCCACCATGCCCAGCGTGCGTGCCGGTCGGCCACGGCCGTGGACACGGCGATTTCCCGGGCGTCGTTCAGGAGCTTGTTCAGGGTGATGCGGAACCGGTAGTGCCACAGGTCATTTTCGCCGGGGTTACCGGAGCGGTTCTGGTAATCGTCGGCGATGTGCTGCAGACGAAATTGCAGGTTGGGGTTGTTTACCGGGGTGTCTTTCCAGGTAGGGCCTGGGTCGGTCGGGGCTTTCTGGTGCCAGCGGACTTTGCTCAGGCGCGCGTTGAGGTTGGCAAAGAAGTGACCGCGCTCGCCCTGGGCGACAAACTGGCTGAAAAACCGCTGGTAGCGGGTACTGTCCCGTAGTTGCCGGGTGAGTTCCTGGACGAAGGCAATCGGCGAGGGGTATTCCTTGAGCGGGTGCTCGGGGTCTTCGGGGACGTAGACGATCACCCGGCCCACGGGCGTTTCGGTGCCGGGGGTGGCGCAGAACAGCACGATGCCGCTCAGGGCGCTGTTCATCAAATGTACGGTGTAGGCCCCCAGAGGACGGCCATCCAGGTGTGCGTTCGACTGGCCGGCGACCAGTTTGAGTGTCGCCAGGTGGGCATCAGGCCTCACGTGGCCAAGGATCAGCGCCAGATGGGCGGCAACCGTCAGGGCGCTTTTCTGACTGCAGATGGTTGCCTCGCGCACGGTGCGCGCCAGCGCGGCATTGTTGAACCCCAGGGCCTCCTGCAGTCGCGCCTGATAACGCGCGCCGATGTTCAGTTGGCGGCAGAGGGTTTTGAAGGTGTCGGCCGTGAGTGAGGCGCCGCTGGTACGGTGGCGCAGGTTCAACACGTCGCGCTGGCCGCGGGCGTCTTCAGCGGACAGAAAGGCGTAGTCGACAAAGCTGTCGCTGGCGGCAAAGTTATGCAGCGCGGCATCCAGCAGCGAGACGGTGCGGCTGACCACCGCGTTGCTGCTGTCGTGCACCCACCAGGCCAGTTCGGCCTTGCTATACAGGCGCAGGAAGGTGTTGCGCACGTCGATCTCGCCGTAGTGGGCCAGGGCGCTTTTCAGCAGGGGCTCGGCGAACGCCTGGACGTCGTTGAGGTCACGAAATTTCTGGTCCACGGCGCTTTGGTTTTGCCAGTGTTCGGCGATGGCGGTTTTGAGCGCGGGTGTGGGCGCAACGTTGAGCGGGCGGGCGGTTTTCAACGCACGCGCTCGGTCAGGGGCTGCGCCTTTGATCCACGGTGGCAGGGTGTTTTTGATCAGTAAATAGTGGGTGCCTTGGAAATCGGCGCCGGGTAAATCGGACATGGGGTAGACCTGAATTAGAGCAAGAGTAACGGCTCAGTCTATTCAGGCCCGGGGCCGCCGATAAGTTCGAATACCGGCTGGAACAGGCGGCTTATTCAGCGGAAAAATGCGTGGATAAAGCGCATACCTGTCACCTGTTTCAGCGTGCGGCGGTGGTGGGCGGAATCTGGCACAAGGTGCTGTCCCCGGGCTGCAAATACGGGGTAAGAATCGGCGCCATGCCCTTGAGCACCTGCACCGGCAACGCCGAGGTGAACTTGAACCCCTGGGCCGACGCGCCGGGCACGAACGCGGTGAGCGCACCGAAGTGATGGTCGCCGATATAGAACACGAATGTTGCGGTGCGGTTGATCGCCTTGGAGCTGAGAACCCGCCCGCCGGCGCCGATGGCTTCGATGCGGTTGTCGCCGGTGCCGGTCTTGCCGCCCATGGCCAGCGGTGTGCCGTCGGCCAGGTTGAAACTGCCGGACACGCGGCGTGCGGTACCGGCGTCCACCACTTGCGAAAGGGCTCCCCGCAGGGCCGTGGCCACTTCGGACGGCATCACCCGCTTGCCGCGATTGGGGTCGTTGATCAGGCGGGTTTCATAGGGCGTGTCGGCGGCAAAGCGCAGGCTGTCGATGCGCAGCGTGGGTTCGCGTACGCCGTCGTTGAGGATGATGCCCACCAGCTCCGCCAGCGCTGCGGGACGGTCGCCGGAACTGCCGATGGCGGTGGCCAGCGATGGCACCAAGTGGTCGAACGGGTAGCCGACTTTTTGCCAGCGCTGGTGAATATCGAGGAACGCTTCGATCTCCAGCATGGTGCGGATGCGGCTGTCCCGGGCGCTCTTGTGGCGGCTCTTGAACAGCCAGCTGTAAACCTCCTGGCGCTCATGTTCGCTGGCGGCGGTGGCCTGGGTGAAGGTGGCGTCGGGGTTGTTCAGCAGGTAGCCCATCAGCCACAAATCCAATGGGTGGACCTTGGCGATATAGCCCTGGTCGGGCAGGTCGTAGGCGCCGGGGCCGTAGTTCTGGTAGAGCTTGTCGAGGCGTTCGTCGGTGAGTTTTTCAGTGCTTTTCACGTTGCTCAGGTGCGAGCGGATAAAGCTGTTGAAACTCGCCTGGCTGGCGTTGGGCAGCAGGTAGCGGTGCACGGCGGCCAGGCGTATGGCGGTGGGATGCATGCTGTCGAGAAAGGTGTCGAGGCGGGCCTGGGTGTTCTTGTTGCGGTATTTCTTCCAGAACTTGAGCAGGAAGGTGGTGCCTTCGCGGTCGGCGAACTGCGCCAGGTATTCCTGGCGGCGCGGGTCGTTGTCGTCCTTGAGCAACTCGGCGCTGTTGTTCGGGCCCTGGTAGGTGCTGTAGCGCACCAGGTCGCGCATCAGACGGATGAACGGCAGGTTGATCGACTCGCGCAGCGCTTCGATCAACGTGGGTGTACGGCCGTTGTCCTGAATGCGGAAGTTGTGGAAGTGGTGCATGCCGCCACCGGTGAAAAAGCCTTCGCTGGTGTTGGCCGAGTACTGCCGATTGAGGGCTGCGTCGAGCATGGCCGGCAGGTTGCGGTCGCTGTTCTGGATCAGGTAATCGAGGGCCCAGCGGGTGATGCGGTCCTGGTCGTCCACCGGGACTTTGCGCAGCTCGGCCGCCGGCATTGCACCGTATTTATCGTGCAGCTCGCTGACGATTTGCAGGTAGGTGGTCATCACCCGCAGCTTGGCGGTGGAGCCCAGTTCCAGCTTGCTGCCTTCGTTGATGTCGAAGGGTTGGTCGGTGCTGTCGGTCTGTACCCGTACCCGCGCGCCGTCGGGTGTCATCTCGTAAAGGTTGAAGCTGTAGCGAACCTGGGCGGTGCTGGCGGGTGTCAGCAGCGTGGGGCCGATCAGGCCGATCTGCGTGGCGAAGGCCGGGTCGGCGAGGTGCTTGAGGTAAGCGCTGGCCTGGCTTTGCAGGTCGGCTTGCAACGTGCTGGTGGCGGCGAGGTCAAGGCGGTCAAGGTCGTACAACGGCTGGTTGAGCAGGGCGGCCAGGCGAGTACGGGCGACGGTGATGCCCTTGTTGCTTTCGATCGGCTGGATCGTTGGCTGCTGCTGCCAGTCACGGTAGGTAACGTGGCTGGCGAGGGCGGCCTTGGCCAGCGCCGGGTCGATCACGTTGTTCTGGGCGAGCAGGCGGATGTGGCTGTCGGTGAGGTCGGCCAGTTCCTTGTGGCCCTTGGACAAATAGTGAGAGGGCCGGCGCTGGGCGATCATCAGCGACAGCACCTCCCGCAGGGCCAGGCCTTTTTGCGGCAGCTGTTTGGGGTCGTTGCTGTTGAGCAGGGCATTGGTCTGGTTGAAGTCGGCGCCGTACCACACGCGCAAACCTTCGGCCATGCCGTGCACTTCGCCATGGCCGGGCACGGCTGAAAGGGGCACGCTGTTGAGGTAATCGCGCACGATGTCCTGGCGGGCCCCGAGGGTTTGCGGGCCGTCCTGATATGCCCGCACGCTGGCGGAAATCATCTGGCGGATTTTCTCGCCGCCGGACAGGGTCAGGCCGTCGGGGGAGTGACGGTACTTCTCCAGTTGAGTCGCCAGGGTGCTGCCACCGGCGGTCTGGCCGGGCAGGTGCAGGAGCTTCGCCACCTGGGACCAGGCGGCCTTGGCGAAACGCGGCCAATCCACCGCCGGGTTGAGTTGTGGTTGCTTGGGGTCGAGCAGGTCGCGGTCTTCGATAAACAGCAGGCTGTTGACCACCACCGGCGGGATCGCCGTGAAGCTTGGGTAGAACTGCTGGGGATAAGTGAACTGATACAGCGGTGCGGCGCGGCAATCGGTGATGGTCAGGCCGGCCTGGATTTTTTCCGGGTAGGGCACGAACAGGCCACGTTGGGCGTAGCTCATCAGGTCGGGGGAGAAGCGCGCCTGTGCCTGGATCAGGTAATCGCGCTTGATCAGGCGCGGCAGGAATTCACCCAGGGCGCTGTAGCCGAGGCGCTTGTCGAAGGGCCCGGCGCCGGGATAAACCCGCGCATCGCTGGGGCCGGGATGCATTTGATAGGTGAGGGTTGAGGCGAGGTCGGAGAAGGTTTTGGCCTGCAGGCGCGAGGTGTGCATTTCCCGCATCGCGGCAAAGCCCAGGGCGATCAGCGCAATCAGCAGCACCAGCCAGAACAGGCGCCACCACAGTCGCCTGCGGGGAGGAGGGCTTTGTGGCAATGGCTGTTCATCCGGGCTATCGGTGGATACCGCAGCCTTGGTCGAAGCGTTCTGCCATAAAGCGCCCATAGTCGATTGATCCATTTACGTAGATTGATCGGACTTGGTTGAAGCTTAGACGGTGGTGGGCGAGTGGGGGGGATTTGTGAGGGTGGGGTTGTTTGGGGTGAGAGAGCTTGTTGTGGGGACGGGGCTTGCTGTGGAGAGGGAGCTTGCTGTGGCGAGGGAGCTTGCTCCCGCTGGAGTGCGAAGCACTCCCAAAGAACCCACCTCGGTTTGACTGCAAAACCGCATGCCCAGGTCTTGGGGCTGCTGCGCAGCCCAGCGGGAGCAAGCTCCCTCGCCACAACAAGCTCCCTCGCCACAACAAGCTCCTTCACCAGCGAGGTGCTGTTCCTGCCTATAGCCAGCAGGCGTCCCACAGCGGGTAGTCGCCGGCGCGTTCTACCAGTCCCGCCCTGATGGGATTGGCGATGATGTACCTGGCCAAATGACGCAAATCTTCACCGTCCCGAATCCCCCGGTCGTGATAGCCGTTCTGCCAAAAGGCTCCTGTGCTGTTCCTTGCGCGGTTGATTGTGTGCGTGCTGCGGGACTTAACCGCTTGCATCAGCTGGGGCAGGCTGCGTTGCTCAAGCTGGACCAGCCAATGAAAGTGGTCCGGCATGATGACCCAGGCTATGGAACTCCCCCATTTTTGCTCATGGGCACGCCTGAATTCGGTTACCAGCAGGCGACCCAGATGAAAGTTGGTAAAGAGTGGTTGGCGATTGTGGACGACGGCTGTGACCAGATAAGCCCTGCCGGGCTCGCTGAATCTACCGGTTCTCAGGCGATGGGATTGAGGGCGTGTAGGCATTCCATTGCATTCCTTGTTGCTCCAGATGAATTGACGCTAGCAGCCTGACAGGGGCCCTGATCCCGGAATTGTTGAGTACGTATTTCCATGCATGGTCCCTCACTGTGGGGAGGAGCTTGCTGTGTGGAGGGGGCTTGCTGTGGTGGGGAGCTTGCTGTGGAGAGGGAGCTTGCTGTGGTGGGGGAGCTTGCTGTGGGGAGGGAGCTTGCTGTGGTGGGGGAGCTCCCTCGCCACAGCAAGCTCCCTCGCCACAATGGATTGAGTCAGGCAGAAAACACCGCCCTAGAGCCTCCCCCACCGGTAAATCCGCCAAAGGTAGGGGCATGACGCTGCACCATTACCGTGCAATACTCGCCGCCGTTTGTTGGCGATGATTCCTACGCGGAGCAGGTAATGCTCCTCCGTCAAAGGGGCTTTTACCGCGAGTTCCCGCTGAATCTTGTCGTTTATAGAGTGAAAACCCCTGGGTTTTGCTTTTTATACTGCACCCCCGCTGATCTGGCCCGGCCAGACGGTCTTGCCCAAAAGGCAGGCCCGCTATCAGGACGCCCCGGCCACCCGCCGCGACGCCCCGGACTCGGTGGCTCATATCCAATAACAAGACGAGGTTGTATCCCTATGCCAGCTGGCAATCACCTGCCCCATGGCGAGGCCGCTCAGGGCGGTCCGCTGAAACGCGAACTCGGCGAACGGCATATTCGCTTGATGGCCCTCGGCGCCTGTATCGGTGTCGGTCTGTTCCTGGGCTCGGCCAAGGCCATTGAAATGGCCGGCCCGGCAATCATGCTGTCCTACATCATCGGCGGCCTGGCGATCCTGGTGATCATGCGCGCCCTCGGCGAGATGGCCGTGCACAACCCGGTCGCCGGTTCCTTCAGTCGTTACGCACAAGACTATCTCGGCCCGCTGGCGGGCTTCCTCACCGGCTGGAACTACTGGTTCCTGTGGCTGGTGACCTGCGTCGCGGAAATCACCGCGGTCGCGGTGTACATGGGCGTGTGGTTCCCCGATGTGCCCCGCTGGATCTGGGCCCTCGCGGCGCTGGTCAGCATGGGCACCATCAACCTGATCGCGGTCAAGGCGTTCGGTGAGTTCGAGTTCTGGTTCGCGCTGATCAAGATCGTCACCATCATCGCGATGGTGATCGGCGGCGTCGGCATCATCGCGTTCGGTTTCGGCAACGACGGTGTGGCGCTGGGGATTTCCAACCTGTGGGCCCACGGCGGCTTCCTGCCCAACGGCGTGACGGGCGTGTTGATGTCCCTGCAAATGGTGATGTTCGCCTACTTGGGCGTGGAGATGATCGGCCTGACCGCCGGTGAAGCGAAGAACCCGCAGAAGACCATCCCGAGCGCCATCGGCTCGGTATTCTGGCGCATCCTGCTGTTCTACGTCGGCGCGTTGTTCGTGATCCTGTCGATCTACCCGTGGAACGAAATCGGCACTCAGGGCAGCCCGTTCGTGATGACCTTCGAGCGCCTCGGCATCAAGACCGCCGCCGGCATCATCAACTTCGTGGTGATCACCGCGGCATTGTCGTCGTGCAACGGCGGCATCTTCAGCACCGGGCGCATGCTCTACAGCCTGGCGCAGAACGGCCAGGCCCCGGCCACGTTCGGCACCACGTCGAGCAACGGCGTGCCGCGCAAGGCGCTGTTGCTGTCGATCTTCGTGTTGTTGCTGGGCGTGCTGCTCAACTACATGGTCCCGGAAAAAGTCTTTGTGTGGGTGACATCCATCGCCACTTTCGGTGCGATCTGGACCTGGTTGATGATCCTGCTGGCCCAGCTCAAGTTCCGTAAGAGCCTGAGCCCGGCCGAGCAAAAAGCCCTCAAATACCGCATGTGGCTGTACCCGGTCAGTTCCTACCTGGCGCTGGCGTTCCTGCTGCTGGTGGTAGGCCTGATGGCGTACTTCCCGGACACCCGCGTGGCGCTGTATGTCGGCCCGGCGTTCCTGGTGCTGCTGACGGTGTTGTTCTATGTGTTCAAGTTGCAGCCGACCCAGGCTGCGGTGCGCACCGCGAGCTGATGTTTTCTGTGCTCAACAAAAAGCCCCTTTCGGGGCTTTTTGTTTTTCAGGCGGTGGCGACGCGCGTCGGTTGGGTGAGCCGCTTGTTCAAGTCCAGCCAGGCCCCCAGCAGCGCCATCAACCCGGCACCCACCATGGCGGTGAAGATTTGCATGGCGAAGGCATCGCCGGTGATCGCATTGACCATGTCCGCCAACGGCGCCAGCAGCACCCCCAGGCAGAACACTTCCAGGGAGTAGCGGCCCATGCGACAGGTTTGTTGCGCCAGCCAGTTTTGCGTCCAGCCATGGCCGGGCAACAGCTTGGCGGTGACGTAGGCCAGGGCCAGGAAGTGCAGCAAACGCACTGGCGACAGGTCGGTCTTGCTGATGGGGTAGAGCAGGTCACTGAGGGCCGACGGCATCACCGCGTCGTGGATTTCGGGCCAGCGCCACGAGATCGTGATGACGCCCGCCACCAGCGCATACACCGCCGCCGCGACGAACAACGGCTGGCGCAGCAGCCCACGGGTTTGCGCCGGTCGTGGCTGCTGCGCATGAATCGCCGCCGCACCGCCCAGCACAAACAGCAACTGCCAGGTCACCGGGTTGAAGTACCACACACCGTCGGCAATCGCCGCCAGGTTCCAGCCCAGGTGCGGGGCCAGCAGGTACACCGCCAGCGAAACCGCCACCACCGCCCAGGTCTTGCGCAGCAGCAACGGCAGCACCAGCGGCAGGCAGCCCAGCAACACGATGTACAGCGGCAACGGGTCCATCAGGTTGGGTTTGAAGCGCAACAGCAGTTCATCCACCAAGGCTTGCTGGGGGTGGGTGACGAAATGCGTCAGGCCCATCTCTTCGACCAGGTCGCGGGTTTCCACATGGCTGTTGGCGAAGAACACGATGCCCATCAGCATCGCCAGTAAAAAGATGTGCACCACGTACAGCACCCAGGTGCGCCGCCAGATCTTTACACAGGCAATCAGGTAGCCGTCGCGCTGCAGGATCTTGCCGTAGGCCAGCACCGCCGCATAACCGGCCAGGAACACGAAGACTTCCGCCGCGTCACTGAAACCGAAGTTGCGCAGGGTGATCTGGCCGAGAGGGTTGTGGGGCACGTGATCCCAGAAAATGAAGATCAACGCCAGGCCCCGAAAAAAATCGATGCGCGGGTCGCGTCCGTTCAGCATGGCAGCGGGCTCTTGAACAAAGGGTTTAGTAATGACAAGTGGACGACGGCTTTTGTCGAGCCGTACGTCGGGCGGGGCGCAGATTGGCGGTATTTGTAAGCAATTGCAAAGGCGGGGTATTTACAGAATGTCTCGCTGGCCCAGATTAAACATCGATGATTACCAGCGTGCCGTGGCTGCCAGCCAGCACCCCGTGGGCGATGCCGGCTTCCACCAGGTACATCTGGCCGGCGCCCACGTCGATGGCCTCCTCACCGATGGACAGGCGCAAGTGACCGTCGATCACCAGCAGGCCTTCGTTGTAGTCGTGGGTTTCTTCTTCATAGGCGTGCGCGTCCATGCGCAACACCTTGATCCGCGCCGGGCCGACCTGGCCCAGGCGGGTAGATTTCCAGGTGTCCGGCAGTTGTGCAGCGAGGGCGGTGAAGTCCAGTAACGGCATGGTGAAGCTCCTTGTTTCAACGATGCCGTTCGGTGGTCCGGTTCAGCGGGATTTTCAGTGTAGGCGACTCAGGCCGCCGCAATTTCATTGGGCTCAAAACTGTCCGCCCGCGCCATCTGCCACATGCGCGAATAGAACTCGCCGTTCACCTCGCCGGTCAGCAGTTCCCCAGGCTTGAGGAACACATGCAGCTGCGAGAACAGCTTGATCTCGGTGGCCGACATGCGCCGCACCAGGTGCTTGGCCGACAGCTGCGAGGGGTGATCGAGGCCGGCAGCGGCGAGCATTTCGGCCAGGGCCTTCAGGGTGTTGCGGTGGAAGTTGAACACCCGCTGGGCCTTGTCCGGCACCACCAGTGCGCGTTGGCGCAACGGGTCCTGGGTGGCCACGCCGGTGGGGCATTTGTTGGTGTGGCAGCTTTGCGACTGGATGCAGCCGATGGCGAACATGAAGCCCCGCGCCGAGTTGGCCCAGTCGGCGCCGATGGCCAGGACGCTGGCGATGTCGAATGCGCTGACGATCTTGCCGCTGGCGCCCAGCTTGATCTTGTCCCGCAGGTTCAGGCCCACCAGGGTGTTGTGCACGAACAACAGGCCTTCACGCAGGGGCACGCCGATGTGGTCGGTGAACTCCACGGGCGCCGCGCCGGTGCCGCCTTCCTTGCCGTCCACCACGATAAAGTCCGGGAGGATGCCGGTTTCGAGCATGGCCTTGGCGATGCCCATGAATTCCCACGGGTGGCCCAGGCAGAACTTGAAGCCCACCGGCTTGCCGCCCGACAGTTCACGCAATTGGGCGATGAACTGCATCATTTCGATCGGGGTGGAAAACGCGCTGTGGCGCGACGGCGAGATGCAGTCTTCGCCCATCATGATGCCGCGGGTATCCGCGATTTCCTGGGTGACTTTGTGCTTGGGCAGGATCCCGCCATGGCCCGGCTTGGCGCCCTGGCTCATCTTGATTTCGATCATCCGCACTTGCGGGTTCTGCGCCTGTGCGGCGAAGCGTTCCGGGTCGAACAGGCCGGTGCTGGTGCGGCAACCGAAGTAGCCGCTGCCCAGTTCCCAGGTCAGGTCGCCGCCGTTTTCCCGGTGGTAGGGGCTGATGCTGCCTTCGCCGGTGTCGTGGGCGAAGTTGCCCAGCTTGGCACCCTGGTTGAGGGCGCGAATCGCGTTGGCGCTCAACGAGCCGAAGCTCATGGCCGAGATGTTGAACACCGAGGCCGAGTACGGTTGCTTGCACTGCGGGCCGCCGACGATCACGCGAAAGGCGCTGGGGTCGCTCAACGGCGCGGGGCGCATGGAGTGGCCGATAAATTCGAAGCCCGACTGGTACACGTCGATCAGGGTGCCGAAGGGTTTGTCGGCGCTTTCATTCTTGGCGCGCGAATAGACCAGCGAGCGCTGGGCGCGGGAGAAGGGCAGGGCGTCGCTGTCGGACTCCAGCAGGTACTGGCGGACTTCCGGGCGGATGGCCTCCACCAGGTAACGGATATTGCCCAGGATCGGGTAGTTGCGGCGCACCGCGTGAGGGCTTTGCAGCAGGTCGAAAATGCCGATCAGGCTAAGGATGCCGGTCACCACGGCAATCGGCCACACCCACTCGTGTTCGATAAACGGCATGCTGGCGAGGGTGAAAATGACGCAGACGGCAAAGAACGCGTAACGGCTTAGTAACGACAGGCTCATACGGTTTTTCCTCAGGTTCAACTCTACAGGTCGATCCGCCATTCTGCGCCTGTCCTCAAAGCCCGGACAAGGATTGACCGCTCCGGTGCGCATTTATTGGCCACTGTGCTGCCTGTTTGTGGGAACTCTTCTGCGGGCGATTGCCACTATGGACGCAGGACGCGAATCCCGTATGTCAACTTCTGCCATGAGTGAATTGTTATGACTGTCAGTGCCTCAATTGCCCCTGATCGCTATTTGTCACCGTCTCTGCCTCAACAAACGGCGCTTTCAAAAAACGATCGAGTGAGCGCGAACGATCTGACACCGCAGCACGAAGTAACACCCCAAGCGGATGACCCGACGCAGGAGCGGCGTGAGCGTCATGCAGAGGCGGTGTACGACAACCCTGTCGTCAGGTTTCTGCTGAGCCAGAAGGGCGCCGAACGTCAGGAGGCCGATGCGCCGCCCTCGGGCGCCGAGGTGAGACCTGAGAATGCTCCGAAGAACATGACGCAGAACATCGCCGGTGCCGTCGGCAACAAAACATGGATGTTCCCCGGCCTCAGCAACATGGCCCTGGGTGTAGAAAAGTCGGATGGCAGCGCCGTCGGCATGATGGCCGGTGCAAAAACCGGGCTGGAGAAAACCCTGAACGACGGCCTGGAAACGTCGATCCGTGGCGCCGCCCAGGGGAGCCTGATGTCAATCTTCAAAGGCTATGCCGAGGCCGTCGCCAAAAATGAAGCCACACCGGCGTTCGTCAAGGAAGTCGTAATCAAACTCCTGGACTGGTTGAGCTCCTGGGGCCGATTCAGCTCGTCTGAGCCTGCAGGAAAATCGAGAACAGCTCCGACTGGGATTTGATTCCCAGCTTGCTGTACATGTGCTTTTTGTGAACCTTCACGGTCTCCACCGAGATTTCCAGCTTGCGTGCAATTTCCTTGCTGGAACAGCCACTGAGCATCAAGCGCCCCACATCCAGCTCGCGTGCGGTCAACTGTGCGCCCCAGTCATCGTTCTGAATCGGTGCCTGCGGGGCGCTCACCTGGTTGAGTTCATGGGGCAGGCGCTGGCGCAGCAAGCTCAATACCCACGGCTGGATCAGCGACAGCAGGGCAATCTGCTGCGGCTCAAAACGCTGCCTGGAGCCCAGGGACAGGCATAAGGTTCGCCCGTCGGGCTGCTGGCAATTGAACTGGATTTCATCGGCCACCACGTTCAGCCGGAAGTAGCGCTGGTAATACTCGGTCAGCTCGAAATGCTCCGGCGCCACTTCGGCCAGGCGGAACAGCCCGGTGCGCGAGTGTTCGCGGCTGGCGATGTAGAAGGGGTCGAGCAGGTACAGGCCGTTGAGGTAATCCTGGAACAGATGGTCCGGCTCGCCGTCCTGGCCCGGGCATTCGGCGAACACCAAAGGCTTGTGTTCGCTGCTGAACAGCAACACCACCCAACTGTCGAACGGCACGTACTGGTCCAGCAACCGCACCAGTTGCGTCCAGAAATTGGGCTGGTCCAGGGCGTCTATCATTTGCCCCACCGAACGGTGCCAGGCGATGTCTTCCAGCGACAATGTCATGCATCTACCCCCATAGGGTTAACCCGGCTGCGTGATTTCCCGAGTGGTTGCGGCCTGCGCATACTGCGCCACAGATAAAACAACAGGACACACCATGAAGGTCGAATTTGCCCAGCTGGCCGGCCGCGATAACGGCACAGCTTACAACCTTGAGCGCGCTTTGGCGGCGATTGCTGCGTGTGCGGCGGATACCCAACTGGTCGTCTTCCCGGAAACCCACCTGATGGGCTTCCCCTCCGCGGGTACCGTGGCGGACGTCGCCGAGCCGGTGGACGGCCCGACCGTCCAGGCGATTATCCAGGCTGCGCGGGCGCGCAACATCGCCGTGGTGATCGGCATGGCCGAGAACGACGCGGGCCGATTTTATAACACCACCTTGCTGATCACCCCGGACGGCATCGCCCTGCGTTATCGCAAGACCCACCTCTGGGCCTCGGACCGCGGCGTGTTCGCCCCGGGCGACCGCTACGCCACCTGCGTGTGGAACGGCGTGCGCGTGGGCCTGCTGATCTGCTACGACATCGAATTCCCGGAAACCGCCCGCGCCCTGGCGCAGTTGGGCGCTGAAGTGTTGATCGTCACCAACGGCAACATGGACCCGTACGGCCCCACCCACCGCACCGCGATCATGGCCCGCGCCCAGGAAAACCAGGCGTTTGCGCTGATGGTCAACCGGGTAGAAGAGGGCGACGACGGCCTGATGTTCGCCGGTGGCAGTGCGCTGGTGGACCCGTTGGGCACCTTGTTGTTTGAAGCCGGGCGCGAGGAAGGGCAGTTCAGCGTTGAACTGGATCTTGGGCAACTGGCGGCGGCGCGACAGGACTATCGCTACCTGGATGACCAGCGCTTGAAATTGCCGGGGGAGGTGATTGAGCGCGCAGACGGTGTGCGGGAGTTGTTGATCCCGAAAGCCTGATCTCACTGGCAAATGGAATTCCTGTGGTGAGCGAGCTTGCTGTGGCGAGGGAGCTTGCTCCCGCTGGGCTGCGCAGCGGCCCCAAAATCTTAGGGCCGCTTCGCGCCCCAGCGGGAGCAAGCTCCCTCGCCACAGCAGCTCCCTCGCCACAACAGCTGTAATCAACACAACAGTGCGTCCATCAAGAAAAACGCTTCAACCATAAAAATTATTGCTCGTGCTGCACCGACTTCAGTTCTGCCATAACTCTAATAATTGCGCGGAGAATCGCTCATGGCTCGTTTGCAACGCACCCTGTCGTTAGGGTCGGTGGTGCTGTTTGGCATCGCCTATATGACACCGATCATTGTCCTGGGTACCTTCGGTATCTTGGCGCAATCCACCGCCGGCATGGTTCCGGCCGCTTACCTGGCCGCCCTGGTGGCGATGTTCTTTACCGCCATGAGCTACGGCCGCATGGCCTCGGCCTTCCCGGTGGCCGGTTCCGCCTACAGCTATGTGCGCAAGGCCATCAGCCCCAAGCTGGGGTTTATCGCCGGTTGGGCGGTGTTGCTCGACTACCTGTTCCTGCCCATGGCCATCTGGCTGATCGGCGCGGCCTACCTGCATTCGGCCTTCCCGTCGGTGCCGCAATGGGTCTGGGTCCTGGCGTTTATCGGGGTCACCAGCGTGATCAATATCATCGGCTTGAAACTCGCCAACGGCATCAACGCCTTGCTGATGCTGGTGCAGTTCCTGGTGCTGGTGGCGTTTGTCGCGCTGTGCATCCACTACATCGGCGGTGACGCCAGCAAGCCGCTGTGGACCATCACCCCGTTCTTCAACGGCCAGATGCAAATGCCGCTGATCATGAGCGGCGCGGCGATCGCCTGTTACTCGTTCCTGGGCTTTGACGCAGTCAGCACCCTGACCGAGGAAACCCGCGACCCACGCCGCACCATTCCCCGGGCGATCATGTTGATCACGCTGATCGGCGGGTTGATCTTCGTCGGTGTGTCGTACTTCGTGCAGATCGCCCATCCATCGTTCGAGTTCACCGACGTGGACTCCGCCGCCTATGAGATTGCCCGCAACATTGGCGGCGACCTGTTTGTGTCGATCTTCCTGATCGGCCTGATCGTCGGCCAGTTCGCCTCGGGGCTGTCGGCCCAGGCCAGCGGTTCGCGGTTGCTGTTTGCGATGGGGCGCGACGGGGTGTTGCCCAAGTCGTTCTTCGGCACCTTGCATGCGCGCTTCGGCACGCCGGTCAACAGTATCCTGCTGTGCGCGGTAGTCGCTTTGCTGGCACTGAAGCTGGACGTCACCACCTCCACTTCGTTCATCAACTTCGGCGCGTTCCTGGCTTTCAGCCTGGTGAACCTGTCGGTGATCTTTCACTACTGGATCGGCGCCAAACAGCGTGGGCTGCGGGAGCTGGTGCTGTTCCTGGTGTTCCCGACCATCGGCCTGCTGGCGGATGTGTGGTTGATGGTCAGCCTCGATCACCTGGCGATTTACCTGGGCCTGAGCTGGTTGGCGATTGGCCTGGTGTACCTGGGTTTCCTGACCCGGGGCTTTTCGCAGCAGCCACCGGAAATGGACTTCCAGGAAGCTGCATAGAAGGTCGGGGTCTATTCTTATTGCAATCGGTTCTCGTTTGGGCGCATGATTCGTGTTACTGTATAACACTAATTGATCACCCAGACGCCCCGGAGGCCTTATGAAACCTGGTATCCACCCCGACTACCGCACCGTGTTGTTCCACGACACCGCCGCCGATGTGTTCTTCCTGATAGGTTCCACCGTGGAAACCGACCGCACGCAAAAGCACAGCGACGGCAACACCTACCCTTACGTGCTGCTCGACGTGTCCAGCGCCTCGCACCCGGTGTATACCGGCCAGCAGCGCAAGACCCAGTCCGAAGGCCGCATCGCCGGCTTCAACAAGCGGTTTGCGTCATTCGGTTCGAGCCCGAAGAACGCCGAAGCCTGAGCCTGTCCCCTGTAGAGGCCTGCCTCTACAGGGGATCTGCCGTCTGGCGGATCGGCAACACCACTCGAAACGTGGTGCCCTTGCCCACTTCGCTGCTCACGGAAATCGTCCCGTGATGCTTCTTCACAATCCCGTACGACAGTGACAGGCCCAGGCCCGTGCCTTCGCCCACCGGCTTGGTGGTGAAGAACGGATCAAAGATTTTCTGCACACTCTGCGGCGCGATCCCGCAGCCGGTGTCCGCCACTTCCAGCCACACCTTGTCGCCCTCCACGCCGTTGCTGAGGGTGATGGTGCCGCGCTCCGGGCCCATGGCCTGGGCGGCGTTGATCACCAGGTTCATCACCACCTGATTGAGCTGCGAGGCCAGGCATTCAATGTCCGGCAGCACCTGGAAGTGCTTGACCACGTCGGCCTTGTACTTGAGTTCGCTGGCGACGATGTTCAGGGTCGAGTCGATGCCCTGTTGCAGGTTTGCCCACTGCCATTGCTCGTCGTTGTCGACCCGCGAGAAATCCTTCAGGTCCTTGACGATGCGGGCCACGCGACCAATGCCGTCCTTGGATTCGTGGATCAGGATCGGGATGTCTTCCTTGAGAAACGCCAGGTCCATGGCCTTGCGCAGGCTTTGCAATTGCGTCAGGCATTCGCCGGGCGCGAGGGCTTCTTCGGCCTGCCGATAGGCGTCGAGCATCTGCTGCAACTGTTTGAAGTAGCCGTCCAGGGTGCTCAGGTTGGAGGAGATGAATCCCACCGGGTTGTTGATTTCATGGGCCACGCCCGCCGCGAGCTGGCCCAGGGACGCGAGTTTTTCCGACTGCACCAATTGGCTTTCCAGTTGCTTGCGCTCATCGATCTCCAGTTGCAGCGCCTGGCTGGTCAAGGTCAATGCCTCGGTGCGCTGTTCCACCAGGAGCTCCAGATGACTGGTTTGCAGGGACGCGCGCCGGGCCATGTCCCATTTGGCGGCCAGGGTGTTGGCCATCTGTTGGACTTCGATGTTGTCGAAGGGCTTTTTCAGGATCAGCAGCCGGTCGTGGGCCTGCAGGCGAAACAGCAGTTCTTCCCAGGAGTAATCGGAGTAGGCGGTGCACACCACCACTTGCAAGTGCGGGTCGACTTTCCAGAGTTCTTCGATGGTTTGTGCGCCATCCCAACCCTGGGGCATGCGCATGTCAACAAAGGCCAGGGCGTAGGGGCGCTGTTGCTGCATGGCCTGGCACAGCAGCTCCAGCCCTTCCTGGCCACCGTAGGCCGAATCCAGCTCGAAGGCCTGGGCCTGGGGTTTAACGCTGTCGCCGAACAGCGCGGTTTCCATCTCATCCAGTTCCAGGTTCGCGTCCACGGGCGGCATCAGGATTTTGCGAAAGTCCTGGTGAATCGACGGGGTGTCATCGATCAATAAAATTCGCCGGTTCGGTGGTTTGTTCATGCTCAGTTCCGTGCGGGATCAAGGGGGATGTGCAGGGTGAACAACGCGCCTTTGCCCGGGCCATCGCTGTGGGCGCTCAGGCGGCCCTTCATTTCCAGGGCGGCCAGGGCGCAGCTGTGAAGGCCAAAGCCGTGGCCTTCCTTGCGGGTGGTAAAACCGTGGGTGAAGATTCTTGTCATGTTTTCTGCCGGTATGCCTTCGCCCTCGTCCTTGACGCTGATCTGCAAGGTGCCGTCATCCAGCGGCAGTACCGTCAGGGTCATTTGCCGGGTACGGTCGGTGAGGTTGGACATGGCGTACTTGGCGTTGCTGATCAGGTTGACCAGGATCAGCAGCAATCGATGCTTGTCGGCCATGATCTCGGGTACCTCGTGGTAGTCCTTGACCACCGTCACATGGTGGCGGCTCAGGGCCCCGGAGTTCATGCGCAGGGCATCTTCCATCAAGGCGCTTATATGCACCGGCTCCAGCAGGGTGGATGCGCCGGCGTAGGACTGTTGGGTGGACACAATATCCTTGATGTGGTCGACGCTTTTGCTCAGTTGCGCGAGTTCCTCGGTGAGGCCCTGCTGTTCAGTGGCGATGGCCTCGACCAGTTGGTTCAGGTAACCAGGCAGCAACTTGCCCTTTTCATCCTCGGTGAGGAAGGTGCCCAGGTCATGGCGATGTTCATTGAATAACTGCATGGCCTTGCCCAGCCCCAGTGCCTTGCTGGTGCGCAGCTTGCGCGCCACCAGCTCGGCGGAAATGTTCACGCTGTTGAGCACGTTGCCGACGTTGTGCAGCACGTTGGTCGCGATCTCCGCCATGCCGGCCTGGCGGGCGCTGTCCATGAGTTCGCCCTGGGCATCCTTGAGTTCCCGGGTGCGTTCTTCAACGCGCTGCTCAAGGCTTTCGTTGACCACATGCAAGGCCCGGTTGACCCGGTTGATCTCGGCGAAACTGCGCAACAGGCGGATCGCCAGGTACAGCAGCAGGGCCACCAGCAAGGTCGAAAACACCAGCAGGTAGCGATGGTATTTCTGGTCGAGCAGGTCGGCCGCCGACTGGTCCTGGTTGAGCTGGTTGGTCAGGTCGTCCAGGCGTTCGGCCAGCGGCACGGCGGCGATGCGTTCGAGCAGGTCGTTGACCACCGGCTGTTCCCGCAGGATCAGCGAGATGTGATTGCTGAGAATCTCCACCGGCACCTGGAACGACTCGGGCAGGCTCAGCTTGTTGATCGCCAGTTTATTCAGGCCCACCAGAATGTCAGCGGCCTTGTCGTCGCTGGTCACCTGGGCGAATTCGAGGCTGCTGAGCAGCAGGTCGTAGGTGTCGGTGGCGATGCTTTGCTGCAGCAGTTTGTCGGCGTCGGTGAGCGCCAGGAACTGCGCCTGTATGTCATCTTCGGCGTTGGGCAGGAAGGCCAGGGAGTTGCGCAGTACCGCATTGTGGGACTTGAACCGGTCCACCAGCCGGGCCTTTTCCTGAATCGCCTGGCGATAGGCTTCCTGGCTGGCTTGCCAGAGGGCCGGCTCTTCGTGAGGGTTTTGCGACTCGCGGCGTTCAAGACGGGACCACAGGCTGTTCATCTCGCTGAGGGGCGCGACCAGCGGGTCGTAGTTGTGGGTCAGGGCAATCCTGGCCTTGAGCACTTCACTGTCCCACTGTGCGTTCAATTGCTTGATCTGGCGGATCAGGTCGCGGGACTCGGTGTAGGTGGTCTGGTCACTCGACGATTTGAGGTACAGGAATACCAGGATCGAGGCGAGTATCAGGGTCATGGCGCTGAGCATGAACTGGGTGGCGCGGCGTGAGAGCTTCATAGGGGCTTGCCTGCCCATTCGCCGGTCAGGGTCTTCAGGAACAGCACGATCAGGGTCTTGTCTTCAGTCGAGGGAACGCGCCCCAGCTGGTACTTGAACATCACGTCGACGGCGTCTTCGAGGGTCTTGGCCGAGGCGTCGTGAAAGTACGGCGCGGTGACTGCCACATTGCGCAGGCTGGGCACCTTGAACACGTTGCGGTCTTCCTCGTCCCCGGTCACCAGGTAGCGCCCCAGGTCGGCTTCGGTGGGGTTGCCGCGGGCCTTGAAGTAATCGCCCATCACGCCGAACTTCTGGTACATGTTGCCGCCGATATTGGTGCCCTGATGGCAGGCAATGCAGCCGTATTCCTTGAAGCGTTGATAGCCGTATTTTTCCTGGAGGGTGAGGATGTCGGTGTCGCCTTGCAGGTATTGGTCGAAGCGTGAGTTGGGGGTGAGCAGGGTGCGCTCATAGGTGGCCAGGGCATTTTGCACGTTGGCGGGCGTGATGCCGTCGGGGTAGATCTGCCGGAACGTGGCCTGGTAGTGGGGCAGTGCCGACAGGGTCCGGATCACGGTTTTCCAGTCGTTGCCCATCTCCATGGGGCTGGTGACCACCTGTTCGACCTGTGCCTGCAGTGTGTCGACCCGGGCGTTCCAGAACTGTTTGAAGTTCAGGCTGGCGTTGAACACGGTGGGGGTATTGAGCGTCACCGGCTTGCCGTCGAAACCCAGGGAGAAGGCCCGGTTGTCGGCACCGCCGTTTTGCAGGTCATGGCAACCGGCGCAGGACTTGGTGTTATTGACCGACAGTTGTGTCTCATTGAACAACTGGCGCCCCAACTCCACTGTTGCCGGATCCAGTTGCGGTATCGGCGGCAGAGGTTTGAGCGGTTCATCCAGCGGCGCAGCCATCACCGGCAGGCAGGTCGCCAGCCACAGCATGATGACAAGCCCGGGCGCCCGTGAAGAGCGGTGAACGTAGCGTGGCATGGCGTCGCTCAAGCGATTATTCCTTGGGGCAGAAGGTTATTGGCCAGGCATCAGGGGGCGCCGCCCGGCTTGCATCAACAGGGCAAATTCATCGGCGGCCACGGCCTTGCTGAACAGGTAGCCCTGGCCTTCTTCACACTGGTGGGCCTTGAGGAAATCCAGCTGCTCAACTGTTTCCACGCCTTCGGCAATGATGTTCAGGTCCAGGCTCTTACCCAGGCTGATGATTGCGCTGATCAGTTGCGCGTCCTGAGGGTTTTTACTCAAGCCGCGAATGAACGACTGGTCGATTTTCAGCACATCAATGGGAAACCGCCGCAGGTAGCTGAGGCTGGAGTAGCCGGTGCCGAAATCATCCACTGCCAGGCGCACACCCATGGTCTTGATGGCCCGCAGGGTGGTCAGGGTGTCCTCGACGTTTTGCATCAGCACGCTTTCGGTAATCTCAAGCTCCAGCAAGCCTGGGGCCAGGCTGGTGCGTTCGAGGATGGCCGCCAGGTTGGGGACAAAATCCCGCTGGCGAAAGTCGATGGCCGAGATGTTCACTGAAATGCAGATCGGGTCCAGGCCGGCCGCCTGCCAGGCTTGCGCTTGTTCGCAGGCCTGGCCCAGCACCCATTGGCTCAGGGGCACGATCAGGCCGCTGTCTTCGGCCACCGGGATAAAAGCCGAGGGGTAGACCCAGCCATGATCGGGCTGGTGCCAGCGAATCAGGGCTTCCGCGCCGACGATCTGCCCGGTGTTCAAATCCAGTTTGGGCTGGTAGTGCAAGACAAACTCATTGCGCTGCAGGGCCAGCCGAATCGCGGTCTCCAGGCTTTGTTGTTCCTGGGCGCGCAGGTTCATGTCATCGATGAAAAAGCTGAAGTCATTCGGGCCATGGTCCTTGGCGGCGTGCATGGCGGTTTCGGCTTTCTTGATCAATTCCACGGCGCTTTGGCTGTCGTCGGGGTAGATGCTGATACCCAGGCTGGCGGTAACGCTCAGGTCGTGGCCGGCGACGTAGCGGGTGTGGCTGACGGCCTTGAGGACTTTTTCGGCAATGTGCTGGGTTTGCTGGGGATGATGAACGTCGTTGAGGATCAGTACGAACTCGTCGGAGCCGTAGCGAAACACCGAGTCCGACTCGCGCACCGTCGCCACCAGGCTTTGGCTGACTTGTTTGAGCACTTCATCGCCCACCGGATGGCCCAGGGCATTGTTGATGCGCTTGAAGCGGTCGAGGCCGATAAACATCACGGCCAACTGGGTGTCATGACGCCGGCACACGGCGATGGCCTGGGTCAGGCGGTCTCCCAGCAGGGTGCTGTTGGGCAGCTCGGTGAGGGCGTCGTATTGCAGCAGGTGCGAGACCTTGAGCAGTTCCTGCACCCGTTCCTCCACCGTGCGCTCCAGGCCCATCAGCTTGAGCGCGGCATCTTGTGCCAGCTGCCATTTCCAGGTCAGGGCGCTGGCCATCTGGCGGATTTCCAGGTTGTCGAAGGGCTTTTTCAGGATCAGCAGTTGGTCGTCGTATTTCAGGCGCGCTTCGATGGCTTCGAAGGAATAGTCGGAGTAGGCCGTGCACAAGGCGATTTGCAGGTGGGGGTCGATGGCCCATAGCTGCTCGATGGTCTCCAGGCCGTCCCAGCCCGGGGGCATGCGCATGTCGATAAATACCAGGGCGTAGGGCGTGTTGGCGGCCAGGGCCTTGGTCACCAGCGCCAGCGCTTCCTGGCCCTGGTAGGCCGAGTCCAGCAGGAATGTCTGGCGCAGGGCCGGGGCGGTGCCGAACAGGGTCTCTTCGATGCTGTCCAGGGACTGGCCGCCGTTGGGGTCGGCTTCGAGGATCTTGCGGAAATCTTCGTGGATCGACGCGGTGTCGTCGACGATCAGGATCCGCCGATTGGCCCTTGCGGAGCGCGGGTTCACGAGCGGTTCCGGGTCGCGCTCAACTGCATATTCTGGCGCATGTGGCTTCCTTACCTTAAGTACATCGGTAAACAGGGGCGGTCATGGGCTTCTTGCCACAAGCATAGTTGGCTCCCTTGAATAAGTCGGCCGGTTGGCGTCAAATCAACGCCAGTTACCCCCGCATTCATCTAGCGCTCAATGCACCTGCAAGTACAGCGATTGATCACGACGGGGGCGCAATGGTGCAATTTTGTGTCATTGAGAGGAGGTGTCGCCATGGATGAGCAACTTGCTACGACTGCCCCCTACACCCCCACGATTTTGCTGGTCGATGACGAAGAGTCGATCCTCAACAGCCTGCGCCGTTTGCTGCGGGGCCAACCCTATGAGGTGTTGCTGGCCGGCAGCGGCGCCCAGGCCCTGGAGATCATGGCCGCCCGGCCCATCGACCTGGTCATGACCGACGCCCGCATGCCGGCCATGGACGGCGCGATGCTCCTGGCCGAAACCCACCGGCTGTACCCGGCCACCACGCGCATCCTGCTGACCGGCTACGCCGACATGAGCATGATGATCAAGGCGATCAACGAAGGGCAGATCCACCGCTACATCAGCAAACCCTGGAACGATGAGGAAATGCTCCTGACCTTGCGTCAGTCCCTGGAGCACCAGCATTCCGAGCGCGAACGGCTGCGCCTTGAGCAACTGACCCGCGAGCAGAACGACCAGCTGAAAGCCCTCAATGCGACCCTGGAAAAACGCGTAGTGGCGCGCACCTCCGAGTTGCAGCAGACCGCCGACATGCTCGACCTGGCCTACGACGAGCTCAAGCGCAGCTACGTGACCGGCACCGAGGTGTTTTCGCTGCTGGCCAACCTGCGGTTGCCCAAGGAAAAACAGACCAACCGCCAATTGATCGAACTGATCCGCGTGTACTGCAAGTTCCAGCCCATGGATGAAGCCAGCGCCCGGGACCTGACCATGGCCGCCGCCCTCTACAACATCGGCAAGCTGAGCTGGAGCGACAGCATGATGGTGTCGCCCGCTGACCTGCTGCACAGCACCGACCGTGAACGCTACCGGGCGTACCCAACCCAGAGCGAATCGTTGCTGATGACCCTGGAGCCGATGAAAGATGCCGCGCGCCTGATCCGCCATCACCAGGAACGCTGGGACGGCACCGGCTTTCCCGACCATCTCAAGGGCGAGGCGATTCCGTTCGGCGCGCGCCTGTTGAAGCTGGCGGTGGACTTCATCGAACTGCAGCGCGGCCTGATCCTGGAGCGGCAGATGAACAGCGACGAAGCGCTGCTCTATATCCGCAAATACGCCGGGCGCCTTTACGACCCGGACATGGTGGAAGATTTCGTCCACGCCTGCGCGGCGTTCCTCAGCGACGTGACCCTGGGCGACCCGACGGTGAAAGTCCTGACCACCCGCGAACTGGCCGAAGGCATGGTATTGGCGCGCAACCTCAATGCCGACAATGGCATGTTGCTGCTCAACGCCGGCAAGGTGTTGAACCTGCCGCTGGTGGACAAGCTGATCGCGTTCGAGACGATGGAAGGGGCCAGGTACAGCGTGTTCATCAAGGCGCCGGAAGAGACGGTACTTTTGGGTTGAGGCCGGTTCATGGGATCCTTGCGCCTTTGCATTCAAGGCGACCCTTTATGACCTCTACCATTCGCATCGCCGCCGCCCTGCTGATCGGCAGCGACGGCCAGACCCTGCTGGTGCGCAAGCGCGGCACCCAGGCCTTCATGCAGCCAGGCGGCAAGATCGATGCCGGCGAGCAACCTGCCGAGGCCCTGGCCCGTGAGCTGCACGAAGAGCTGGGCCTGCGCATTGACCCGGCAGCGGCGGTGTACCTGGGCCAATTCTCGGCCCCGGCGGCGAATGAGCCAGGGTTCGTGGTGCAGGCCGAGTTGTTCCAGGTACACATTGACGTGCCGGTGACACCGGCCGCCGAGATTGAAGAAGTGCGCTGGATCGACCCGGCCGGTGACGGCGACTTGCACCTGGCGCCCCTGACCCGGGACTTGATCCTGCCGTTCTATCGCGCCTCGCTGATCACTGCCTGACTTGTGGTGAGGGGGCTTGCTGTGGTGAGGGGGCTTGCTGTGATGAGGGAGCTTGCTGTGGTGAGGGGGCTTGCTGTGATGAGGGAGCTTGCTGTGGTGAGGGGGCTTGCTGTGATGAGGGAGCTTGCTGTGGTGAGGGGGCTTGCTGTGATGAGGGAGCTTGCTGTGGTGAGGGGGCTTGCTGTGATGAGGGAGCTTGCTGTGGTGAGGGGGCTTGCTGTGATGAGGGAGCTTGCTGTGGTGAGGGGGCTTG
>NZ_JANUEW010000023.1:0-96993 GCF_024807515.1 Pseudomonas sp. BIGb0558
ACACCGAGCCTAGGCGAGGTGCCGACAGGCGGGGCAGAGCGTTTTGGTTACTTTGCCGCTTTTGCAAAGTGACTCGCTGTAAGAGCGAAACCATAGGCGGCCGTTACCGAAGAAACGGATATGTACACATGCATGGCGCAGTAATTGCGTCCCCCCCAACCCCAGCCCCAAAAAAAGGAGCACCCCGCCATGCAACTACGCGCCTTGCGCTATTTCCACGAGGTCGCCCGCTGCGCTTCGTTGCGTAAAGCGGCGGAGCGTCTATACGTCACCCCAACCGCCGTAAGCCGCCAGATCGAACACCTGGAACACTTCTTCGGCGCCGCCCTGATTGAGCGCGGCCCCCGAGGCATCCGCCTCACCGCCGAAGGCGAATGCCTCGCCGAACAAGTCACCTCAACCCTGCGCGGCCTCGACCAGGTACGCGAGGTCATCGCCAGCCGCCAAAGCCAGGTGGCCGGTAACATCAGCATCCATGTGTCAGAAAGTATCGTTTCCACCGTGCTCGCCCCGGTACTCGCCACCTTCTACCGCGCTCACCCCAAAGTCACCTTCAACATCGTGATCGCCAGCGCCTCCGCCACCCTCGACGCCCTGTGCAGCGGCGAAGCCGACCTGGGCCTGGCCTTCTACCTGCAAGAGCGCGCCGACGTCGAAGTCACCGCCCACTGCCAGTTATGGCACCGGGTACTGGTCAGCGCCGAACACCCCTTCGCCCAGCGCGAAAGCATCGAATTGAGCGAACTGGAAGGCCAACCCCTGGCGATTCCCGACTCGGCCTACGGCGTGCGCCAGGCCCTGGAAGTGGCCGCGAAAAAACGCGGAGTGACCCTCGAGCCAGTGTTCACCACCAGCTCCCTGGAAGTGCAGAAGAGCCTGGCCCGACAACGGGCAGCCGTGCTGATTTTGCCCCAGGTAGAGGCAGACGTGCGGGACCTGGGTGACGGCCTGGTCGCCGTGCCGATCGCCGATGAAGACCTCGGCCGCATCCGCATCGATCTCTGCGTATACCGCAACCGCCCCCGCTCGGTGGCGGTGCTCAAGTGCCAGGAGATGCTGGCGGGGGCGATGCAGCGTTGTTCGTTGAACTGAGCCTCAGAAGATATTGATCGGCACGTTGGCGACCAGGCGGAACTCGTCGTAGCTGCCGTCGATCTGCCCGCCGCTGGCGCGGTGGTTGTAGACGATGGTGCGCAGCACGGTGTTCTTGAGGGTTCCCGACTGGATCACGTACGCCAGCATCAAGCCGTTTTCGTTGTGCTTGGCGCCATCCAGGCTGCGCACGTTGTAGCCGGTGTTGTGGCCGTTGCGGTCGCCGTCGTAGTGGGTGCCGTCGATGTCCCAGCCCTTGGCGTGCCACAGGCTGGCGGTGAGGCCGGGCACGCCGTAGGCGGCGAAGTCCAGGTCGTAGCGCAGTTGCCAGGATTTTTCGTTGGGGCCGTTGTAGTCCGAGTACAGCGAGTTGGCCATGTAGTTGCCGGTGGACTCCCACACGTAGTCGAAGTACTCGTTGCCGAACACTTGCTGCCAGGCCAGGGTCAGGCTGTGGGCCAGGTGCGTGGCGGTGAAGGCCAGGCTGGCGGCGTTGTTGTCGATGTAGCCGAGGTTTTTATCGCCCGAATCGCTGGTGTGGTAGTAGTTGAAGGCGGTCTTCAGGGCCACGTCGCTTTTGTCGCCGATACGGTGGGTCAGGCCGACGTAGGTCTGGTCCCACATGTCTTCGAAGCGTGAGGCGTAGACGCTGGCTTCCAGCCCGTAACCCGGCTTGACCGTGGCCCCCAGGTAACTGATGCGTGCACCGGTGTAGGCGCGGTTGCCGAAGGTGGTGGTGAGTTTTTCGGCGCCGGTGCCGGTGCGCGGGATCGCCCGTTCGAAGCTGCCGCCCTGCACCGACAGCCAGTCGAATTCGTTGCTGAACAGGCCCACGCCCTGGAAGCTGGAGGGCAGGGCGCGGTTGTCCTTGTAGCGCAGGATCGGGTTGTCGGTCATCAGCCGGCCGGCCTTGACCTCCGTGCTCGACAGGCGAAAGCGCACATCGCCCACGCCCAGGCGGCTCCAGGTAGGAATCGCGTCGCCGTCACCGTCCACCAGCACCCGGTCGCCGCCATTGGCCACCTTGCCGTGGCCGCGTTCCAGGTTGACCGCGCTGAAGATCCCCGCGTCCACACCCACGCCAATCAGGCCCTGGGTATAGCCGGAGCTGTACTTGAGCATGCTGGTCTGAACCCAGGTTTCCCGCACACGTGTGGGCTCGATGCCGCCGGCTTTCTTGATGCTCAAGTGAGTGGTGCGTTGGGTGTGCTGGTTGGAATAGTAATGACGCAGGTTCAGGTCCAGGGTGCTGCCTTCGAGGAAACCCGGTGCGCTGGCTTGAGCGTTGTCCTGGGCAAAAGCCTGGGTGCTGGACGCCAGAGTGACGGCCAGCAAAAGACGTGGATACATGGTAAATCCCCATACAAATCAGACGTAAGGCGACCGTCCCGGCAGGCCCTCAGGCGCTGCCGGTCGGTGGCGAAAAGACGCGGGACAGTGGGAAGCGTGTATCAGCGAACCGTGGCTTCTGTGAGCCGGGTTTCGCGGGCCGGGCTGCCGGGCAGCGGCGGGCGGGTTTCCTTGGCGAACCAGGCGGCGGTGAGGCACACCAGGTTAGCGATCAGCAGGTACCAGACCGGCGACATCGGGTCGCCCGTGGTGCCGATCAGCCAGGTGATGATGATTTGCGCAGTGCCGCCAAACGCCGCCACACCGAAGGCGTAGACGATGGAGAAGCCGGTGGAGCGCACGGATTTCGGGAAGCTTTCCACCAGCAGGACGATCAACGCCGCGCCGCTCATGCCGTGCAGGCCCGAGAGTACGGCGAGGGTCAGCAGGAAAGTCGCCGGGCTTGGATGCTCGGTCATCAGTTGCAGGGCCGGGAACAGGATCAACAGCAACACCACCCGGGGTGTCATCAGGATCATCCGGCGCCCGAAACGGTCGCAGAGCATGCCGCCGGCCACCGCGCACACGGCCATCGCCGCGCCGGCCACCAGGGTCGAGAGCATGGAGATGCTGGTGGGCAGCTTCAGCTCGGTAAGGGCGAAAGTGGTCATGTAGTTGAGGAAGTATTGGGTGATGGTGCTGCCGGAAAGGATCAGCAGCCCCAGCACCAGTGCGCGCCGGTGTTTGCCGCAGACTTCCCGCACCAGGTCGCCGGTGCTGGTCTTTTCGCCGTGGCCGTGAAAGGTTTCGGCGAGGTTGCGGCGGATGTAGATGCCGATCGGCAGCACCAGCAGGCCGAACACGAACGGCACGCGCCAGCCCCAGCTGTTGAGGTCTTCCGGGGACATGACCTTGGTCAGGGTGAAACCCACCAGCCCGGCCACCATGGCCGCGACGCCCTGGGCGACCACTTGCCAGCAGGCATAGGTCCCGCGTTTGTGGGGTGGCGCCGCTTCCAGGATGTAGGTGGTGGCGGGGCCGGCTTCACCGCCCCACGCCAGGCCCTGGATCATGCGGGTGACCACCAGCAGGATCGGCGCGGCGATGCCGATGGTCTCGTAGCCGGGCAGTATCGCGATACTGCCGGTGCCCACGGCCATCATCACCAGGGTCAGCAGCATCGCCGGTTTACGCCCGACGCGGTCGGCGTAGGCGCCGATCAACACCGCGCCCAAGGGCCTGACGATAAAGCCGATTCCGAACGCGGTGACCGACAGCATCAAGCTGACGAAGGCGCTGTCGGACGGGAAAAACGTGTGGCCGATCATCACCGCAAAGGTTGCGTATACACCAAAGTCGAAAAACTCCACGGCGTTACCCAGGACCACGGCGAAGATGCTCTTTTTGCCGGCGTCCGGGGACGGTGTTTCGGGTGCGTGATCAGGATCGGATCGTGTCAATTGCTCAGTGTGCATACCAGCCCCTCGATTTTAGTTATAGGTCGTCCGAGCTCCCGGCCGATGTGGCCCGGAGCTGGCGTGTGGGTGGGCAGTTCTTACAGCGTCAAAGTCAGGAAGGATTCGGCCAGTGGTGGATTGCGCCACGCCAGCTCTCGTAGGTTTTAGCGATTTGCAGCAGCCATTGATCGGCAAAGCGCGGGGCGATCATCTGCAGGCCGATGGGCATGCCATCGTCGGCGAAACCGCAGTTGATCGACAGCGCCGGCTGTTCACCCATGTTCCAGGGCACCGTGAACACGATGTGCTCGAACGGCAATTGCGGGTCGTTGCTCGGTGACGGCCACTCGGCCGGGAAGGCGTTGACCTGGTTGGTGGGGGAGAGCACCAGGTCGAGTTCGGTGAATACCTGGGCGGCGCGGCGGCGCATTTCGAAGGTCTGGTTGAAGCCCTTCACGGCCTGTACACCACTGATTTCGGCGCCCGGCGCGGCCCAGTCGCGAATGTACGGCAAGACCTTTTCGAACTGTTCGCTGCTCAAGCCCGACAAATCGCCCCACTGGCGGGCGCGCCAGAAGTGGTCGAGGCCGTCGAGTTGTGCACGGTCCATGATCGGCGGGATCAACGTGACCTTGGCGCCATGGGCTTCGAACAGCCGCGCGGCTTGCTCCACGGCTTCACACACGAAGCCTTCCGGCTGCATGCCCACCCCGGGCTCGAGCATCAGGCCCACGCGCAGGCCTTTCACCGACAGCGGCTGGTTGCTCCACGGTGTGGTGAGCGGCGGCAGACTGGTGGCGTCGCGGGCATCGGGGCGGGCCAGGTGTTGCATCAGTACCACGCAGTCGTCGACGGTACGGGTCATGGGGCCGGCGGCGCGGCCGGTGTAATACGGGTCGATGGGGATGCGCCCCAGGGTCGGCTTGAATCCCACCAGGCCACACCAGGCAGCGGGCAGGCGCACCGAGCCACCGATGTCGGTGCCCACGTGCAGCGGGCCGTAACCGGCGGCGGCCGCTGCCGCAGCACCGGAGCTGGAGCCGCCGGTGTTGTTGGCGGTGTTCCAGGGGTTGCGGGTGACGCCATGGAAGCTCGACAGCCCGGAAGACAGCATGCCGAAATCCGGATTGGTGGTCTTGGCCAGGATGATTGCGCCGGCTTCACGCATACGGGCGGCGGGTGGTGCGTCCTTGAGGGCCGGGGTCAGGCGGGTGGCGGCGCTGCCGAGGGGAATGGGCACGCCTTCGGTGGCGATCAATTCCTTGAGGGTCACCGGTATGCCGTCGAGAGCGCCGTTGGGTTGGCCCTTGTTCCAGCGTTCGGTGGAGGCCTGGGCCTGCTGGCGTACCTGTTGCGGGTCGAAGGCGTAGAGCGCGTTGATCCGCGGCTCCCAGCGGTCGATATGGGCCAGGAGCTGGTCGTAATAGTCGATGGGCGCGAGTTGCCGGCTGGCGAATTGCGCCAGCAGTTCGGCGGCCGTAAGGGTGTGCAGGTCAGTCATCGAACGCTTCCTTGGGATGGGCCGGGTGGCTCATGGCGGGTTGCAGTGGGGCTGACTATATAAACCCGAGTGTGGCGCGGCCATCACAATCGGTGCAGTTCAGTGTTGCGTTTTTGTGTGCACTGAGACCGGTGGGTAGATACGGGATATGGCTGGAAGTTGTACTGCTCGGCAGGAGGGCCTCAGGCACAGGCGCCTGGGGTCTTTTTCTTGTGTGCCGACGTACGACGATAGCTCCGGATAGGCTGGGGTTTTGCCCTTGTGCGGGATTGGAAAGACATCCACGTCGCAGGGTCAAAGCAGGTCGCTGATACCACCGCTTCCTGGAGCAGCATGATGGAAATGGCGTCTGACGCATCCGGGTATTCAGTATTGAGGACGATTTCCAGGGTGTCCTTGTCTCGATACCCGCTACAGGTCGGAATCAGACTGAAGGCGTGATCTATACCTTCGGACTCATTTGGCTCGCAGATGGACGAAACGACGCCCACATAAACGTTTCGATCGTTCAGCGTGAACATACATTGAGAGCCGCGCGCAATAGACTCCCTGAGCAGTGTTCTGAGGGGGCGGCCCGTTAGAAGCTCAAGCATCAATTGCTGGTTCAGTTCCTCCTCTGAAGCAAGTTGCAGTCGCCGCAGACGCCAACGCACAAATAATCGGGCCCAGCAGTAGGGAATAATCATGGCTGTCAGGCCTACCTGGAGCAAAAATACCCAGAGGCCATGATTTCTCTCGGTGGCAATATCCAGCTCTACCAGCAGCTTGCCCAGATAAGCACTGTAATCCATTGGGATTGCCTGACCAGCCAGTTGCAGCGGCTGTTTCGACAGGCAAAGAATCAGGGTAGTCAGTACGAATGACAGTACGAGGCAGGTCCAGCCTAATCTTGCGACCTGTAGATAGAGTAACTGGCCCTCAAAGCGGTGAAGGCGGCAGTAATGGCCCGGGTGTTTCAGGCACACCAGATAGCCACTCACCAGCAATGGCAGTATCAGTAGTAGTCCCATGGGTTATTTGAATATCAGCTCACGTATCTTGCGCTTGTGCTCCTTGAATTCGGGCGAATTGGCAATTTCTTCAGGATCAACCGCAATGCCCCAGTCACCCACTATCCTCATGGTTTTGTATCGCTTGATAGCCCTGATATTTTCCAGATCTTCCTCAGTGGGTTTCTTGAACCACGCAAACGACTCAAACATGACCGGCACCCTAGAAAAGAAGTAGTCGGTTTTATAGCAAGAGTCGTTTTTACAGACTACTGATGGCCCCCATTCAGAATTCTCCACGTATCGTAGGAAACGTCCTCAGTTGCTCCAGCGGTCTAAAACGTCGGCGGCGTAATCACCCAGATCACTACCGCATCCACTTTCCCAGGGTTGCCATACCGATGGGGCTCACTGCTGGGGAAGCTGAAACTGTCCCCTTCATCCAGCTGAAAATGCCGCTCACCCACCCACAGCTCGAATTTCCCACTCAGCACATAACCCGCTTCTTCACCCTCATGGCTATAGCTCTGCTGGCTGTAGCTGCCCGGAGGAAAGCGCGAATGCAGCATTTCCAATTGATGATTGGGCAGGGGCGTCAGCAACTGGTCGACGATGCCGTCTTCGTAATGAATGCTCTGCCGATTGTTCTTGCGCACCACAAAACCTTCATCCTCCGCTGCCGGGGTGGTTTCACTGGCAAAAAACCACTGTATCGTCACCCCCAGGCTGCGGGCGATATTGAACAGTGCCGGAATCGACGGGTACGCGAGGTTCCTTTCCAATTGGCTGATGTAGCCGGCGGTCAGTTCACTGAGTTCAGCCAGCGCCGTGAGGGTCATGCCGCGGGCCTTGCGCAAGCCACGGATGCGCGTGCCGAGAAACAGCTGGGGTGGTTGGTCGTTCAAATGTCCCACGCTACCTTCAATCCTTCATAAATCGCCTCTTCGGCGGTACGCGGCGCCAGGCAATCGCCGATGCGCGTGAACGCCACCAGGCCTTCCAGTTCTGCGCCCAGAGTGTCCACCGGCTGGTGGCCCTGGCACAACACCAGGGTGTCGATATTTTCCAGCAACATCGGCTCGCCGCTGGCGGTGTGTTGCAGGTAGACGGTGGTGTCGTCGCAGCCGTACAACCGGGCGTAGGGGATGATCGGGATGCCCAGCCGATGCAGTTCACCGGCCAGTTGGTCACGCACGTACAGCGGCAGGTTTTCCCCGCAATGGGTGCCGTTCACCGCCAGTTGCACCTGATGGCCGGCGCGGGTCAGGCGCTCGGCGATGCCCGGCCCGATCCAGTCGCAACGCCAATCCACCACCACCACCGAACGGCCCAGCGGAACCTCATCGCGCAGCACTTGCCAGGCATCCACCACCTGCAATTCGCCGCCGCGCTCGAAGGCGGGCCAATAGGGTTCGGCACCGGTGGCGATAATCACCCGATCAGGTTGTTCGCGCTCCACCAACCCACGGTCGACGCGGGTGTTGCGCATCACCCGCACGCGGGCCAGTTCCATCTCGCGCTGCAGGTTGGTACTGGCGCCGCCGAACTCGCTGCGCCGTGGCAGCAACTGCGCGAGCAGCACCTGGCCGCCCAGTTGGGCACTGGCTTCATACAGGGTCACCTCGTGCCCGCGTTGCGCCGCCACCGCAGCCGCTTTCATCCCCGCCGGGCCGCCACCGACCACCATGATCCGCTTGCGTTGCAGTGCCGGTTGCAACTGGCCGAATTGCAGTTCGCGGCCGGTCTCGGGGTGCTGGATGCAGGAGATGGGCAAGCCCTTGTGGAAGTGGCCGATACACGCCTGATTGCAGGCGATGCACGCCCGCACATCCTCGGCATGGCCGCTTGAGGTTTTGGTCGGCATTCGTGGGTCGCAGATCAGCGCGCGGGTCATGCCGCACACATCGGCCTGGCCCCGTTGCAGCATCAGTTCGGCCTCCTGGGGCTGGTTGATGCGGCCGGTGACGAACAGTGGAATCGACAGGCTGGCCTTGAACGTCGCGGCTTCTGCCGCCAGGTACGCCGGGGCGATGGCCATGGGCGGGACGATATGGATTGCGCCGCCTAGGGAGGCCGAGGTGCCGGCGACGATGTGCACATAGTCCAGCGCGGATTGCAGCTGTTGCACGGCGGTCAGGGAGTCCTCTTCGGTCAAGCCTTCGGGGTCGCGTTCATCGGCAGAAATGCGCAGGCCGATGATGAACTGTTCGTCGGTTGCGGCCCGCACAGCCGCGATGATTTCCCGCAGGAAGCGCAGGCGTTGTTCAAGCTCGCCGTTGTAGCCATCGGTGCGGCGATTCACCCGCGGATTGAGAAATTGCGCCGGCAGATAACCATGGCTGGCGACCACTTCCACGCCGTCAATCCCCGCCTGATGCAGGCGCCTCGCCGCAGCACCGTAGCCCGCCACAATCTCGTCGATCATCGCCTGGTCAAGCGCACGCGGCATCACCCGGAACCGCTCGTTGGGCACCCCGGACGCCGAGTAGGCCACCGCCAGCAGGCCGTCGGCCGACTCCATGATTTCCCGCCCCGGATGGAAGATCTGCGACAGCACCACGGTGCCGTGGGCATGGCAGGTGTCGGCCAGTCGGCGGTAGCCGTCGATGCAGCTGTCATCGGTGGCCATCAGCACATGGGAGGTGTAGCGGGCGCTGTCGTGCACCCCGGCCACCTGCAACACAATCAGCCCCACGCCGCCCTCGGCGCGGGCTCGGTGGTAGGCGATCAACTGCTCGTTGACCCGGTTGTCGGTGGGCATCGAGGTGTCGTGCCCGCTGGACATGATGCGGTTTTTCAGGCGTTTGCCGCGCAGCGTCAACGGTTCAAAAAGATGCGGGAAGGCATGGGGCGACATGGTGCGGATACTCCAGGCGCTGTTGTTATTATTTTTCTATAGGAGGTCAGCTCCAGTAAAAAATCAACTTGTTTTTTTACTGGCGACTGGATTAGCGTCAGCCACATCACCCACCCGCCTGGAGAATAAAAATGACTGCGGCCACCGAACAACACCTGCGCGAAGAGCTTGCCGCCTGCTACCGGCTGATCGCGCATTTTCGTATGAGCGATTTGATTTTCACCCATATCTCGGTGCGCATCCCGGGGCCCGAGCATCACTTTTTGATCAACCCTTATGGGCTGATGTTCGAGGAGATCACCGCGTCCAGCCTGGTGAAAATCGGCCTGGACGGGCGCGCCGTTGAGGCTTCGGCCCATGGCGTCAACCCGGCGGGGTTTGTGATCCACAGCGCGATTCACGGGGCTCGCGAAGACGCCCAGTGCGTGCTGCACACCCACACCCGCGCCGGCTGTGCGGTGGCGGCACTGGAATGCGGGCTGTTGCCGGTGAACCAGATCTCGATGGAGTTCTACGGCAAGGTCGCCTACCACGACTACGAAGGCGTGGCGCTGGACATGGACGAGCAGCAGCGACTGGTTCGCGACCTGGGCGACAAGCCGGTGTTGATGCTGCGCAACCATGGCCTGTTGACGGTGGGGGAGACGGTCAGCCAGGCGTTCCTGCGCATGTACTACCTGGAAAAGGCCTGCGATATCCAGATCGCCGCCCAGGCCTGCGGCAAGCTGATCCTGCCGCCTGCGGATGTGTGCGAATACACCGAGCGCCAGTTCAACGAACCGGGCCGACCGCTGGAAGAGGGCGAACTGGCCGACCTGGACGCGATGCAGTTGGCGTGGGCGGCATTGCTGCGCTTGCTGGATCGGGTGTCGCCGGGGTTCCGGGAGTGAGGTAGAGTCGTCCAGCCGACTCAACCCAAGGACACCGCCTCATGACTCAGGAATCCCGTTTCTCCCGCATGGAACCGGAGTTGCGCAAGGCCAATCTGGTCCAGGCGACATTGGCCTGCCTCAAGCGAGACGGCTTCCAGGGCGCGTCGATCCGCAAGATCAGCGCCGAGGCCGGGGTGTCGGTGGGGCTGATCAGTCACCACTATTCGGGCAAGGATGAACTGGTGGCCGAGGCTTATCGTTCGATTACCCGGCAGGTGATGGACCTGCTGCGTGATGCCATGGCCAAGGCGCCGCCCAGCCCACGGGAACGGCTGTCGGCGTTCTTTCGCGGCTCGTTTTCCCCCGAGTTGCTGGACCCGCAACTGCTGGATGCCTGGCTGGTGTTCTGGGGCGCGGTCAAGACGGCCCCGGCGATCAATCAGGCCCACGAACATTCCTATGGCGAGTACCGCACCATCATGCGGTCGGCCCTGGTGGACATGGCTGCAGAAGAAGGCTGGAAGCGTTTCGACGCCGACCTGGCCGCGATTGCCTTGAGCGCCTTGCTCGACGGTTTGTGGCTGGAATCGGGGCTTAATCCCGGCACCTTCACCCCGGAGCAGGGCGTCCAGATCTGCGAGGCCTGGGTCGATGGCTTGCAGTCTGGCGGCGGCCAGCGCTTCCAGATCACACCCTGAACTGACGATTTCTCGCCGCCTGGACGCAATGTCCAGGCCGGCATTCCTCCCTCGAAAAATATTTGCAGCTACCCGATTGCCTCCTTACTGAACACTCGTTTAGTATCGCCCCATGTCGCACCCCTCAAGCCAATTAAAATAATTCGAGGATTCCATGACTACAGATCCGTCCGTGCTCACTCAAGTGCAAGCAGGCGTTGCCTGGATCACCCTCAATCGCGGCGCCCAGCGCAATGCCCTGGACATCCCGACCCTCAAGCACCTGCATGCCTTGCTGGACGGTTTCAACAGCGACCCGGCCGTACGCGTGGTGGTATTGACCGGCAGCGGTCGCAGCTTCTGTGCCGGTGCCGACCTGGCTGAATGGGCCGACGCCGAAGCCCGTGGCGCCCTCGAAACCTACGGCTGGACCGAAACCGCCCATGCCCTGATGACCCGCTTGCACACCCTCGACAAACCCACCCTCGCCGCCATCAACGGCACGGCAGTCGGTGCCGGCATGGACCTGACCCTGTGCTGCGACCTGCGTGTGGCCGCGCAATCGGCTCGCTTCAAGGCCGGCTACACCAGCATGGCTTACTCGCCGGACGCCGGTGCCAGCTGGCATCTGCCGCGCCTGATCGGCAGCGAACAGGCCAAGCGCCTGCTGTTCCTCGATGAGCTGTGGAGCGCCGACCGCGCCCTGGCCGCCGGCCTGGTGGGCGAAGTGGTCGCCGATGAACAACTGCACGCCCACGTCACCGACCTGGCGACTCGCTTGGCCAACGGCCCGACCTTCGCCTTTGCCCAGACCAAAATCCTGATGCGCGAAGGCGCCGGGCGCAGCCTGCCCGAGCAGCTTCAGGCGGAACTCGCCGCCGGTTTGCTGTGTGGCCGCAGCGCCGACGGTGCCGAAGCCTTGCGCGCCTCGATGGAAAAGCGCCCTGCGAATTTCTCCGGCAAATTCTCCGGCAAATAGCCCCTCCTCAAAACACCCTCGAACGATCGACAGGTAGCGCCATGAATTTCCAGCCCAGCCAAGAACAAGACATGTTGGTGGACGCGGTACGCAGTTTTGTTGCCAAGGAGTTGTTGCCCCACGAGGAGGCGGTGGACCGCGCCGATGAGGTCTCGCCGGAACTCGCCGCGCAGATCCGTGACAAGGCCATCGCCGCCGGCTTCTATGCCTTCAACATGCCGGAAGAGGTTGGCGGTGGGGGCCTGGATTACCTGTCCCAGGCGTTGATCGAGCGGGAGTTGTCGAAGGTGTCCTGGGCGCTGCATGTGTTTGTCGCCCGGCCGTCGAAAATCCTCATGGCCTGCACCGGCGAACAGATTGGCGAGTACCTGTTGCCGTGTGTGCAGGGCAAGAAAATCGACTGTTTCGCCCTGACCGAACCGGGCGCCGGTTCCGACGCCAATGCCATCAAGACCCGCGCCGTGCGCAGTGGTGATGACTTTGTACTCAACGGCAGCAAGCACTTCATCAGCCACGCCGGCCACGCGGATTTCGCCATCGTGTTTGCCGTCACCGACACCTACGAACACAACGGCCGCCAGCGCAACGCCGTGACCTCGTTCCTGGTGGACCGTGGCACGCCGGGCATGACCATTCGCCGGGGCCCCAAGTGCGTCAGCAACCGCGGCTACCACACCTATGAAATGTTCTTCGACGACTGCCGCGTACCGGCCTCCAAGGTCCTCGGTGAAGTCGGCAAGGGCTGGGATGTCGCCAACGCCTGGCTGACCGCAGGCCGCGTGATGGTCGCCGCCAACTGCGTCGGCCAGGCCCAGCGTGCGCTGGACGTGTCCCTGCAATGGGCGGCGGACCGCAAACAGTTCGGCCAGCCCATCGGCACCTATCAAGGCATCTCGTTCAAGCTCGCCGACATGGCCACGCAAATCCGCGCGGCCGAGCTGCTGACCCTGAACACCGCCTGGAAGATGGACCAGGGCACCATGACCGATGGCGAGGCCGGCATGGCCAAGCTGTTTGCCAGTGAAGTGCTGGGCAAGGTCGCCGACGAGGCGGTGCAGATTTACGGCGGCATGGGCTTGATGGACGAAGGGCCGGTGGAGCGCATCTGGCGCAACGCGCGGATCGAGCGGATCTGGGAAGGCACTTCGGAAATCCAGCGCCACATTATTGCCCGCGAACTGTTGCGGCCGCTGTTGCGCTGATCGGGCGGGAGAACGCTTATGTCCCAGGCTATTCGCGACAATCTCAAGCGCCTGCTGGCGCCCCGGCACCTGGCGTTTGTTGGCGGGCGCAGCATGGCTCGTGCCCTCAAGCGCTGTGCCGAGGGTGGTTTTGCCGGCCAGATGTGGCTGGTCAACCCACAGCATGACAGCCTCGACGGCATTCCCTGCGTGCGCCGCGTGGCCGACTTGCCGTGCGGCCCGGACGCGGTATTTATCGCCACCAACCGCGAGCTGACCCTGACCTGCGTCGCCGAACTGGCGGCCATCGGCACCGGCGGCGCCATCTGCTACGCCTCCGGGTTTGCCGAAACCGGCGCCGAGGGCCAGGCCTTGCAACAACAACTGCTCAAGGCGGCAGGCGAGATGGCGTTGCTCGGCCCCAATTGCTACGGGCTGCTGGACTATTTGCACAGCTGCGCGTTGTGGCCGGTAGCCCATGGCGGCAAGCCGGTGGAGAAGGGCGTTGCGGTGCTGACCCAGAGCGGCAACTTCGCCTACAACCTGTCCATGAGCGACCGCTCGCTGCCGGTGGCCTATATGGCGTCGGTGGGCAACCAGGCGCAATTGGGCGTGGCCGAATTGATGGACGTGCTGCTGGATGAGCCGCGCGTAACGGCCATCGGCTTGCACCTGGAAGGCTTGAAGAATGTGCCGGGGTTCGCCCGGGCGGCCCACAAGGCGCTGGAAAAAGGCATTCCGATCATCGCGCTGAAAACCGGCGTGTCGCAGATCGGCGCCGAGTTGGCCTTGAGTCATACCAGTTCGTTGTCGGGTTCCGATGCGCTGTACGACAGCCTGTTTGCACGCCTCGGCGTTATTCGGGTGAGCGGGCCGGTGAGTTTTGTCGAAACCCTGAAAGCCGCGGCCTGCGGTAACTTGCCGGCAGGCAACAGCCTGATTGCCCTGGCCTGTTCCGGTGGCGATGCCGGGTTGATTGCCGACTATGCCGAGCGCAACCATTTAAGCCTGCCGAAACTCGATGAAGGCCAGCGTTCGGAACTGGCGCAGGTACTGCCCAGCTACGCCAACCTGGTCAACCCGCTGGATTTCACCACGGCCATCTGGGGCAACCGCGAAGCCCTCAACAGCATGCTCGACACGGCGCTGCGCACCGAAGCGGATGCGGCGATGCTGGTGCTCGACTACCCGGCGGAATTTACCGGCGAGCGCAAGGAATGCGACTTGCTGCTGGAGCTGTTTTGCAGCGCGCTGGCGCGCCACGGCAAGACCGGTTTTGTCACCTCGGCATTCCCGGAATTGCTGCCGGCCCACGCCCGCGAGCGCCTGCATGCCCAGGGTGTTGCAGCGTTGCAGGGCGTGGAAGATGCGCTGGCGGCCTGGGGCCGGATTGCCGATTACCAGGACAATCGCCGGGCGCTCCTGGCGCGGGGTGAATCGATACTGGTTCCGCTGTGTCCACCAGCGCTTGCAGACCTCGGGCAGCCGCTGAATGAATGGGATTCCAAGCAGGCGCTACGGGCTTTCGGGCTGACCACGCCGGCAGGTGTGTTGAGCACGCCCGAGCGAGCCATTGCCGATGCAAAACTGCTGGGCTACCCGTTGGTCCTCAAAGCCGTCAGCGCCGATCTACCGCATAAAACCGAAGCCGGCGCTGTCGCGCTCAACCTACGAGACGGCTTCGCCTTGACTGCCGCCCTGGCGCATATGCGCGAGCAAATCGCCGCCTATGCGCCGGATGTGCCGTTCGATCACCTGTTGCTGGAATCCATGGCCACACCACCCCTGGCCGAGTTGATTGTGGGCATCAAGCGCGAAAACGACTTCGGCCTGGCGCTGGTGATCGGCGCTGGTGGAATCCTCGTGGAATTGCTCAAGGACAGCCGCAGCCTGTTGCTGCCGACCACCGACGACGCGATCCGCAATGCCTTGCTCAGCCTGCGCAGCGCGGCATTGCTGCAAGGCTTTCGTGGGCGTGAAGTGGCCGACATGGAAGCGCTGGTGGCGGCGATTCGTGCCGTGGCCGACTACGCCTGCGCCAATGCCGGGCAGTTGCTGGAACTGGATGTGAACCCATTGCTGGTCAATGCCCGGGGCGCCACGGCGGTCGATGCATTGATCCGTCTCGCCCACGCGTGAAGGAGATGACGATGCAAAGCAAAACCTTGACGGGCGGCCAGGCCCTGGTGCGATTGCTGGCCAACTATGGCGTCGACACCGTGTTCGGGATTCCCGGCGTGCATACCCTGGAGCTGTATCGCGGCTTGCCCGGCAGCGGCATTCGTCACGTCCTGACGCGCCACGAACAGGGCGCCGGCTTCATGGCTGACGGTTATGCGCGGGTCAGCGGCAAACCGGGGGTGTGCTTCATCATCACCGGGCCTGGCGTGACCAATGCCGCGACCGCCATCGGCCAGGCCTATGCCGATTCGATTCCGCTACTGGTGATTTCCAGCGTCAACCATACCGCCAGCCTCGGCAAGGGTTGGGGCTGCCTGCATGAAACCCAGGACCAGCGGGCGATGACTGCGCCCATCACCGCGTTCTCGGCGGTGGCGTTGAGTGCCGAGGACCTGCCGGAATTGATCGCGCGGGCCTACGCGGTATTCGACAGTGAGCGGCCACGGCCGGTGCATATTTCGGTGCCGCTGGATGTGCTGTCGGCACCGATCACGCGGGACTGGAGCAATGAAGTGGTGCGCCGTCCCGGACGTGGTTTGCCATCGGCTGAACGCCTCGATCAGGCGGTGGCGAAACTGGCTGCGGCCAAGCGCCCGATGATCATCGCCGGTGGCGGCGCATTATTGGCGGCGGATGCCTTGCAACGCTTGAGCACGCAATTGGCGGCGCCGTTTTTCAGCAGTGTGGCCGGCAAGGGGTTGCTGCCGGTGGAGCACCCGTTGAATGCCGGTTCGACCTTGTGTGTCGAACCCGGCTGGCGGTTGATCGCCGAGGCGGATGTGGTGTTGGCCATCGGTACCGAAATGGCCGATACCGACTTCTGGCGAGAACGCCTGCCGATTAATGGCGAGCTGCTGCGAGTGGATATTGACCCGCGCAAGTTCAACGACTTTTATCCCTGCGCCGTGGCCTTGCACGGTGACGCCCAACAAACCGCACTGGCCTTGCTGGAGCGCCTGCCGGCCACGCCGCGCAATGCTGATGCAGCGGCCGAAGCAGTCGCAGCCTTACGCCAGGCAGTCAGCACCGGGCATGGTCCGTTGCAGCGCATTCACCAGGCGATTCTCGACCGCGTGGCCGCCGAGCTGCCGGCCAATGCTTTCATCAGCAGCGACATGACCCAACTGGCCTACACCGGCAACTATGCCTTCGCCAGCAACGCCACCCGCAGTTGGTTGCATCCCACCGGCTACGGCACCTTGGGCTATGGCCTGCCGGCGGGTATCGGCGCCAAGTTCGGCGCGCCTGAACGCCCGGGCCTGGTGCTGGTGGGCGACGGCGGGTTTCTCTACACCGCCCAGGAACTGGCCACGGCGGTGGAAGAACTGGACAGCGCGCTGGTGGTGTTGCTGTGGAACAACGACGCCCTGGGGCAGATTCGCGACGACATGCTGAACCTGGGCATCGAACCCATCGGCGTGCTGCCGCGCAACCCGGACTTTGCCGCCCTGGCGCGGGCCTTCGGTTGCACGGTCAGCGAGCCACAGAACCTGGATGAGCTGCAGACGGATTTGCGTAACGGTTTCAAGCGCAACGGCGTGACCTTGATCGAGTTGAAGCATGCCTGTGTGAACCTTTAGAGGAGCGACACCATGAGCGAAAACAACAACAAAATGACTCAAGCGATGCACCGACGGGACTTCCTCAAACACAGCGCCGTCGCCGGTGCGGTGGCCGCCGCGTTTTCCATGGGCCTGCCGTTGCAGGCCTTCGCCGAAGAGGCCGTGCCCAAGCCGGGTGGCGTGCTGCGCATGGGCCTGGCCGGGGGCAGCACCACTGACTCTCGCGACCCGGGTTCGTGGGTCGACACTTTCACCTTCGTCGGCTTTTCGGCGGTGTACAACACCCTCACTGAAATCGCAGTGGACGGCAGCGCCATCCCCGAACTGGCCGAAAGTTTTGAGTCAACCCCCGACGCGCGTATCTGGACCTTCAAGTTGCGCCAGGGCGTGACCTTCCATAACGGCAAGAGCCTGACCGCCGAAGACGTGGTGGCCTCGATCAACCACCACCTGGCCGCCAACTCCACCTCGGCGGCCAAGACGGTGATCGGCGATGTGGCCAGTGTCAGCGCCAAGGGCAGCGATGCGGTGGTGTTCGAGTTGCACTCGGGCAATGCCGATTTCGCCTATGTGGTCGCCGATTACCACCTGGTGATCATGCCCGCCAAGGACGGCGCCGCCGACTGGCAGGCCGGGATCGGCACCAGCGGTTATCGCCTGAAAAGCTTCGAGCCCGGCGTGCGCATGGACCTGGAACGCAACCCCGATTACTGGAAACAGGGAAGGGCACATTTCGCCAGTGCCGAGCTGATCGCGATTGCCGACGGCGCGGCGCGGGTCAACGCGCTGGTCACCGGGCAAGTGGATGTGATCAACAAGGTCGACCTGAAAACCGTGGCCCTGCTCAAGCGCAACCCCACGCTGGTCATCGAAGAAACCAAGGGCGCCCAGCACTACACCTTCCCGATGCTGTGCGACAGCAACGAGTTCAAGAACAACGACATTCGCATGGCAATGAAGCATGCGGTCAACCGTGAAACCCTGCTGGCCTCGGTGCTGCATGGCTATGGCCTGGTGGGCAATGACCACCCGATCCAGCCCGGCAGCCGTTTTATCAATGCCGCGCTGGAGCAGCGCACCTACGATCCGGACAAGTCGCGCTTCTACCTGCGCAAGGCCGGTGTGGATTCGCTCAAGGTACGCCTGCAAGCCTCCGACGCCGCCTACACCGGCGCGGTGGACGCCTCGGTGCTGTTCAAGGAGCAGGCGCGCCAGGCCGGGATTGATATCGACGTGGTGCGCGAGCCGGCGGACGGGTTCTTCTCCAATGTCTGGATGAAACAGCCGTTTACCACCTCGTTCTGGTACAGCAGCCTGACCGCCGACCGCATGTTCAGCATCGGCTACGCCAAGGGCGCGGCGTGGAACGAAACCCATTGGGATAACGCCCGCTTCAACCAGTTGCTCAACGCCGCGCGGGGCGAGATGAACGCGCCGCTGCGCCAGGAGATGTACAACGAAATGCAGAGCCTGTGCCGGGACGATGGCGGGGCGATTGTGCCGCTGTTCGCAAGCTCCGTGGCGGCACGCTCGAACCGCGTCAGCCATGGACCGCTGACGGCGCCGTATGGGGAACTGGATGGGTTGCGGCTGATCGAGCGGTGGTGGCAGGCGTGATTCTTGTGCCGGGCGCTATGGCTCAGGCAATGAAGCTCAACTGTAGGAGCTGGCTTGCCAGCGATGCGGGCACCTCGGTGTTTCAGGAATATCCAGGCGATGCCATCGCCGGCAAGCCAGCGCCTACACAAGCGTGCCCGACTCAAGGAACTGCACGATGAATAGCCTGTTCAAACTGGTGCTCCAACGCCTGGCCCTCGGCCTGCTGTCCTTGTTCGCCGTCTCGGTGATCATCTTCCTGGCCGTGGGCATGCTCCCCGGCGATATCGCCCAGGCCATGCTCGGTCAGTCCGCCACGCCGGAAACCATCGCAGCGTTTCGCGCCCAACTGGGCCTCGACCTGCCGCCCCTGAGTCGCTTCGTGCAATGGTTGCTGCGCCTGCTGCACGGCGACCTCGGCGCCTCCCTGGCCAACCAGCGGCCCATCGCCGAACTGATCGGCGCACGCCTGGGCAACACCTTGCGCCTGGCGGCACTGGCCGCGCTGGTCTCGGTGCCCCTGGCGCTGGTGCTGGGGATGCTCGCCGCGTTGTACCGCAACAGTTGGTTCGACCGCCTGCTCAATACCTCGGCCTTGAGTGCGGTGTCGTTCCCGGAGTTCTTTGTTGCCTACCTGCTGATCCTGGTGTTTTCGGTGAAGCTGGGCTGGTTTCCCAGCCTGTCCAACCTGGCACCGGACGCCTCATTCGGCACCATCCTCGAACGCTCGGTCCTGCCGGTCGCCACCCTGAGCCTGGTGGTGATCGCGCAAATGATGCGCATGACCCGCGCCTCGCTGATCAACCTGTTGGCCAGCCCCTACATCGAAATGGCCCGGCTCAAGGGTATCAGCCAGTCGCGGATTATCTGGCGGCACGCGCTGCCCAATGCCCTGGCGCCGATCGTCAACGTGATCGCGCTGAACCTGGCGTACCTGGTGGTGGGCGTGGTGGTGGTCGAGGTGGTGTTTGTCTACCCGGGGCTCGGGCAGTTGCTGGTGGACTCGGTGTCCAAGCGCGATATCCCGGTGGTGCAGGCCTGCAGCCTGATCTTCGCCGCCACCTACATCCTGCTCAACACCGGCGCCGATGTGCTGTCCATCGCCACCAACCCACGCCTGATGCATCCCAAGGGGTAGACCATGAGCCTTCTCACACAACTGGCCCGGGCGCCATTGAGCGCGAAGTTCGGCCTGCTGATCATTGTGCTGTACGTGCTGGTGGCGCTGTTTGCACCGGTGCTCGCGCCTTATGGGGAAACCCAGGTGGTGGGCGACGGGTTTGCGCCCTGGAGCGGCCAGTTTTTGCTGGGCACCGATAACCTCGGGCGGGATATGTTCAGCCGCCTGGTGTATGGCGCGCGCAACACCCTGGGCATCGCGTTCCTGACCACGGTGCTGGCGTTTTTGCTGGGGGGCTTGAGCGGCCTGGTTGCGGCGATCAAGGGTGGCTGGGTCGACCAGGGATTGTCGCGGGTGGTGGACATCCTGATGGCGATCCCGCAACTGATCTTCGCCTTGTTGATTCTCAGCGTGGTGGGTACCAATGCCACTTCGCTGGTGCTGGTGATTGCCCTGCTGGATTCGACCCGGGTGTTTCGCCTGTCACGGGCCGTGGCGATGACTGTGGTGGTGCAGGATTTCGTCGAAGCCGCGCGGCTGCGCGGGGAAGGGCTGTGGTGGCTGGTCACCCGCGAAGTGTTGCCCAACGCCGCGGCGCCGTTGATTGCCGAGTTCGGCCTGCGGTTCTGTTTCGTGTTCCTGTTTATCAGCGCGCTGTCGTTCCTTGGCCTGGGCATTCAACCGCCCACCGCCGATTGGGGCAGCATGGTCCGTGACAACGCAGTGCTGATTACCTTCGGCGACATCAGCCCGTTGCTGCCGGCCCTGGCGGTGGCGTTGATCACCGTCAGCGTGAATTTTGTCGTCGACTGGATGCTGCACAAATCCAGCGGCCTGAAGGAGTGTTGAGGATGGACAAGCCACTGCTGGAAATCCGCAACCTGCAGATTGAAGGGCATTACGAAGACGCCTGGCATCCGCTGATTAAGGGCATCGACCTGACCTTGCAACGGGGCGAGGTGTTGGGGCTGATTGGTGAGTCTGGTGCCGGTAAGTCAACGCTTGGCCTGGCAGCCATGGGCTTTGCCCGCGATGGTTGCCGCATCACCGGGGGCTCGGTGTGCTTTGACGGCATCCAGCTGTTGCAGGCCAAGCCCGAAGCCTTGCGCAAGCTACGCGGCCTGCGCATTGCCTATGTTGCGCAAAGCGCTGCCGCGTCGTTCAACCCGGCCCACCGGCTGATTGACCAGCATGTGGAAACTGCCGTGATCAACGGTGGCATCAGCCGCGCCCAGGCCGAACGCGAGGCGGTGGAGTTGTACCGTGTGCTGCGCCTGCCGAATCCGGAAACCATCGGCCAACGTTATCCGCACCAGGTGTCCGGCGGGCAACTGCAACGGGTGATGACCGCCATGGCGATGGCCTGTCACCCCGACCTGATCATTTTCGATGAACCCACCACCGCCCTCGACGTCACTACCCAGATCGAAGTGCTGGCGGCGATTCGTGATGCGATAAAAACCTTCGGCAGCGCCGCGCTGTATATCAGCCATGACCTGGCGGTGGTCGCGCAAATGGCCGACCGCATCATGGTGCTGCGTCACGGCAAGCTGGTGGAGGAGGCCGAGACCCGCACCATGCTCAGCGCACCGCAGCAGGACTACACCAAATCCCTGTGGGCGGTGCGCAGCTTTCGCACTGAGCCCAAGGCCTGTCCGCAGCAGCAAGTGCCGCTGCTGGAAGTGCGCCAGGTGTGTGCCAGCTATGGGCATCAGCCGGTGCTGCACGACGTGTCGATGAGCCTGTATCGCGGCCAGACGCTGGCGGTGATCGGGGAATCCGGCAGCGGCAAAAGCTCCACGGCGCGGCTGATCACCGGATTGCTGCCGGCCACGGCGGGGCAGGTGTTGTATGACGGTGAAGCGTTGCCGGCGGACTTCCGGCGGCGCAGCAAGGAGCAATTGCGGCGGATCCAGATGATCTACCAGATCCCCGACACGGCCCTGAATCCGCGCCAGCGCATCGTCGACATCATCGGTCGGCCGCTGACCTTCTACCTCGGCCTCAAGGGCAAAGCCATGCGCGCCCGGGTCGCCGAGTTGCTGGAGATGATCGAACTGGACCCGGCCACCTTCATGGAGCGTCAGCCCCGTGAACTGTCCGGCGGCCAGAAGCAGCGGATTTGCATCGCCCGCGCCCTGGCGGCTGACCCTCAACTGATTATCTGCGACGAAGTGACCTCGGCCCTGGACCAACTGGTGGCCGAAGGCGTGCTGAAGCTGCTCAACCGTATCCAGCAGCAGTTGGGCGTGGCCTATCTGTTTATCACCCATGACGTGGCGACCGTGCGCGCCATCGCCGACGAAGTGGTGGTGATGCAGCGCGGAAGGGTGGTGGACCAGGGCAGCCGCAGCGCGATCTTCACCCCGCCGTATCAGGACTACACCGGCCTGCTGTTTTCATCGGAGCCGGAAATGGACCCCGACTGGCTCGACCATTTGCTGGCCGAACGGGCCGCGCTTACTTCCTGAGGAGTTTTTATGAAGGTGTTGATTGTCCACGCCCATCCCGAGCCGCAGTCGTTTACCGCGGCCTTGCGCGACCAGGCGATTTCCACCCTGCAGGCGCAGGGGCATGAGGTGCAGGTCAGTGATCTTTATGCGATGAACTGGAACCCGGTGGCCAGCGCCTCGGACTTCACCGCGCGGGAGAATCCCGAGTACCTGGTGTATGCCCTGGAGCAGCGACTGGGGGTGAAAAGCCAATCCATCGCGGCGGATATCCAGCAGGAGTTGGACACGCTGCTGTGGGCCGATTTGCTGATCCTCAACTTCCCGATCTTCTGGTTCTCGGCGCCGGCCATGCTCAAGGGCTGGATTGACCGGGTGCTGGTGTCGGGCGTGTGCTATGGCGGCAAGCGGTTTTATGATCAGGGTGGGCTCGCGGGCAAGAAGGCGCTGGTCACGGTCACCCTCGGCGGGCGCGAGCATATGTTCGGCGAGGGGGCAATTCATGGACCGCTGGAAGATATGCTGCGGCCGATTCTGCGAGGCACGCTGGCGTATGTCGGGTTTGAGGTGCTGGAGCCGTTTGTGGCGTGGCACGTGCCGTATATCAGCGCCGAGGCCCGGGAGGAGTTTCTGCAAAGTTACCAGCGGCGGCTGGAAGGGCTGGCGGATGACCAGCCGTTGGTGTTTCCCAAGTTGGCGCAGTTTGATGAGGGGCTGTATCCACTGCCTTGAACTCAGTGAAGATCTACTGTGGGAGCCGGGCTTGCCCGCGATGGCGGTGCATCAGTCAGCCTATCAGGTCACTGATACACCGCTATCGCAGGCAAGCCAGCTCCCACATTGATCTTCATTGTCCGCCGGGGTTGTGTGCCCGCAACCGCTCGGCAGCGCTGCGCAGCAACTGCTCGGTACCGTCCCAGCCCAGGCAGCCATCGGTGATCGACACGCCGTATTTCATCGACGGGCCGAGCGGCTGGCAGCCTTCGAACAGGTGGCTTTCGATCATCATGCCGATCAGCGACGTGTCGCCCTGCAAGCGCTGCTCCAGCACATCGTTGAACACCGCCGGTTGACGCAGCGGGTCTTTGCCGCTGTTGGCGTGGCTGCAATCGACCATGATCCGTGGCGCGACTTTGCTCTTGGCCAGGTCGGCGTGAACCTGGGCCACGCTCTGGCGATCGTAGTTCGGCCCACGGTGGCCGCCGCGCAACACCAGGTGCGTGTCGGGGTTGCCGGGGGTCTGAATGATCGCCGGATGGCCCTGGCTGTCGACACCGAAGTGGCGGTGTGGGTGAGCCGCGGAGCGCATGGCGTCACAGGCGATGGCGACGCCGCCGTCGGTGCCGTTCTTGAAGCCCACGGGCATGCCCAGGCCGCTGGCCATTTCGCGGTGGATCTGCGATTCGGTGGTACGTGCGCCAATCGCGACCCAGCTCAGCAGGTCATCGAAGTAGCCGGCAGCCATGGGTTGCAGCAGTTCGGTGGCGACCGGCAAACCCAGGCGCAGCATTTCACGCATCAGTTCCCGGGACAGGCTCAGGCCGGCGGCCATGTCGTCGCTGCCGTCCAGGCGCGGGTCGTAGGCCAGGCCTTTCCAACCGATGGTGGTGCGGGGTTTTTCGACGTAGGCGCGGATTACCAGCAGCATCTGGTCACTGACTTCATGGGCCAGTTTCTTCAGGTTGCGCGCGTAGTCCATGGCCGATTCCGGGTCGTGGATCGAGCACGGGCCGACGATCACCAGCAGGCGTGAGTCTTCACCCTTGAGGATGGCGCGCACGGCTTGGCGATGGGCGTGGATCTGTTCGTTGAGGAACGGGCTCAGGGGCAGTTGGTGCTTGAGCTCAAGGGAACTGGGCAAACGCTGGGTCAGCGCTTCATTGGCGCAGGACAGGGTAGAAACAGGCAGAGCGGCGATCGAGGAGTTCATATTCGGGCTTCCTGGGCAAGCGGCGGGCTGTTCCCGCACGCTCTGCCCTACTGGGGTGTTCGACAATTGGCCGTATTGGCTACGTGTGTTGGCTTGCCACCAATAGGTGACCGATCGGAGGCGGCAGGCTGTCCCGAACGGAGCTTGCTAAATCGCCAGGCGGTGGAGGTGTCGTAGCGGTAATAGGTGGCGTAGTTCATGTCGTGAGTCCTTTAAGTGTTCGGTGTGTGGCAAAAGTAATAAGGGCTGAAAAAACAAAACCCCCGGTCGGGGAGCCGACCGGGGGTTAGATTTCTCTGGTAGGCGACCCCTTGAGTAGTGGGCGCCGATTTCAGGTATCAGGCGCGCCAGTGGCTAAACCAATACCCAAAATAAAAGCTGACCAGTGCGCTCAAACCGCTCACACGGGTAGCCACGACCGACCGCTGGGCGCTGGCAGCAGGGCAAACCTGAGTGTGGGTGAGTTGCAACATGGTGTTTCTCCAAATGATGGGAGGGAGCTTAACTGAGGCGAGCGGGTGGATTCAATCAGTAATTTCTATCGCGGCTGGGTACTTACGGCTATGACCCAAGTGTCGATATGCTGCACGGACTTCCCAATGATTGCCAGGATGCGACCATGACTGCCTTGACCATTGCTGCTGCCCAATCCATCTCTATTGCGGGCGACGTGCCGGGCAATATCGCCCGTCACCTGGCATTCATGCGCAAGGCGGCGGAGCACGGCGTGCAGTTGCTGGTGTTTCCTGAGCTGTCCCTGACCGGCTATGAGCCGTCGCTGGCCGCCGGGTTGGCGATCGCGCCGGACGATGGCGTGCTGGCGCCGCTGCGGGAGATGGCCCGTGAGCTGCGCATCACTGCCGTGGTGGGTATGCCAATTCGCCTGGGGGCGGCCAGTCAGGTGCTGATCGGCGCGCTGGTGCTGGGGCCGGATGGCTCGGTGGCTGTCTATACCAAGCAGCATCTGCATCCCGGCGAAGAGGCGGCGTTTGCGGCAGGGCAGGGCGGCGAGGCCCTTGAGTGGGGTGACGACCGCATCGCCCTGGCGGTATGCGCAGATTTCTCCCACGCCAGTCATCCACGGCAGGCTGCCGAGGCCGGGGCGAATATCTACGCCGCCGGTGTGCTGATCAGCGAAGGCGGCTACGCTCCTGATACCACCTTGCTACAGGGCTACGCCGCCGAGCATCACATGGTGGTGCTGATGGCCAACCATGGCGGTCCAACCGGTGGCTGGACGTGCGCCGGGCGCAGCGCAATCTGGGGCGCTGATGGCGGTTTGATCACAGTTGCCCCGGGTGTGGGCGATACGCTGGTGATTGCACGCCGCAACACGGCCGGCCAGTGGCACGGGGAACAGCTGGCGATTTAGGGAGCGCAGGCTCATGGCGTTTCAACTGCAGGCCGCAACCAGCCAACATCTGGCGTTCGCCCGAACCCTGACCCATCAGGCCATGGGCAACTACTATCGCCGATACGACTTGTCGTGGTCCGACGCCGGGTTCGATACCGCCTGGGCCGGTCGGGAGAATTGGCTGGTGTGTCGCGATAACGAAGTGCTGGGGTTTGTCAGTCTCAGTCGTGACCCCAAGGCGCTGTATATCCGCGAATTGCACATCCTAGAGGCATTTCGTCATCAAGGGGCGGGCGGTTGGGTCATCGAGCAGATGGTGTACAAGGCGCGCGCCGAAGGGCTGGGTCTTTTACGGTTGACCGTTTTCAAGACCAACCCGGCGCGAAGGCTCTATCAGCGCAAGGGCCTGGACATCGTGGATGCGGAGGATTGCTTCTGGCGCATGGAGCGCAATTGCCAGCCGTGATCAGGTGCGGATTTGTCTGATTTCAGGAAAACAGGCACGTGGTTTTAATAAGCGCATACTGACTTCACGGAGTGACTTCCTGCTCTTGCCTCACGACTTCATCATCATTTGGAATGATGCCGTCCTTCATGCCCAACAGGACCGCCACCTTGTGGGCTTCTCCGCGCCGTCCTTTTTTGCGCCCAGCGAGCACTTGATAAGTGGTTGCCGGGTCCACGCCATGTTCCCGGGCGAACGCTTGAACAGACTTACCTTGATGTTCCAGCCAGGCCTTGGCTTGTGCAGCAGTGCGAATACCGGGCATAGTTCAAAACCGTTCAAGTTTGTGTAAAACGAGATGAGTGTGTCACCTCTTGAGGTGTGCCAAATAGGATCATACATCCAAATGAGTGGAATCGGTTTCCGGTTAAGGCAAGAAAGAGAGCGGCTCGGCCTGTCGCAGAAAAATTTTGGTGAAATAGGAGGAGTAGAGGCAAACGCACAGGGTAAATATGAAAATGGCGGCCGCGCGCCCAAGGCTGATTACCTGTCTCGCGTAGCAGAAAGAGGTGTCGATATCCTGTACGTGTTGACCGGCACACCAACGCCGACTCAACTTGAAAACCTGAGTCAGGTCGAAGAGAAAGTGCTGGGCAACTACCGGGCGATGTTCAAGGAAGACCAGGATGCAATCCATCGTTTAACCTCTACGCTCGCCGAGCATTCAACCTTGAGCAACGGGAAAAACAGGTCGTCAGCCCAGGATTCCTGACCTTTTACCCAGGAAACTAAGCCGCCAGCCGCTCGGCGACGGTCTGTCGTGCATTGAAACTCTATATATATGACGCTTGCAGCTAGGTCTGCGCCTTGGTTTTTTGCTAAGGTGTTCAGCAACCTATAAGACCATATCGCGAGGTGTCTGCTTGATTAGGGTGCTAGTAGTCGATGACCATGATCTCGTTCGTACAGGCATTACACGAATGCTGGCTGACATCGATGGCCTGCAAGTAGTCGGCCAGGCCGAATCAGGGGAGGAATCCCTGATCAAGGCCCGGGAGTTGAAGCCCGACGTGGTTTTGATGGACGTCAAGATGCCCGGGATCGGCGGTCTTGGCGCCACTACGAAGTTGTTGCGCAGCCATCCGGATATCAAAGTCGTCGTAGTCACCGTGTGTGAGGAAGATCCGTTTCCTACACGGCTTCTACAGGCGGGCGCTGCCGGCTATCTGACAAAAGGTGCCGGCCTGGCGGAAATGGTCCAGGCCATTCGCCTGGTGTTTGCCGGCCAACGCTACATCAGCCCGCAGATTGCCCAGCAGTTGGCGATCAAGTCGTTCCAGCCCACCAGCGACTCGCCGTTCGACGCGCTGTCGGAGCGGGAAATCCAGATCGCCTTGATGATCGTCGGCTGTCAAAAAGTCCAGTCGATCTCCGACAAGCTGTGCCTGTCGCCGAAAACCGTGAACACCTACCGTTATCGGATTTTCGAGAAGCTTTCCATCAGCAGTGATGTTGAACTGACCCTGCTGGCGGTACGCCACGGCATGGTTGACGCCAGCGCCTGAAATGACAGCCCCTGAAATAAAATTCCTGTTCGATCCGAGTGCGTTTCTTGCAACCTGCAGTGGCCGCCCCGGCGTGTATCGCATGTTCGACAGCGAAGCGCGCCTGCTCTACGTCGGTAAAGCCAAGAACCTGAAGAGCCGCCTGGCGAGTTACTTCCGCAAGACGGGCCTGGCGCCGAAGACTGCGGCGCTGGTGGCGCGTATCGCCCAAGTCGAAACCACCATCACCGCCAATGAAACCGAGGCGCTGCTGCTTGAGCAGACGTTGATCAAGGAATGGCGGCCGCCCTACAACATCCTGCTGCGTGACGATAAGTCCTACCCGTACGTGTTTCTCTCGGACGGCGACTTCCCGCGCCTGAGCATCCATCGCGGGGCCAAGAAGCAGAAGGGCAAGTATTTCGGGCCTTACCCCAGCGCCGGCGCTATCCGCGAAAGCCTGAGCCTGCTGCAAAAGGCATTTTTCGTGCGCCAGTGCGAAGACAGCTTCTACAAGAACCGCAACCGCCCGTGCCTGCAATACCAGATCAAGCGCTGCAAGGCGCCGTGCGTGGGCCTGGTTGAGCCGGCGGAATACGCCGAGGACGTGCGTCACTCGGTGATGTTCCTCGAAGGCCGCAGTAACGCCCTGGCCGATGAATTGTCCGGTGCCATGGAGCAAGCGGCCAGCACCCTGGATTTCGAGCGTGCTGCCGAGCTGCGTGACCAGATCTCCCTGCTGCGCCGCGTCCAGGACCAGCAGAGCATGGAAGGCGGCACCGGCGACGTCGACGTCATCGCTGCCTTCGTCAACCCGGGCGGCGCCTGTGTGCACCTGATCAGCGTGCGCGGCGGCCGGGTGCTGGGCAGCAAGAACTTCTTCCCCCAGACCGGTATAGAAGAGGAGGTCGCCGAAGTCATGGCGGCGTTCCTCGGCCAGTACTACGTCAGCAGCCCCGAGCGCGACCTGCCGAGCGAGCTGATCGTCAACGTGGTGCACGAGGACTTCCCGGCGCTGATCGAAGCGATTCACGAACTGCGTGGCCGCGAGCTGGACATCAGCCACCGCGTGCGCGGCACCCGTGCGCGCTGGCAGCAACTGGCCGTGACCAATGCCGAACAGGCCCTGGGCGCGCGCCTTGCCAACCGGCAACACGTTGCTGCACGGTTTGACGCGCTGGCCGAAGTGCTCAAGCTCGACGAGCCGCCCCAGCGCCTCGAGTGTTACGACATCAGCCACTCCAGCGGCGAGGCCACCGTGGCCTCCTGCGTGGTGTTCGGGCCGGAAGGGCCGATCAAGTCCGATTACCGGCGCTACAACATCGAAGGCGTCACCCCGGGTGATGACTACGCCGCCATGCACCAGGCCCTGACCCGCCGCTTCAGCAAGCTGAAGGACGGCGAGGGCAAGCTGCCGGACATCCTGCTGGTGGACGGCGGCAAGGGGCAGCTGTCCATGGCCCGCGATGTGCTCAACGAATTGGCGGTGCCCGACCTGATCCTGCTCGGCGTGGCCAAGGGCGCCACCCGCAAGGCCGGTTTTGAAACCTTGTACTTGAATGATGCGGCCCATGAGTTCACCTTGAAGGGCGACTCCCCGGCGTTGCACCTTATCCAGCAGATCCGCGACGAAGCCCACCGTTTCGCCATTACCGGCCACCGTGCCCGGCGTGGCAAAACCCGGCGTACCTCAACCCTGGAAGGGGTGGCGGGGGTCGGGCCGACACGGCGGCGCGACTTGTTAAAACATTTTGGTGGCTTGCAGGAGCTGTCCCGTGCCAGCATCGAAGAAATAGCCAAAGCTCCCGGTATCAGTAAAAAGCTCGCAGAGTTGATTTATGCAAATCTGCACAGCGAGTAGAATGCCTTCTCACCTCGTAGCCAGTTGTGCCGATGAATATCCCTAATCTGATCACCGTACTACGCGTCCTGCTCATCCCGATTTTCATTTTGCTGTTTTACCTGCCGTACGAATGGAGCTACATGGCATCCAGTTCGGTGTTTGCCTTTGCGGCCGCCACCGACTGGCTGGACGGCTACCTGGCCCGCCGCCTGGAGCAGAGCACGCCGTTTGGCGCGTTCCTCGACCCGGTGGCCGACAAATTGATGGTAGCGGTGGCCTTGGTGCTGCTGGTGCAGGAACACGGCAACCTCTGGCTGACCTTGCCGGCGGCCGTGATCATTGGGCGCGAGATCGTCGTCTCGGCCCTGCGGGAATGGATGGCCGAAATCGGCGCCCGAGCCCATGTGGCCGTGTCCAACATGGGTAAATGGAAAACCGCGGCGCAGATGCTGGCGCTGGTGATCCTGCTGGCCAACCCGTCGGACTTCTCCTTCTGGGTATTGCTGGGCTACGCCTTGCTGCTGATCGCCGCAGGCCTGACCTTGTGGTCCATGCTGCAATATTTGCGCGCCGCCTGGCCGCATCTGCGCACCGAGGTTGAAAAGAAATAAAACTTTTTTGAATCAAGGGGTTGACGGGTGATGAGGATTCTATAGAATGCGCATCACCAAGACGCGGGAATAGCTCAGTTGGTAGAGCACGACCTTGCCAAGGTCGGGGTCGCGAGTTCGAGTCTCGTTTCCCGCTCCAATTATTTTTCTATAGACTTCCATTGAAGTATTTAGAAATGAAAGAAAGAGGCTTCGGCCTCTTTTTTAATTCCAGTAAAGTCTACTCTGATACATTAGTATCCACGATTTTTTAGTACATTTTTTAGTACATTTTTTAGTATATCAATTCGACGCTTGGTAAATCGGTTTTTAGAGCTGCTGGGCACTCTGAAAACTGTACAACACTCCTTCATTCATATGAGCGGAGTTAGTACGATGGTCCTTACCAATACGGCGATCCGGCACGCCAAACCTCGCGCCAAAAACTACACACTTCCTGACTTTGATGGCCTTGCGCTTTTCGTGAATACGAAAGGCACCAAGAGCTGGCAATTCCGCTTTTCTTGGGCGGGCAAGCAGCCCCGTATTTCGCTCGGCATCTATCCTGAAATTAGTTTACGAGATGCTCGTGCTCTGCGTGATGTTGCGAGGGCACTGGCCGCCAGGGGCATCGATCCGCGCACTTGTCGACGACGGGAGCGCAATGCCGTGCGCCTGTCCACGGAAAACACCTTCGAAGCGATCTTTCCGCGTTGACGTAATTCAAGGCGTTGAGTCTGAGGATGTATTGGAGGCGGTGCGCAAAATTGAACGTCGTGGTGCATTGAAGGCAGCGGAGAAGTGTCGAACCGTGTTAAATCAACTTTCCGTTACGCAATGGTGGAGGTGGGGCTCGAGACCAATCTCCAGCCTCAATTGGCCACCGAACTGGGTGATAGGCGCTCAGGTGGAGATGTAGGGGGCGTGCCTCGCCTTTGCTGTTCATTGCCAGTTAGGCTTTGGGCCAGGTCGGTGATCAGTCGTTGGGCAGGTGCAGTTGAACTTCCATGGCATCATGAAGGAGTCTGACGACCTCGATTACATCGTCGCTTGCTACACGATAAAACACGATATGGCGTGGGCTTTTGACCGCCCCACGGGGGTGTTTGGCCTGCTGGCGTGAATAGATGAGGTGATAGCTGCGAAGGCTCGGTGCCAGCTCATCGCGTTCGTAGCTGCCAATGCGACAAGGCGTGTCGGCAATCGCCTGCAGCGCCGCGAGGATCAGCGCCTGATACCGTTGGCGTGCTTGATCGCCGAACTGCGTCTGGGAGAGCCTGAGGATGTCGACAATGTCGGCGCGCGCCGCGTTGGAAATCCGATACTGCGGCATGTTCAGTGTTTCTGGCGTGCGTGGAGGGTTGCCTCCAGGCTCAAACCCTCGAGGTAGTGCTCCAGATTCCCTTCGTTCAACTGACTAAAGCGCCCGTGCTCAAGTTCCATGATGCCGATCAAGGTCGCCTGACGCGGGGCCTTTTTTTTTGCGGTGTCTTCGGCGACGCGCTGTTGCAGTAGCCGCAAACCTCCTCGCATCACTTCGCTGGCATTATGATAACGGCCGGACTGAACCAAGTCATGGATAACCTGTTCTGGGTGAAGGGTGAGTACAACGTTTCGCGTCGCCATAATGAGCTCCAGCTTTCGGCAACAGATTATTTCGATGATTGGCATATTATGCCTATAAATAAGCAGCACTGGGTTGAGAGAAAAGGGGCAGTTTTGATCCCTGTTAAACGGGGTAAAAATTAATGTCTGAGCCTAATCTGGAGACGAAAAGCAAAAGGCTTTTTCCCGTTTGACTCCAAGCAAAAATATCAAAAGCGCTGCCACTAGAAGAATGGTGGTGACCCAGTGGAGTTGGGAGACATTCACTCCATGAGCGATTGCGGCACCGCCGATGGCAGCGCCCGTTGCAAATCCAATGTAAATGATCGAATGATTCACCGCGATGAGCAGGGCGCTGTTGTGCGGAGACAAACTTATCAAGCGCGCCTGTTGAGGAGCAAAGGTAGCCCATCCGCTTATGGACCAAAGGGCAAGCGCAAATGCTGTAGTAATCGTTGATAAACTGCTTACTTCCATCAGTGCTTGGTTGATGGCAGCGACTGCCAGACATGTTACGAGAGGAATGGTTGCACCAAAACGATCCAGAACGCGGCCGCCTATTTGGCTACCGGTTAGGCCGCCAACTCCATACACGAAAAATAAAAAAATAACGGTCTTAGGACTGTGTTGTTCTGCTAATCGTGCGCCCAAATAAGTATAACTGGTCAGGTTTGCCGTGTTCCAGAACATACTGGGGAGCAACGCAAATAGGACTCTGCGCTGAAACAGCGGCGCATATCGTTCCATGTAATTTAGTCGAGTGAATACCTGCACCCTTTGATCCGCAAGTGGACGCATGGAAAGGGCGAGCATGGCTGCACCCGAAATGACCGCGACGAGCCAGAATGTTGCTCTCCATCCTATCGTTTGGCCAATGGCTGCGCCGATCGGAACGCCAAAAACGGCGGAGGCTGTCAGTCCTAATGCAACTGCGGATAGAGCTGCGCCTTTACGATTAGCTGGAGCGAGTGATGTAGCCAGCGCATAGGCAGTGGACGTATACAAAGCAGCAGCGAGACCGGCCAATACCCGTGCTGCGATGAGCACTTCATAAGATTGGGCCAGCGCGCAGAGGATGTTTCCGGCGGCGAATAAACTCAGCGTTGCGACACAGACGCTTCTCTGGTTGAGTGACACCGTTAGCGGAACGATAAAGGGAGCGGCAAGCGCGTAGGTAAGGGCATAAGCAGTAACGCTAAGACCCGCGGACTCTAGACTGACGTTCAAATCGTGTGCCATAAGGGAAAGAATGCCAGAAACGACAAATACATCCGTTCCGATGGCAAATGTACCCAGTGCGAGGAGCCAGATACGAGGGTCCAAGGCGATTGTTTGTGCTTTATTCATTGAAGGAGCGTCACTTTGAATTGCGCATGTTTTTATGCGTTTGAACTCACAGTCTCGGTAACCAGAAGGGTCTACGCCATAGCCCTTGGCGTATAAAACCTATGCTCAAAAGTTATGAATAGATCGGACACACGGTGATTCAACTCGTTTCCGCGACGTCCAGTGACTTCAGAAAGTCTAGGAAAGCAATCGTCTTTGCAGGCGGATGACGTTTTGAGGGGTGTAGTGCATACAAAGGAAATCGCTCATCCGGCCAATCTGGAAACAAATTCACCAGCGAGTTGCCATCTATAAGGTCCTCGTGGCCGAACTTTAAGATTTGGGCAATTCCATACCCCGCTAGGCAGGCTTTTAGTAACGTTCCGGAGTCGTTCACCGTCAACTGGCTTTTAACATCGACGCAGATCTTCTTTTTTTCGCACAGAAACTCCCATGGAAAGGGCTTGCCTGTATCCGGGTCGCGGAACTCAATGCAGGTATGGCCATCTGAAGCGATTGCTTCCGGTCTGGCTGGACGGCCCCGGCGCTGAATGTAAGAAGTTGAGGCTACCGTCAGGACTTGTGTGTCCAGGATCTTTCGTGCCACAAGGGTTGAGTTGCGAGGCTTGCCGAACCGCACAGCCAAGTCAAACCCATCACTGATGATGTCGCCAAGTTTGTCCCTTGTGATGAGTTCTACTCGTAAATCGGGGTGCACACTGAGAAAGTGTTCCAACCGCGGTCCGGGAATTTGACGTGACAGGATGGCATCAATATTGACTCGCAACCTTCCCTGCACCGAAGTGGTCCTGCTTTGCGCGATAGTTGTCGCTTTCTCAAGGCCAATCAAGTGCGGCATGACCTGCTCGTAGAAATTCCGACCATCTTCTGTGAGCGAAACGACCCGAGTAGTCCGATCGAACAGACGCAATTTCAAACGGCTTTCCAGACGTGAGATGGTTCTACTGACGCCAGGCTGGGACATTCCCATACGCTCGCCGGCGGCGGCAAAGGTACCTGACTCAACAATTGCCGAAAATACGCTGATACCGCTCAGCACACGAATGTCGAAAGTACTCATAGAAAACACCTTGGGGTAGTCCGTGTAAAACAAGCAGCCATCTGATCATGCTGGCGATCCGCTACTGAATCACTCAGCCCGAAGCAACATTCCTATTTCCTCGGCGGTTTTTGAGATGTGACGTTTCAAAACTTCGATCGCTGCACCTACTTGCTGTGTTTTGCACAAGGCCAACAGTTCCAGATGATCTGCCTGAGAGTTGGCCTTGTACGTGCTTTTCGTCCACAACAAACGCAGATAAGGCTCCAGCGCCAGACGCAGTTTATCCAGCACGGCAAGCGTGCGTGGACGTTCAGCCTTTTCGTAAAGCCGCCTGTGAAAATCCAGGTTGAGTGCTAATTGGTCTTCAAGGGTGAGAGCCGCTTCTAACTGACTGACGATTGCCTCTGCGGCGGCAAAATCCTCGTAGGTCAAACGGGGAATCGCGCGCGCAATCAGCAGTGTTTCTAGGGTGATCCTAAGTTCGACAATTTCCTCGATGTCCTCCGCCGACAGCGAAGACACCACCGTGCCTTTGCGCGGGACTATGTCGACGACGCCTTCCTCCCCGAGGAGCCTGAATGCTTCCCTCACGGTTACCTGGCTTACCGCAAATTGTTTGGCGATGGCGTCCTGACGTAGCGGGGTGCCGCGCTTGAGTACCCCTCGAAAAATAGCCTCGCGCAGCGCATCGGCGACCACGCTCGATGCAGATTGTCTCCGGTCTTGAGCGGAGATAGCGAAGGCGGCCAGCTTGTCCATGGTGCGTCCATTTGGCGGTGAATGAATTTGTATGTTGACACAAAAAATCTGGTTTAGTAGCTTATCGATAGCTGTTAAGCGATTATCGATAATAACCGGAGACAAAAAATGATCGACATGACGCAATTTGATGCCCTGACCTTTGACGTGTACGGCACCCTGATTGATTGGGAGCCGACCATTATCGCGATGTTCAAAAGCATCGCCGACCAGTACCAAGTCGAACTTTCGGAGGAGCAACTGCTTCTAGAATTCGATCGTGCTCGTGCGTCGTTGCAGCGCATTCGCCCAGCGCTGCTTTATCCAGAGGTGCTGAGCCGTGCCTACTTGGAGTTTTGTGAGCGCTACGCCATTCCACCCAACGATGCCGAACGCGCTGTGTTTTCGAATTCGGTAATGCTGTGGCCAGGCTTTGCAGACGCCAAACACTCGCTCGATTACCTGAGCAAACACTTCAAAATTGGCTTGCTGAGCAATATCGATAACCACTCGCTGGCGTTTTCCACGCGCAAGCTGGGTCTCAAAGCCGACGTGGTCGCAACCGCCGAAAGCGTGAAAGCCTACAAGCCTGACCATCACCATTTCGATGCTGCGTTCGCCGACTTTGAAGCCATGGGCATTCCGCGCTCGCGAATCCTGCACGTTGGGCAAAGCCTGCGCGCCGATGTGATTCCGGCCAACCAGTTGGGTATCAGCAGCGTATGGATCCGCCGTCCTGGCCGCAGCCTGGGTTCCCGTGCGGAAGATGCGGTTGGCGCCAAAGCAGATCTGGAATTGGACAGCATGCAAGAGCTGGCCGATTTCCATAAACATCAACTGTCGTCGCAGTCCCGCGGCTAGAGGAGGTCGTCATGAGCCTGTTGCGTAATTCTCGTTTTATGTGTGCCACGATCACACTGGCGTCTTGTTTGGCCCTGCCAGCAGTTACCCAGGCTCAAACCACTGACTCCGCTTTAGAGCGAATCAAGAAAAACGGCGAAGTGGTCATTGGTTATCGCCAGTCGAGTGTTCCGTTTTCCTATCTGGATCAATCGCAAAAACCAGTGGGTTATACGATCGATCTTTGTCGCGCCGTCGTCGACACGTTGAAGGAAAAACTGCAGCTACCGAACTTGAACATCAAGATGGTCGCAGTTGACCTGTCAACGGCGATCCCGTTGTTACAGAACGGCAGTATCGACATGGAGTGTGGATCAATGGTCCATACCTTAAGGCGTGCGGCTCAGGTTGATTTTTCATTCGCAACAGCGGCCTCGTCCGATCAGTTGCTGGTGAAAAGTGAATCGCCCATTCACGAAATCGAAGACTTGGCGAATAGGGCGGTGGCAGTGCCAGCAGGCTCAACCAATGCGGCGCTCGTTCAGTCGATCAACGCCAGTAAAAAGTTGAATATGCGGATTGTGATGGTCAAGGATCAGGCTGAGGGTTTCCTCGCTGTTTCTACCGGTCGGGTAGATGCTTACGTTACCGATAATGTAATCCTTTATGGGCTTAAACAAAGGGCCACGACGCCGGATGCTTATCGAGTAACCGGGCGTCAACTCTCTTATTTACCTTACGGGATTGTGGTAGCGCCCAATAACTCAGGCCTGTTGTCGGCCATCAATGAGACGTTGGCGCTTTCTAATCAGTCGGGCCGTTCCGAAGCGCTGTATAAACAATGGTTCGGCGGTATTGGTATGTCATTCGATGATCAAGCGAAGGCCATTTACACACTTAACTCGATTCCCCATTAGTCAAAGGTAAATAAGCGCTGCCTGATAGCTCGCGTTTCGTTGGGCAGCGTTCCGAAGTTCAATATAAAGAGGACAAAAACATGAACTTGCCTTGGGCCTGGTCCATCTTTGAGGCCGTTGGGCCTGATGGATCAGCTACTTACTTGAACGGACTCGTCTCCGGCGTTTACTGGACGATAGTCACAGCGCTTGTCGCTGCGCTGATCGCCCTGTCGCTGGGTGCAACCCTCGGTGTAATGCGCACGTTGCCTTCCGGCACCTGTCGCGTTATCAGTGCTATCTACGTCGAGATTTTTCGCGACATTCCCTTACTTGTGCAGATGTTCGTGTGGTTCTTTGTGGTCCCGGAATTGCTTCCGGCGCCAATGGGGTCATGGATAAAGTCGCTGGCGTGGGGGCCGTTCATTACTGCCGCGATCTCGCTGGGTTTTTATGCCGCCGCCCGAATAGCCGAGCAAGTACGCGCCAGTATCAATAGCTTGCCACCCGGGCAATCCGGTGCTGGTTTAGCCCTTGGCTTAAACACAAGGAGAGCCTATCAGCTGGTTTTGCTGCCCCAGGCCATCAGGGTCGTCATGCCACCGCTCACTTCCGAACTGATCAACATTGTCAAAAATACGTCGGTGGGCATGACCATTGGTTTGATGGAGTTAACTGCCCGTTCCCGCGAAATGCAGGAAATGTCGTTCCATACCTTCGAAGCCTTTGGGGCCGCTACCGTAGGGTATTTGATCGTCAATTTCACCGTGGTAGGGGTGATGCGGTTTATCGAAAAAAGTCTTGACCGTGAAAGCACACCCATCGTGGTTAAAGCGGTAAAAGGGGAGGCCCTGCCATGGCAACCCTAGACTTTTCGATGATCTGGAACAATTGGCGCTATCTCTTGCTGGACGGACTCGGCCTGACGCTTCAGCTCACTGTTGCATGCGCCATAATGGGTTTGTTATTAGGCATACCGCTCGCGCTCGTCAGGCTGTATGGCTACCGCTGGCTACGAAACGTTGTCGGGGCATACATCAATTTTATCCGATCGATTCCACTGATACTTGTGATCTTCTGGTTTTACTTCCTGGCGCCTTACTTTATAGCGTGGGTGACGGGAGCAACTAACCCGGTACAAATCAATGCATTCACATCGGCACTTATCACCTTCACAATTTTTGAAGCGTGTTATTACTGTGAAATCCTGAGGGCCGGTATTTCAGCCGTCCCCAAAGGGCAGCAAGCCGCCGCGAAGGCAATGGGATTGACGTACGTGCAAACACTGCGACTGGTCATTATTCCTCAAGCCATAAAGAACGTACTGCCGATATTGTTACTGCAGGCCATAGTCCTGTTTCAGGACATCTCTCTAGTTTACGTACTTTCGCTCACCGACTTTGTGCATGCTGCCACGCAGATAGGCCAACAGCAGAACCGATTGGTCGAGGTGTACCTGTTTGTCGCGCTTGTTTACTTTGCGATTTGTTTTTTGGCTACCCGTGCTGTGGCGCTTATTCAACGACGCCAAATAACCCGTTAATTCACTCTGGAGGTGACCATGTTGCGCATCAATTCTGTCAGCAAGTCCTACGGTGCGGTCAAAGTACTGCATGACTGCTCCCTGAGTGTCGAAAAAGGCGAGGTGATTGTGTTGTGCGGGCCATCGGGTTCCGGCAAATCGACCTTGATCAAGTGCGTGAATGCGCTTGAACCCTTTGACCAAGGCAGTATTTATCTGGGTGAGCAGTCGGTAGGGGATCGTAAGACCGACTTGCCGAAACTTCGCGCGCGGGTTGGCATGGTCTTCCAACACTTCGAGTTGTTTCCTCATCTTACAATTCTGGAAAACCTGACCTTGGCACAAATTCATGTGCTCCATCACAAGCCCGAACCTGCCGAGAAAAAAGCCATTGCGCTGCTGCAACGCGTGGGTCTTGCCAACCATGCGAGGAAGTACCCGAGGCAACTGTCCGGCGGTCAGCAGCAGCGCGTCGCCATCGCCCGTGCGTTAACAATGGACCCTGAGGTCATGCTGTTTGACGAGCCAACGTCTGCGCTTGATCCGGAAATGGTCAACGAGGTGCTGGACATCATGGCGGACCTTGCCGCTGAAGGCATGACCATGATGATCGTGACTCACGAGATGGGATTCGCTCGCAAAGTTTCGAACCGGGTGGTGTTCATGGACGCGGGCAGGATTGTGGAGGACTCACCCTCCGGCCAGTTTTTCTCTGACCCCAAATCAGAGCGGGCCAAAGAGTTTCTGTCGAAAGTGATTCATAACTAAACAGCCGTACGCAGTGTTACGAAGAGAGTGAGTTTAAAGATGAGCCAGTCATTTATAGCGACCCCCCAAGACGTCATCGATGCCGCCGCCCGGCTGCGCACCGTTGTTCGCAATACGCCTCTGGTACGTTCAGATGCGCTCGATGAGCGCGTCGGTGCCCGGGTTCACCTCAAGCTTGAAAACCTGCAGTACACCGGCGCGTTCAAGTTTCGCGGGGCGTACAACTGCCTGTCACAACTGGATTTGAAACAGTACCCGGACGGTGTGGTCGCGTACTCCACCGGCAACCATGGGCAGGCCATCGCCACGGTCGGACGTATGCTCGATATCCCGGCCATTGTTGTCATGCCGGTGGATGCGCCTGCGAACAAGATCGAAAAGGCCAGAAAGCAGGACGCGACTATCATTTTGTACGACCGGGAAACCCAAAGTCGCGAAGAGGTCGCCGCGAGCCTCGCTCAAAAAGGCCAATTTTGCGTCGTGCCGCCCGGTGATAACGTCCATGTCATAGCAGGGCAGGGGACTGTCGCGTTCGAGGTGCTGGAGGCACTTGGCAGCCAGGCAGTGGATATTATTCTGGCGCCTTGTGGGGGCGGAGGTTTGTCGGCGGGTACGTGTCTTGCGGTCGAGGCTTTGGGCTCCCACGCCCAGGTGTGGGCTGCGGAGCCGGCGCGATTTAACGATACCTTACGCTCGCTCGAATCCGGCGTGCGCGAAACCAATGACCGCTCAGCCACTTCGATCTGTGATGCGTTACTCGCGCCGATACCTGCGGAGCTGCCATTTTCGATCAATCGGCATCGGTTGGCTGGCGTCCTGGTTGCCAGTGATGAAGAGGTTCTGGCTGCGATGCGCTTTTTGTTCGATGAGTTCAGGGTCGTCGTTGAGCCTGGTGGAGCCGTTGCGTTTGCCAGCCTGTTGTTCAACGCGCCGGAATCGTTCCGAGGCAAAAATATTGCAGTGGTAATCTCCGGCGGAAACGTCGATCCCGTAATCTTCAGCCATGCAATAAAGTAAAACTCAGCGCAAAAGAAACGCCGCCTTGGAAGGCGGCGTTTCTTTTTGGCCTACAACACTACGTTTATTTTGCGTAAACGCTACTCCAGTCGGCAAAGCCTTTTACCTCGATAGGATTGCCGAACGGGTCGACGAAAAACATCGTTGCCTGTTCACCCGGTTCACCGGGAAAGCGTACAGTGGGTTTGATCACAAACTGCATATCGAGCGCTGTCAGGCGCTCTGCGAGGGCGTTCCAGTCGGCCATCTGCAAGATGATGCCCATGTGGGGCATCGGTACCATGTGCTCACCGACTCGGCCCGTATTAGTGACGGGGAACGGTTCGCCAAGGTGCAAAGACAATTGGTGACCGTACAGGCTGACATCCAGCCAGGTTTCGGTGCTTCTGCCTTCGGCGCACGCCAGCATCCCGCAGTAAAATTCCTTTGCCTTTTTCAGGTCGCGTACATGAAATGCCAAGTGAAAGAGCGATTGCATACGGTTTCTCCGTTTTAGAAAACACCATGATGGTGTAGCGGCCCGTGCAATTTAAAACCTATAGTTTTTGCTCAGTTCGAAAGAGATTTTTATGGACAGCCGTTACCTCAAAAGCCTTGTTACCGCCGTGGAACGGGGCTCTATCGTTGATGCTGCGCGAGTGGAGGGTTTGACCGCAGCAGCCGTTAGTCAACGGATCAAGGCTCTTGAGCGCCAATTGGGCGTGACCTTGCTGTTACGCATCGGCAATACCGCGACTCCGACTGAGGCGTGCCTGGCGTTGCTGCCACGCGCCAAAAGAATTCTGCTGGAGGTCGGCGCGCTCGCGGGGGATGCCGATGCGTCGGGGTTGACCGGCCCCTATCGTATTGGCGCAATTTCAACCGTGCTGACCGGGCTTTTACCGCAGGTTCTGCGTTCGTTGACCCAAGAGGCTTCACGCATCAAACCCATCATTCGTCCTGGAACATCCAGCGCCGTGTTTCAACAACTGCTGGCAGATGAGCTGGACGCTGCCATCCTGGTGGCTCCTGCGTTTGCGCTTCCGAAAACCGTGCGCAGTCAATCGCTGTTCAAAGAGGAACTGGTCCTGCTCTCGGCGGAACCGCCATTGCAGGGAATCGAAGAGTGCTTGCTGCGCAATCCCTATGTACGTTATGACCCACTGTCCTGGGGAGGGATGCGAGGGGAACAGTATTTGAAAGACAAGGGCCTGCACCTGGACTCGTTGCTGGAACTCGACGGGCTGGAGGCTATTGCAATGCTGGTAGCGCAAGGTGCAGGTGTAAGCCTTGTTCCTCGATGGGGTGGTCTTGAGCACCTCGCCCATTATTGCTCGATGACGCCTGTTGGCGATCGAAGTTACGACCGGGAAATTGTGCTGCTTACCCCTGTTCCTTCCCGCCGCTCCAGCATGGATGACGCTTTATCTGCAGCACTGAAGAGCTGTGTGGGCAAACCTTCCCGGTAGGTGGCATTTCGATGAGCGGGCGAGGGGCACAGCGAGGTTCTCGAAACCAATAAACGCGATCCCTTAAGCGTTTTCGTGGTTAAGAAATATCCTCACTCGACGCGCAGTATCTTCGATCTGTTCAACACTGGCAGCAGGTATCGGTTGATGCTGATTTAGAAACGGCCACATGCTGCCGGCCGGATCTGTCCAGGCAAAGGACTCGATTCAGGCTGCTGTATTTCAAATGACTGAGCTTGAGAGTCGTTCCTGACAACTAGCGGCTGACGCCTCTTGCGTATTGACTCGGCGGCATCCCCACATGCCGGGTAAACGCCGTGCTGAACGCACTGGCGGACCGATACCCCACGCCCTCAGCCACCTCAATCATCCCCAATTGCGTGCGGCGCAGCAGGTCCTTGGCCACAGTCATGCGCCAGCCCAGCAGGTACGCCATCGGCGCCTGGCCCAGGGTGGTCATGAAGCGTTTGAAAAACGCCGAACGGGAAAGCGTGGCCACCTGGGCCAATTGCGGGACTGTCCAGCCGTAGGCAAGGTCGCCATGCATCTGGCGCAGGGCCTTGGCCAGCCGAGGGTCGGCCAGGCCGCGCAGTAAGCCTTGGGGCGTTTGCTCCGGCGGAATCGAGCGCAGGGCCTCGATCAGCAACACTTCCACCAGCCGCGTGAGGATCAACTCGCGCCCGACCGCCTGTGCCGTGGACTCTTCCCGCAGCAGGCGCACCAACGTCGTCAAGCGTTCGACACCGCGCACATGCACCCGCGCCGGCAACATCGCTACCAACGTGGAAGCGTCGGGGGACTCGAAGTCGAAATGTCCGCCCAAAAGGCGCACATCGGCCGGTGCGTCGGGGTCGCCGTGGCGCAGTTCATCGGGCTGGGCGTTGCCATACACCGGTACCATCGGCATTGGCTCTACTGGCGCGAACCCCGAGAGGGTGAACGCGGGTGTCTTGGACAGCAGCAAAAAATCCCCCGCTTCCAGGATCAGTTCCGGCTGGCCGTCAACGGCCAGCCGGCAACTGCCTTCCAGCACCGCACAAAAGCTTGGCAAGCCGAATTCGGAGTAGCGCACGCCCCAGGTCCCGGCGCCGCTGATGCCTTTGGAAAACACCGCACGCGGCTTTAGCAGTGCGATGACGTCGGACAGTGGGTCGCTCATAAAAGGACTCATGCGAATGAAATGTGGACAGCTGATTATAGTGAGTCCAGCCGGGTAGGGTTATCGTTTTCACCACATTCACTGCCTGGAATACCCCATGAAAACCGTCCTGATCACTGGCTGTTCCTCCGGCTACGGCCTTGAAACCGCACGCTACTTCCTCGCCCAAGGCTGGAACGTGATCGCCACCATGCGCACGCCACACGCCACGCTGTTGCCTGTCTCGCAGCGCCTGCGCATCCTGGCGCTGGATGTGACCAAGCCCCACAGCATCGCCGCCGCCATTGAGGCCAGCGGGACGATTGATGTGTTGGTCAACAACGCCGGTATCGGCCTGTTCGGCGCGCTGGAGGCCACGCCTATGACTACAGTGCGGGAGATTTTTGAAACCAACACCTTCGGATCGATGGCCATGACCCAGGCGGTGATCCCGCAAATGCGCGCCCGTCGTTCTGGGGTGGTGATTAACGTCACCAGCAGCGCCACCCTGGCGCCCATGCCACTGGTCGCCGCCTACACCGCCAGCAAGCAGGCGATTGAAGGGTTTACCGGCTCATTGGCCCTGGAACTGGCTGCCTTCAATGTGGGCGCCAAGCTGGTGGAACCCGGCTACGCCCCCACTACCCGCTTCAGCGAAAACGCCGGCGAGCGCATGGCAGGGATGATTCCTGCAGACTACGCGCCAGTGGCCCAGGCGATTTTCGCCGAGTTGGGCAGCGGTCAATACACCACCGAGCAGGACGTAGCCGAAGGCGTATGGCGTGCGGCAAACGATACGTCCGGACAACTGCGTTTTGCGGCGGGCGCAGATGCTTTAGCGCTGGTCACTCAGTTGCGCAGATAAGGTGGCCCTCTGACAATTTTCGTGTAGTAGAGCCCTTACAACTTTAGACTCACTAAATCGTCACTGACTTTATAGGCACCTCAGTTTCTAGACCTGTTCGAGGATCTGCTTTTGGACGATCAACTTGGACTTGCTGGCGCTGGATAGGGAGTGGGGATCCCTGCAGAACCTGCAGGGCATTGACGATATTAATCGACCAGGCTCTCGTCTCGGCTTAGCCGATTGGTTTGAGCTGGGGAGGTCGCTGTAGGTCCAGCGCCGCTGCTGCCAAGATCTGTTCGCGTGTACCTGAGCGAGGCGGGTAAATGCGCTCGCGATTGATCAAGGATTTGGTGTTCTTAGCCTCCATGCCCTGAGCAACAGCCACGCGACTCCAGCCTTGGGTATACACAGCCCCCCAGGGGCCGAGGTCGATGATGTTGGTGTACCAGTCAATGTTCAATGGCTCCAAGGGAAGACCGAATAGTTCATTGACGGCGTTATGACCGGCAAAACGGCCCATGGGACGCGCGTGCTGGCAGGACATCACTGAAGGGCGCTCGCCATCGATCAAAGCGTGTGCGACATCGCCGGCGGCAAACACATTGTCTGAGCCAATCACTCGCATGCAGTCGTCGACTTTCAATCGACCTTGAGTGTCACGATCGGCATCGATACATTCGGTCAGTTCATTCGCCTGCATGCCGGCACACCAGATCACAGTCGCAGCTGGCAGTCGGGTGCCGTCGGTGAGAAGCGCACCTTCTCTGTCCACGCTGCTCAGTGCAAAACTCGTCATCAATTCAATACCCAGTTCACGGCAAGCGCGCTCGATTACAGGTTGTCCGCCGCCCAGTCGTCCTGCGATCGTCGGTCCCCGATCAGCGAGTATTACCCGCACCTGTTCTACAGCCGAAGGGTCATTACTGGCGAGAGCTGAGGCGCGAAGGCGGGCGGGCAGCTCGCAAGCCAGCTCTACGCCTGTAGCCCCGGAACCTATCACCAAAGCGGTATAGCGGCCGGTTCTAACAGAGATGGTTGACAGGTTGTCAATGTGTTGCTGAAGCCGTAATGCTGCACGATAAGAGTCGACATCGAAGGTGAATTTGTTCACGCCGGCAGTATCTGGGCGCATCAAGTGACTGCCGCTTGCCAAAATCAGTTTGTCGTAGTGCAGCCTTTGAGAGTCGCCCTCCACATCGGTGTGGACAACCTGACTACGGTGATCAATAAACGTCGCTTTGCCAATTAAAAGCGTTACGTCAATCGGTGCTAATACGGACGCCAGATCGACTTGGGTATCGGATAAATCACTTTCGTAATTGCGTACGCGGATGCTGTGCCAAGGATCAGGGTTAATCAGGGTGATGTCAGCCGCTTCACCCAGTGCTTCAAGCTGTCGAGCGGCGGACGCGGCGCTCCAGAGACCGGCGAAGCCGCCACCAATAATCAAAATGCTTTTCATGGTATTCCTCTTTAAGTCAGGTCTGCTTGTTGACGCGGGACACTGGAGTATCAACAATACGAGTCATCACTCGTGTTCTCAACTCGCGCCAGACCATGCCTGAATCCCACCTGACAAAGCCTCGAAAACTCCCTCGCCAGAGCCGTTCTGTGGCAATGGTCGATGCCATTTTGCAAGCCAGTGCTCGTGTTTTGCTCAAGCACGGCTACGCCGGCATGAGCACAAATGTGGTTGCGCAGCAGGCAGGCGTCAGCATCGGGTCGCTCTACCAGTATTTCCCTAACAAGGCGTCGATACTGATCGCGCTGCATAACCGTCATGCTGAACAAATGGCGCAGTCTATTGAGGCGATTCTCGCCGCACCTGGTGGGCACGGTTTACGCGGTGAGGTGGTTCGTTTGGTGCGGGCAGCCATGGCCGCACATGAAATGGAGCCAGAATTGCACCGTCAATTGGAGAAGGAACGACCTTTTTTTGAAAGGCCCACTGATGAGCCCGGTTTGAGCGGGGATATTCATCGGCATATCCTACGCCTGCTACAAGAGCATCCGGATGCTGTTGCACATTCAGACTTGGCGCTGGCGGCATGGATGACGATGCGTATGACGGAATCACTGGTTCATACGGCGGTGCTTCATCCTCCCCATGACCTAGATACAGTCCGCATTGAGGCGGCAATCGTGGATGCCATCCACGCGTTCCTGACCTACCCACGGGCGGGTTGATCCCGTCGCCGTAGCCTGAGCGCGGCACAGGCCCGTGCCGCGCATTGCGTACGAAACCTCAACGCAGGGTGTAGCCACCATCGACCACCCAGTCCTGGCCAAACACACTGCGTGCGCCCTGGCTCAACTGGAACAGGATGACATCGGCCACCGCGCCTACCTCAAGGAACTGGCCGCTGAGCAGGCGCTGGTTGACGGTGGTAGCGACAGAGTCCAGGGCCTCGGCGTTGAGCCCCAAGGTGCCCCAGATGGGTGTGGCGGTGGGGCCGGGCGAAACCATGTTCAGGCGAATACCGTGGGGCGCCAATTCCACCGCCAGGGTCCGCACCTGAGCCCGCAGCGCCGCCTTTGAGGCAATGTAGGCGGCCAGCCCAGGGAAGGTCACTTGTTCCAGAAAGGTTCCGATAAACACTACCGATGCCTGTGCGGAAAACTGCCCGCGAAGGCTTCCCAAGGTGTTGAGCGCTCCCGCACCATTGACCGCCCATTGGTGGTCAAAGGCCGTAAGGTCGAGGCCGTCGGCCAGTTGTACAATCCCTGCATTGGGCACCAGGAAATCCACTGGGCCGAAGGATGCCGCCATTTGTGCCAGGCGTGCCTGATCGGCTGCCTGAGTAACGTCCCCCGCCAGCCAGACCAGTTTGTCGCCGAAACGCTCTGCCAACTGGCCCAGTTCGCCAATTTGCCGCGACATCGCAATCACCTGGGCTCCACGCTCAAGCAGTCGTTGAGTGACAGCCAGACCAATGCCCGAACTGGCGCCGGTGACAACAGCCAGGCGATGGTTGAATTCATTACTCATAGGGATCTCTTCGTAGGTTGTGTATGGGGAGGCAGCGTGCACTGACCAGAAATCGTGCCAGTTATTAATCGGTTAAAAATTAATCAGTTGAAATTTTAATAGTCGTTTTGACTCGCTCTTCCTGTAGTCGTAATAACAGGGTGTAGGCCTTCTGGTGCCGTGCTGGGAAGGGGGGAGCAAAGGCTTGGCACCTTTGCGATGTTTGTTGACGTGATGGCGATGACGGGGCACAGGTTTTCCTTGGTTAATGGCGACTTGTTTCCTTCACATCGGGCTTTGCCAGTTATGTCGCCTAAACCGGATAAAAAAATCGCTACCGCTCCGAAAACTGTTATTCGGCAAGTGATCGCCACGAACCGGAGTACACACGGGATGTACAGCCATGAGCGCTTTTCCGCGACCCTCGAAGGCGCTTGCCACCGCCTGCAAACCATCAGCGTGCTGGGTGCCACCGGCTCAGTGGGGGTCAATGTGCTGGATGTCATCGCACGCCATCCTGAGCGCTACAAAGTGTTCGCACTCACTGGTTTCAGCCAACTAGACCACTTGAAAAAACAATGCCTGCTGCACTGTCCGGACTATGCGGTAGTGCCTACCCCGGAAGCGGTGAAAGTGCTTCAGCAGCAACTGATCGACGCCGGCTCGTTGACCCAGGTCGTGGGCGGCGAGAGCGGCTTGAAGTTCGTTGCCAGCCACCGCGACGTGGACACGGTCGTTGCAGCCATCGTCGGTGCGGCGGGCTTGAACGCGACGCTGGCCGCAGTCGAGTCCGGCAAGAAAATCCTCCTGGCCAACAAGGAGGCGCTGGTGATGTCCGGTGCGCTGTTCATGCAAGCGGTGCGCACCAGTGGCGCCGTGCTGTTACCCATCGACAGCGAGCACAACGCGATTTTCCAGTGCCTGCCGTCGCACTCGCGCCAGGGGCTGGCCAGCGCTGGCGTACGCCGGATCATGCTGACCGGCTCGGGCGGGCCGTTTCGACAAACGCCCATGGATCAGCTTCAGGGCGTCACGCCAGACCAAGCTTGTGCCCATCCCAAATGGTCCATGGGCCGCAAGATTTCGGTCGACTCGGCCACACTGATGAACAAGGGCCTGGAGTTGATCGAAGCCTGTTGGCTGTTCGACGCCAAACCTTCTCAGGTCGAGGTAGTGATTCACCCGCAGAGCGTCATTCATTCCCTGGTGGATTACGTCGACGGCTCTATGCTTGCGCAACTGGGCAACCCGGACATGCGTACGCCCATCAGCCATGCCTTGGCGTGGCCACAGCGGATTGATTCAGGGGTGGAACCGCTGGACTTGTTCAAGGTGGCGCGGCTGGATTTCGAAGTGCCGGACGAGACGCGCTTTCCATGCTTGGCCTTGGCACGCCAAGTCGCCAACTCGGGTGGGACGGCACCGGCATTGCTCAATGCGGCCAACGAAGTGGCGGTGCAGGCGTTCCTGGCTAACCAGATTGGCTTTACCCAAATCGCCGATTGCATCCGCCATGTGCTGGACAATGAGCCGGTTGGGCAAGTCAGGGATCTGTATGGCGTGATGGAGGCGGACGCGAACGCGCGCAGGTGGGGCAAGCGGTGGCTCAGGGAAAACCACCTTTAGGACAAGCCAAGGTTCCCGTAGTGGCTGTCGAACCCTGGTGCAATGTGCCGGGCGCGGCTAGCGGTTACTTGGCTTCATGTCTTTGAATATCGGTCAGTTGGTGCATCCGGTGCCCATCACTCGATAGTTCAAGACATGCCTGCGGCCCGCACTGTCTTCATACGTCATGGTCATCGGCACTACTTCACACACATTCGGCACCGCCTCCATACTAATGACTTTGGCAATATCGAGCGGGGTTGCGTAAGTGTACTCTTGTGTATCTAGGGTCGTGGTGTGATTAGTGGGTTCAAGTGTGATGGAAGACTGTTGGGCAAGTGTCAGCGTGGAAAAAGCCATCAGTGAAAACATCATTATGTTTTTCATGGTACCGACCTGTTCCTACAGGCAGCAGCGACTGGCTTCACGGTCTGTAAAGAGGTGTTCAGGGCGCTGCCGGCAGTGAGTTTTAGAGGAAAAAGCTTTGTCGCCACGCATCCTGCGCTGGCGATAAACAAGTCTAGAAAGAATGCTGGAGATAAGAAATATCAGTGTTGTCCATATACTTTTTCAAAAAATGCATTTATGCCTAAGCATCAACCGAAACTGACCATGTCGCGTATTTTTAACACTGCTTTATGGTCTGCCAGCACTTCAGGCAATGAACTTCTCAGGTATTCAACCCACGTCCTGATCTTAGCATCGAGGTATTGTCGGGAAGGATAAATGGCATACAGGCTTAGTTCTTCCAGGCGGTACTTTGGCAATACTCGCACCAGGGTGCCGTTGCGCAGCCCTTTGATCGCCGCGTGCACCGGCAGGATCCCCACGCCCATGTCGTTGCTGATCGCTGCCTTCATGGCGTCGACGGAGTCCACCAGGAATGGGGAGCTGCCGATGCTGACGTTTTCCTTGCCGTTGGGACCGTCGAATGTCCAGTCCTCCAGGGGAATGACGGGGCTGACCAGCCGCAGGCAGGCATGGTTGAGCAGGTCCTGGGGTCTTTGCGCCGCGCCGTGGGTTTTCACGTAGGAGGGTGACGCGCAGACGATGCTGTAGGTGGCTCCCAGTTTTTGCGACACGTGGCTGGAATCTGGCAGATCGATGGCCAGTACGATCGACACGTCAAACCCTTCGTGCACCAAGTTTGGCGTGCGGTTGCTCATGCTCAAGTTGAAGGTCACGTCCGGGTAGTTCTTGCGGTATCGGGCAATCGCATCCACAACGTAGTGCTGGCCGATGCCGGTCATCGAATGCACCTTGAGCTGGCCGGTCGGTCGGGTGTGGGCATCGCCGGCCTCCAGTTCGGCTTCCAGCACCGATTGCAGGATTTGCTCGCAGCGCAGCAGGTACCGCTTGCCGGACTCGGTGAGGGCGGTGCGCCGCGTGGTGCGGTTGAACAGGCGCGTCCTGAGGTGTGCTTCCAGGTGGGAAATGGACCGGGAAATGTTGGTAGTGGTGGTATTCAACTGCACTGCTGCGCCGGTGAAGCTACCGGTCTCGGCCACGCAGCGGAAGGTTCGCATATTTTGCAAAATGTCCATCGTTATTCTCCAGCGGGAACGTTTTTTAGTGTGACATGAAGTAACACATCGCTGTAAACGATATTTATTGTCCTGATTTACGTAACAATTATTCACGTTCGTGATGACTTACTGACCCGGACGCAAGCCCCTAGAGTCACCGACCTCATGTCCCAGCCGTTCGGGAGTCAGTCCGCGTGCCTCGATCCACCTTCTGTTTCTGCTGCACCCTGTGTCTCTGCGCCGTGATGGCAGGCTGCATCTCCACCCACGGCATCGCACCTTTGGAACACCCCCGCACTGTCAGTGAATTGGCCTCCGGCGCGGCTATCGCTGCGGCCAACAGCGACGCCGGCTGGCCGGCGACGCAATGGTGGCGCGCCTACGGTGACGGGCAACTCAACCGCTGGATCAAGCAGGCCACGGTCAGCAGCCCCAGCCTGGCCATGGCGGCGGCGCGAGTGCGTCAGGCCCGAGCGCTGGCCGGGCTTGCCGAGTCGCAAGAGTCATTGCAGGTGGACGGTGACATGGCACTCAAGCGCCGAGGCTGGCCAGACGACCAGTTCTACGGCCCCGGCGGTTTGTCCGACAGCCACACCTGGGACAACAGCGCCTCCCTCGGCTTCAGCTACCCGCTGGACCTGTGGGGCCAGGACCGTAATCGCGCAGAGCAGTTCGTCGACCTGGCGCACCGCAGTGCGGCGCAGGCTCAACTGGCCCGGCTGGAACTGCAAAGCAACATCGTGCGGGCCTATATCCAACTGTCCCTGCACTACGCCCAGCGCGATATCGTGCTGGAGACCCTGGCCCAGCAAGAGCAGATTTTCGAACTGGCCCAGCGCCGGCTCAAGGGTGGCATCGGTACTCAACTGGACGTCAGCCAGGCGCGCTCGCCGCTGAGTGAAACCCGCCGGCAACGCCAGGCGCTGGATGAGGCGATTGCCCTGGACGACAACCAGTTGTCGGCCCTGGCAGGCAAGGGTCCGGGGCAGGGCGCCCGCTTGTTGCGTCCGACGTTGTCGTTGCAACACGCCATCCCGTTGCCCGTCGCATTGCCAGCGCAACTGCTGGGGCATCGCCCGGATGTGGTCGCTAGCCGCTGGGCTGTCGCTGCCCAGGCCCGTGGCATTGACGTGGCCCACGCCGGTTTCTACCCCAATGTCAACCTGGCGGGGAGCCTCGGCTACATGGCCAGCGGCGGCGGGATGCTGACGTTCTTTTCCGCTCAAAAATTCAACTACAGCGCGGGCCCCGCGTTGTCCTTGCCGATCTTTGACGGCGGCCGCTTGCGCTCGGAGTTGGGGCAAGCCAGTGCCGGGTATGACATCGCCATCACCGAGTACAACCAGACCTTAATCCATGCGTTCAAGGACATCAGCGACCAGTTGATTCGGCGCCGTTCCCTGGACGCACAGCAGCGTTCGGTCGGCGAGTCGATCGCCAGCGCCCAGCAAACCTATGACATCGCCATGATCGCCTACACCAGGGGGCTGACCGACTATCTAAGCGTACTCAATGCCCAGACCTTGTTGTTCCAACAGCAACAGATCCAGCAACGTCTGCAAGCGGCTCAATTGACGGCGCACGCCGCTCTGGCGGTGGCGCTGGGAGGTGGATTGTTGACGGACGCCGACTCTCCACCGGCCGGCAAAACCCTACCCGCCAAGACCCCGGCCTGGCTTGAGGCATTGCATCGATGAGCCGCCCAATACTCTTGGCCCGCTGGCTTGTCGCCTTGCCCTGGCGCGGTGGCATGCTGGACTGGGCGCGCACTGACGGGCTGATGTGGCTCTACTTGGGCAAGGTGTTGATTGCGTCCTACCTGACCCTGTGGTTGTCGATGCGCCTGGAGTTGCCGCAACCGAGTACCGCGATGACCACGGTATTTATCGTGATGCAGCCTCACAGCGGGCATGTGTTAGCCAAAAGTATTTATCGCTTTATTGGCACCTTGGTGGGCTCATCCTTCATGGTGCTGTTGATGGCCGTGTTCGCCCAGAGCACCGAGCTGTTCCTGGCCGGCCTGGCGTTGTGGGTGGGCGTGTGCTCCACCGGGGCGGCGCGCAATCGCAATTTTCGCGCCTATGGTTTTGTACTGGCCGGCTACACGGCGGTGATGGTGGGGCTGCCAGTGGTCGGGCACCCGGAGCAAGTGTTCATGGCTGCCATCTGGCGGGTGCTGGAAATCACTTTGGGCATCCTGTGTGCGAGCCTGATCAGCGCCACGGTATTTCCCAATACCGCCAGCGCCGCCATGCGCAATACCCTGTACCAGCGCTTTGGCCGCTTCGCCGGCTTTGTGCTCAGCGGCCTGCGCAACACCACCGACCAGGCGGCATTTGAAAGCGCCAACCTGCGCTTTATCGCCGAAGCCGTTGGCCTGGAAGTGATGCGCAGCGTCACCGTGTTCGAGGACCCGGACATGCGGCGGCGCAATGGCCGGCTCAATCGTCTCAACAGCGAGTTCATGGCGATCACCACCCGTTTCAACGCGTTGCATCAACTGCTTGAGCGGGTACATCTGCGCGGTGGAGCGGCCGTGGTCCAGGCCATCGACCCTGGCTTGAGCGATTTGGTCGAGGTGCTCAAACCCTTCGCCGGGCATGCCTTGACTGACCGCGATGCCGTGCAGTTGTCAGCCAACCTGCACCTTTACAAAGGCGGCTTGCCGGCCCATGTCCGCCGCTTGCGTGCCGCACTGGAGCAGACGATGCCGGGGGCGGATGACCTGCTGGATTTTCATACCGCCTACGAACTGCTCTATCGCTTCGTCGATGAACTGCACAGTTACGCCCAGACCCACGCGTCCCTGGCCGACCATAACCATGTACGCGAGCAGTGGGACGAGTCTTTCCAGCCACAGACCAACTGGCTGGCAGCCATTGCTGCCGGGTTGCGTTCGGCGGTGGTGCTGCTGGTGCTCAGCACCTTGTGGATCGGCACCAGTTGGCCCAGTGGTGCGGCAATGACGTTGGTGTCGGCGCTTACCGTTGGCCTGTCGGCGTTCTCCGTCAACCCCAAGCGCATGTCGTTTCAAATTGCCTGCGGTACCGTGCTGGCGGCCGTGATCGGGATTTTCGAAGTGTTTTTCGTCTACCCGCTGATCGATGGTTTTGCCTTGCTGTGCCTGGTCATGGCGCCGGTGATCGTGGTCGGCTCGTTCTGGCTGGCAAGGCCGCAATGGGCCGGTTATGGCCTGGGCATGCTGGTGTTTTTCGGCACCAGTTCGGTGCCCGGCAACTTGACGATCTACAACCCCTATGGGCTGATCAATGACTACATCGCAATGATCTTTGGCATGTTGGTCTGTGCGGCGGCGGGGGCCATCGTATTGCCGCCCAATAGCCCCTGGCTGTGGCGCCGACTGGAGCAGGACCTGCGCCGCCAGGTGGTATTCGCCATCAGTGCGCCGTTGCAGGCGTTGGGATCCGGTTTTGAAAGCGGTACCCGCGATCTGCTGAACCAGGCCTACAACTTCTCGGCGGGCAAGCCACTAGTGCAGCACCGCCTGCTGCGCTGGATGTTCGTGGTGCTGGCCGTGGGCCACGCGATCATCGAGTTGCGCCGCGAGCAAGCGCAGTTGCCCGACGATCCCTGCTATGCCGAATCCATGCCCTGGCGCCAGGCCATCCGTGCCATGGGCCGGGCGTTGATCCGTTTGTTCGTCAAGCCCGGCCCGCAGCATTTGCAGCGGGCGCTGGCCAGCGTCGAACACGCTATCGAGTGCGTGCATCAGACCCGCGAACCCTTTGCCGCGCACTTCGAGACCTCGGCCTTGCGCCGGGTGGAAAGCTACCTGCATTTCATCCGTACTTCGTTACTGGACCCTCAATCGCCATTGGCCCTGCATGCGCCATCAGGAGTCTCCCATGCTTCGTGAGATCGCTTTCCACGGCGTCTATGTGCCGACCATGACCTTGATTTTCTTCATTGCTGCGGCGCTGGCCTGGGCCCTCGGCATGCTCTGTTCCGGGGTCGACCTGTACCGATTTTTTTGGCACCCGGCGCTGCTGCGCCTGAGTGTCTTTACCTGCATTTTCGGCGCGCTGGCGCTGACCGTTTACCGTTGAGAGTCCCGTATGAAGAAGTTACTCAGTCTGCTCGCAACCTTGCTCGTACTGGCCGTCGCCCTGTGGCTGGGACGCCTGTTGTGGCTGCACTACATGGACACGCCGTGGACGCGAGACGGGCGAGTGCGCGCCGATGTGATCAACGTCGCGGCCGATGTGTCGGGAGTGGTGGTCAAGGTCCCGGTGCTGGATAACCAGCAAGTGCACAAAGGCCAACTGCTGATGCAGATCGACCCCGAACATTACCAATGGGCGGTCAAGCAGGCCCAGGCGCAAGTCGCATCCCGCAAGGCGCTGTGGGAGATGCGCGCAGTCAATGCCCGGCGTCGTGCCGACATGGACAACCTTGTGATTTCCAGTGAAAGCCGCGAAGACGCCAGCAACCTCGCCAATTCCGCGCTGGCCGATTACCAACTGGCGCAAGCGCAGTTGGCGGCGGCAGAACTCAACCTCTCGCGCACCCAAGTGGTGGCGGCGGCGGATGGCTACGTGACCAACCTCAACGTGCATCCCGGCGACTACGCAAAAATCGGCGAGGCGAAAATGGCCGTGGTGGATATGCACTCGTTCTGGGTCTACGGCTTTTTCGAGGAGACCAAGCTGCCCCATATCCATGTCGGCGATCGGGCAGACCTGCAACTGATGAGCGGTGAAGACCTGAGCGGTTATGTCGAAAGCATCGCCCGGGGTATCTACGACCGGGACAATCCGCAAAGCCGCGAGCTGATCGCCGACGTCAACCCGACCTTCAATTGGGTGCGCCTGGCCCAGAGAGTGCCTGTACGCATTCACCTGGATCCCTTGCCGGCCGGGGTGTTGCTGGCGGCAGGGATCACCGTCACGGTGATCGTCAAGCCCGGCACGGCTGGCAGCAACGTGGCGCAATCGAGAGACTAATTGGCGTGACGTGATGAGTCTAGATGAGAATCAATCTCCATACTGCCTGGGCATTATCTTCTCAGGAGTTGCCAAGATGGGTTCCTTACTGCTCCACACCGACACTCAACACGATGGGCTGCAACTGCTGCTCAGTCGTCAGTCCCACTGGCCGCTCGGATTGCCGGCACCGGACGCCCACACGCTGAATCGGGCGTTCGAGGCGGCGGTTTGCGCGCCGGATCACTCCCAGCAGCGGCCATGGCGGTTTATCACTATCCAGGATCAGGCACTGCATGCGCTGGGTGAGGTATTTGCCCGCGCGGCCCTAAAGGCTAAACCCTTGGACAGTGGCAAGGCGTCTCGGGCCCAGGCCACGGCCGCGCCGATGATCATTGCGGTCGGTGCGCATATTTCCAGCGCCAGCAAAGTGCCGGCGATCGAGCAGATGCTGGCCACCGCCGCGGCAGCCATGAACCTGTTAAATGCCTTGCATGCCCTTGGATTCGCCGGCTACTGGGCGACCGGTCCGAACGCTTATGACCCGGATGTGCGCAGTGCATTGGGGCTCAAGGGCGAGGCGGATCAGTTGCTCGGTTTCATTTACGTCGGTACGCCAACCAAAGAGCGGCCCGCCAAGCGACGCCAGTCTCCCAGCGAGTTCGTCAGCCAGTGGAGCGAACCCCTATAGGGGGCGTCGCGGTCAATCAGGCAGCCAGCGTCATCGTTAACCTCCATCGCGAGCAAGCTCGCTCCTACAAAGGCCACACCATGTCCCATCACGATCACCCTACACGTATCACTGTTCCCGACATCGTCCGCCGCAAGGGCCAGGAGAAAATCGTCTGCCTGACCGCCTACAGCACACCTGTCGCGGCGTTGCTGGATGCCCAAGTGGACGTCCTGCTGGTAGGAGATTCGTTGGGCATGGTGGTGCACGGCTTGCCGAACACCGTGGCGGTGACGCTGGAGATGATGATCCTGCATGGGCAGGCCGTCATGCGCGGTTCACGGCGGGCGCTGGTGGTGGTGGATTTGCCTTTTGGCCGCTACGAAGGAGGCGTGAGTCCAGCCTATGAAGCAGCGGTGCAGGTGATGCAGCAAACCGGTTGCCAGGCGGTCAAGGTCGAGTGGTGCGACGGCATGGCCCGCACCATCGCGTTCCTGGTACAACGCGGCATTCCGGTGATGGCCCATATCGGTTTGCTGCCGCAGGCCGTCAACGTCGCCGGCGGCTTCAAGACTCGTGGCCATACCCTCGAGGAGCGTCAGTTGATGCTGCGCCAGGCGCGCGAAGCAGCCGATGCTGGCGCCTTTGCCATCGTGATCGAGGGGGTGGTGGAAGAGGCTGCCCGGGAGATAACCGAGGGTGTCGCCATACCTACGATTGGCATCGGCGCGTCCCGGGCCTGCGACGGGCAGATCCTGGTGGTGGATGACATGCTCGGCATGTTCGAGTGGACCCCCAGGTTTGTCCGGCGTTATGGCCAGCAACGTGAATTGATCCAGGCGGCAGTGGTGGCCTACGCCAGCGACGTCAGGAGCGGCGCATTTCCCGTGGCCGCAGAGCTTTACAACATCAGGAACAAGTCCTGATGTCTTACCGTGCGTGAAAACGCAGGAGGCACGATATGTACGCCAGTCTATGCAATCACTCCTGGGTCGCTTCGATCATCGATGGCATTCGCGAGCAGGTATCCAACGCAACCTTGCGGCGTGGCGACCGCCTGCCTTCGGAGGGCGAGTTGGCCGATCAGTTTGGCGGCAGCCGCTTCGCCGTGCGCGAGGCAGTGAAGTTCCTGATCAATTGGCAGGTGTTGGAACTGCGTGCCGGTGAAGGCATTTTTGTGCGCTCGCGGATGGACCGCGTCGACAGTTTCCGCACCCGGAACCGCATCGCCATCCGTGACCATCTGGAGGCGCAATACCTGCTGGAAGCCGAGACCGCCCGGCTCGCCGCTCGCCGTCGCACCCTGGAGGACATTCGCCGGCTGTGGCGCACCTTGGCTCTGCGTGGCGAGTACAGCATCAGCGATGAGCTGGATGATTTTGTCGACCGCGACCAGGCCTTGCACGGCGCGGTGGCGGTGGCTTCACACAACGTGGTGTTGCAGTCGATGTACCGCTCGTTCAGTTCCTCGTTCCATAGCCAGTACCTGGCGATCTTCGCCGACAACGAGTTGTATGAGCCGGGGCTTGAAGCCCATGCCCGCGTGGTCCAGGCCATTATTTATGGCGATGAGGACGCTGCGGTTGCCGCGGTGCGGGTGATGTTCGACCCGATGTTGGAGAAACTCAGTTGGTTGTCGGAACGTGACGGGAGTGTGCTGTGAAGCGAGTGATCGTGTGTGCCAACCATTGCTCGCCGGTGGAGCAGTGTCTGTTGAAAGGCCTCAGGGCCATGGGCTGGCGAGAGCCGGCAAAGGCCGAGGCGCTATTGGAGCGGATCGGGATCGAGCCTGCGCGAATCGCGGTATTCGAGGCACTGGTGCAGGCGGCCGGGCAACTCTCGCCGGCCTTCGATCTGCTGGGCCCCGGGTCCCCCTTCATCAGTCCCGATGAGCTGGACCTGCTGGCGGCGTTGGCGCAGATTTCGCGCAAATCCAAAGCCGGACATCTGCCATTGCAACGGCGCTTACCCGAGATGCTGGATCCGTTGATTGAGGCGTGTGGCCAAATCCTCGCAGAGGCCCGCGTGCGCCTCAAGTCGCGGCCGTTGTTCAACCGTGAAGAACATCAGTTCGGCGTGCTGTAGCGCACGCTCGCCCCTCAAAACAGACAGCGATCGCCTGCAAGGGGTCGCTGGCGCTTTGGTTTCGGAGAATCAGCCTGATGGCTTTTCATAGTGACTTAGTACTGCGGCAATCGCCTACCAGTCGACGCTGGGAGCTTGCCGAGTCGTTGCGCTACCTGACCCGCGACAATCGTTGGGCCGTTGTGCCTGCTGGGTACCCGGCTTCCATAGTAGGCCCTGCGCCGATAGTACGGGCTGTCATTTTGCATCGGTATCTCTATGCGCATCTTGCCCAGGTATTCAGCAAAACCGAGGCTGATCGGATCTTTTACCGAGCCCTGCAAGAGGGCGAAGTTGCGAGGCCTGTGGCGCGTGCGATGTGGTTCGGCGCACGCGTTATTGGCCGTTTTACCTGGAAGCGGGCGGGGTGGGCAAAGAGGGCGTAAGGCTGCGAATGCATTTTTGGGATTGGCGGGATGATCGCGCTGGGTGAATGACGAGCGTGGGAAATTCTCGTGTGCGTAAAGTGGATATTGTTGCGGGAGGTGAAAAGGTGATTGTCCGTTTTGGCGGCTGTTTTCAAGGTTCCCAAGTCGATACCGTGCGCGCTCCCGTCGAATAAGTACCACTTTGCCTACAACAAAAAAACGGCTGGCATCACAGGGTCGACGGGCAGCCTAGTTCACTTTCCGGAGCCTTCATGAACAACAAACTTTACCTGACCTTGGCCGTTTCACTGGGCGTTGCGCAACAGGCGGCCGCATCGGGTTTTATTGATGACAGTAAGGCCACCCTCGACCTGCGCAACTTTTATTTCAACCAGGACACTCGCAATGCCAAGGCCGCTACGGACCAGGAATGGGGCCAGGCCTTCATGTTCAATTTCCAGTCCGGATTTACCGAAGGCGTGGTAGGCCTGGGTCTGGATTTGCAGGAGCTGTATGGCGTGCGGCTGGACGCTTCTGGCCGTACCGGCAAGGCAAACTCGGACAACACGCCGGGCAGTGTCTTCCCGCTGGACGATGGCCATGCCGCCGATGATTTCAGCAAGACCGGGGTCACCGGCAAGCTGCGTATTTCCCAGACCACGTTGAGAGTCGGTAACTTGATGCCCAAATTGCCGGTGCTGGTCTACGAAGATGGTCGGCTGTTGCCCGAGACCTTCCGTGGCTATCAGGTGGACTCCAAGGACCTGCAGGACTTCAGCTTCGTCGCGGGTAAAATCGAGCAGGTACTCGACCGTAACTCCAGCAATGGTCAGAGCATGTCCATCGCCGGGGCCAACGATCCGGTCAAGGGCAAGTTCAGCAATCAGTTCTACTACGGTGGCGTGGATTACAACGTCAACAAGCAACTGCTATTGCAGTACTACTACGGCAGTTTGGAAAACTTCTACCAGCAGCACTTCTTTGGCCTAGTGCACAACTGGCAGCTGCCGGTGGGCCACCTCAAGACGGACCTGCGCGGATTCATCAGTACCTCTGATGGCAAGAACTCCAGCGCGGCGGGGCGCGACGAGGGTTATGTCTCGGCGGGGTACTACGGCCCTGGCGTCAACAACGGCAAGGTCGACAACCGTCTGTGGAGCGCCATGTTCACCTACTCGCTGCAAGGCCACTCGGTGAGCCTGGGGTATCAGAGCACCACCGGTGAAAGTGACTTCCCGCACATCAACCAAGGCCAAGGCCGGTCGGTCTATCTGATCACCAACTCGCAGTCACTGAAGTTCGTCAACGCTGGGGAGCAGACCACTGTCGGCAGCTATTCCTACGACTTTGGCAGCCTAGGCTTGACGGGCTTGAAGTCCAGCGTGACCTACATGCACGGCACCAATATCCGCACGGCAGGCCGCGGCAACTCAGAGTGGGAACGTGATTTGCGCATCGATTATGTGATCCCTACCGGCACCTTCAAGGGCCTGGGGTTCATGTGGCGTGGCGCTGTGTTCAGGGGCAACGACAGCGCCGACAAGGACGAGACCCGCCTGATGGTCAGCTACAGCATTCCGTTGCTGTAAGCGCGGGCTCAACGCTTGGCGAAGTACTTGGCCGGGCTGCAGCCGAATACCGAACGGAACACGGCGATAAAGCTGCTGGAACTCTCATAGCCAATGGTGGCGGCGGTGCTGCTGACGGACTCGCCGGCTGCCAGGTTTTCTAACGCCACCATCATCCGAAGACGTTGGCGCCAGGCCCCAAACCCCATTCGGGTTTGCACTGAAAACAAGCGTTCCAGAGTACGTGCACTGGCGCCAACCTCAGAAGCAATATCCTTAATCGGCCGGGTGTCGTTAGGGTTTTCCTTGATTATATTGGCGGCGCGCACTGCTCGTTTGTCGCTGGGCTCAGGCAAGTAAAACGCATCCTGCTGCAGTAACGCCAAGTGATCCAGCAGCACTATCCCCAAGCGGGCTTCACGGCTGTCATCGAGATATTCACTGGGCAATTGCGCGCAGGCCAGGATCAGCTCGCGCACCAGTGTGTCTACGTTCAATACTGAACAATGAGCCCAGTTCGGGATACTTGGTGCGTTATGGCGTACATACACTGTTCGTAGCGAAACGGGGCGGGCATGCTTGAAAGTATGGCTTACCCCGGCAGGTATCCACAGTGCCCGTTGCGGCGGCAGCACCCAAATGCCTTCGGCTGTCAACACTGTCATCGCGCCTTTGACGGCGTACATGATTTGCGCATGATTGTCGTGTATATGAGGTTCGAGAGCGCCCGGCAGATACTCCCGGGCCAAGCCCGATACCGGGACTTTGCCAGAGACAGATAGCTGTTGCTCAATCATGGCGGGAAACCCTTATTTTTCAATAAAACAGGACTATCTTGCCATTTTATTTCAGCTATCGAGTAGTAATCAAGGTCAAACAACCAGCTTCCTGACCAGCTACGGCATTGGCCGCCGGTGTGCTTAAAAATCCTGCAATTGCATGGAATTCATTTAGGGAGTCGCATAGTGCCCCGGCGTTGTTTGGTCGCACTGACGAGAAAACATACTGTGGTTACGAGGTATAGGCTGGCTCTGATGGGCCGTACACGGTCATGGTGCCGGTGATCGTGATCGGCTCGTTCTGGCTGGTAAGACCACAATGGGTCGGTAATGGCCTGGGACATGCTGGTGTATCAACCACCGAACTTGTTGTCTATGAGTGTTTTCGACAACCTTGCCGTCGCCTGCGCCTTGATCGTTACTAGGGAGATCTGGGCGACCGCCTCAAGCCCCCCCGCACGGCGACGCGCTGTGGGATAAAGTCAGGGGCAAGCTAAAGGTCTGCGGCCTGTCCATCTCCGGTCGCCAGCAGCTACGGCTGTGTATCTCATTGGCGATCGCCGCCGAACGGGGGGGCAATTGCTGGATGAACCCTGTTCGGCGCTCGACCCGGTAGCATCGCGTTGGGTTGAGGAGTTGGTGGTCGTCTTGAAGAAGAATTACACCTTCATCTTGGTGATCCACAACATGAGGTAGGAGATTTGTGTGGCTGATACAAACGCCTTCTTCTCGGTGGGTATTTCCTAGGGGCCGCGTCCCGACTAGGATCGAACGTCTGCTCTTGGCCCAGAGCGTTAAAAAGCGCTGTGGTCCAATCTGGGATTGGTAACGCTCGACATCAAACTTTCGCAGTGGACGACTACGTACGTAACCCCACTACTGCCCACACCTTTTATCCCCTTTCAACTGCCCTGTCATTTTCCACGAATAACAGATAGGGCTGCCGCTGATTATCATCTTGTTGAAGTGTTTCGTGAGACGTGATTTAGCGATTTATCCACTTATAAGCAACCTCGTATTTCTCTCCATACTTATCCTGAGATTAGCCTGCGTGATGCTTGCGCTCTGCGTGATGTCGCCAGGGCACTTGTCGCCAGGGGCATCGACCCACGTGTTTATATGCAGATGGAGCGTAATGCCAGGCGCCTGGCCACGAAAAACGCCTAAGAAGCTGCTATTCAGCATTGGAAGTGGTACGCAACGTTGGATATCGTGTTTCAGAGCGGGGATCTCGATAGTCCGGTCAGACCCAAAACCTCCCGCTTCAATTGGCCAGCGAATCGGCTGACAGCGAGTGCACTTAGGTTGTGATGTGGGGTCGAGCACCTAACCTTCGTTGTTCATGGCCGGTTAAGCCGTAGGCGCCAGGTCGGTGATCAGTCGTTGGGCAGGTGCAGTTGCACGTCCATGGCGTCATGCAGGAGTCTGACGACGTCGATCACTTCGATCACGTCGTCGTTTGCCATACGATAGAACACGATATGGCGCGGGTTTTTGACCGTCCCGCGGGGGTGTTTAGCCTGCTGGCGTGAATACATGAGGTGATAGCTGCGAAGGCCCGGTGCAAGCTCATCGCGGTCGTGGCTGCCAATGCGATAGGGCGTGTCGGCAATCGCTTGCAGCGCGGAGAGGATCAGCGCCTGGTAGCGATGGCGTGCTTGATCGCCGAACTGCGTTTGGGAGAGCCTGAGGATGTCGACAATGTCGGCGCGCGCCGCGTTGGAAATCCGATACTGCGGCACGCTCAGTGTTTTTCACGCGCGGGGAGGGTGGCGTCCTGGCTCAAACCCTCGAGGTAGTGTTCCAGATCCCCTTCGTTCAACTGAGTGAAGCACCCGTGCTCAAGGTCCATGATGCCGATCGAGGTCGCCTGACGTAGGGCCTCAATTTTGGCGGTGTCTTCGGCGACGCGCTGTTCCAATAGTCGTAAGCCTTCCCGCATTACCTCGCTGGCATTCTGATAACGGCCGGACTGAACCAGGTCATGGATAACCTGTTCCTGGTGAGGGGTCAGTACAACGTTTCGCGTCGCCATAAGTAGCTCCAGCTTTCGGCAAACAGGGTTTTTCGATCATTGGCGTATTATGCCATTTTACCTGCGAACGCATAGTTTTGGATTTGTATCTGACGAACTGTGTGGTATGGAGTTCATTCTTTGCGTCGTCCAGCGCGTACTGAACCCGAACCGCGCGGACAAAATCCAAAAAAGCTACTGGCGGCGGGATGTAGGAGACAGTTTGGTTAGTGCGTGCTTTGTGCCTTCAATTGGACAAGCCTTGTTTGTTCTATCCGGCGTTCTCCCCGATCTTTTGCAATGCACTTTGGATATTGTCGCCATATCAGTCACATCATGGCGCTCAGCTTAAGTTCAAAGCTGTGCTGGATGGCTCGCTTATGACACCGGCAAAGTTCCTCCCTATCTCCTCTCCCTAGAGGGACAACTTTGCGATGTCGATTTAGCGTGTTCGCGCCTGCTCTTAGGTATGCCCGGTCATGGGATTGTGGCATCTTTCGTATGGCGAGCGTCGCTGCTTGGTCGGGAGGAAGTCACCAACGCAGGCCTGCCACCACCGAGCATGTGCAAGTGTTCGTGGCCCAACGTTCGGGCCAACGGTGTATCTGCCAGAATCGCCTCCTCGTGAAGTGCCGTTTCCAGCGCGTCCAAATGCCGCGACAGTATTTTTACCGATCCGCTCGGATTGGCGGGATCGAAGGGGATTTTACCGTTTGCGATCAGCACCATCGCCAGGTCCCACGCGCGCTGAGAATCTTTCATCACGCAACCTCCTTCTCGCGGCTGGCAACTGTTCCACCCTCGGCCGCCACGCTTGCCGTGGGCGCTGGAAAATGCTCATTGAGCACGCCAAGGTGTTCAATCGCCTCACCGAAAAGCGCTTCGGCTTTGCCGCGAAGGCGCAGATATTCATCAAACATTTCACTGTCGAAGTCAGGATGCTCCAGCAAGTCGAATGCACTGTTGCTTAGGGCATTGGCCTCATTGAAAAGCTTTTGATTCTGCTCCATGGCCAACTGACGGCAGGCCGTCATTTTTGTGTGGGTGTTGTTGTATTGCATGGCTTAAATCCTTCATCAGCAGGTCTCTATAGTGGTGTGACCCGCTTGCAAAGCCGTCGTATCAAATTGGTTTTCTCTGAAATATCGATTAATTCAACGATTCATTTGCGCTTGACTTATCGCCTTTTTAGATCGACGTTCCGCCATTTCAAATAATCTGAACCTCATCGCCGCCCCTCGAACCTAACGATCTATAACCGGTAGCAGTGAGGTGCGTCATGCAAGTAACCTATTTCTGGATTGGCCTGATAATTGTTCTGCTGTTGCTGGACCTTTGGGTCATCAATAGCGTTTGGCGCAGCGATAACAGCACAGGCAGCAAGGCGGGTTGGACGGCGGTGGTCGTGGTCTTGCCGTTTGTTGGGTTGGCTATTTGGAGCATCGCGGGGCCGCGCGGCGTCACCAAAGGCCCGTCCTCTCCAGAACACAGTAAAGGCTGAGTCAGAGGAACCGTATGAAGGAGCCTGTTCATCGGGATCTGCACAGCCGCAATTACCCGGTCGATGAAGACATGGTCTTGCAACGCAAGGTCTGGCGCTTCGAGCGATTGGGCTGGTACGGCTTGGTTGTGCTGATCGGGCTCACCTTGGCAGGGTTGTTCTCCAAAGGGCCGCTGAGCAGCGCAGAGGCACGCAGTGCCGATGGGCAACTGCGGGTCGAGTATCAGCGGTTCCTGCGCAATGGTTCTTCCGATAAGTTGATCGTCCATCTAGAAGGCAAACCCCGCGAGCCCTTGGAAGTGGAAATCAGCGGCGAATTGCTGCGCGGCTTTGAAGTTGAAATGCTGCAACCGCAGCCGCTCAAGGCAAGTGCCGCAGGCGAGGGCGTAAGGCTGTGGGTGCTCAGTGACAACGCGGGACAAGCGATCGTGCACCTGACGGTGCGCAGCGACGGTGTGGGCAGTTTTACCACGCGCGTTTCGCTGCCAACCGGTGCCTCATTGGGTTTCTCACAGTTCATCTATCCCTAGGGGGCATCATGGATTCGGTGTTACGGGCAGCGGCTATCTACATGGTGTTGATGATCCTGTTCAAGATCGCTGGCCGGCGTTCGCTTGCAGAGCTGACCACCTTCGACCTGGTGCTGTTGATGGTCATCGGCGAGGCGACCCAACAGGCATTGCTCGGCGACGACTTTTCGCTGACCAATGCAGTGCTGGTGATCGCAACGCTGATTGCGATAGACATTGGTTTGTCGCTGGTCAAACAGCGTTCACGTTGGTTTTCCCGCCTGCTTGATGGCGGCCCGACGATCGTCGTCGAGCATGGCAAGGTGCTCCATGAGCGACTCAAGCATGCGCGTCTGGATGAAAGCGATATTCTCGAAGCCGCCCGATCCGCTCAAGGCATCGTGGATATCCATCAGATCAAATTCGCGATCCTTGAGCGCAACGGCAAAATTTCCGTCATTCCTTCTGAATAGCCCCAGCTTAACGCCGTAAGCGACAGAGTTTTTCGATGAGATCAATCAAGGAGTCGTGGGCGACCGGTTTGCTGACATGGGGGCTGAAGCCCGACTCAGCCGCCTTTTTCTGGTCACTGCCGGCCCCGTAGCCTGTGAGGGCGATGGCGGGCACCTGGCGCAAATGACCTAGCGTACGCAGCTTCTGCATCAGCTCATGGCCGTTCATTTTCGGCATGCCAATATCAGAGATGATCAAGTCGTACTGTGCATCGCGGGCTGTTTCCAGCGCAGTCTGTGGGTCATTGAAGGCGCTAACCTGAGCGCCTTCCATCTCCAACAACAAATTTAGCACTTCGAGCACTTCGGCAGAGTCATCCACCAGCAATACCTTGACGCCGTGCAGGCGGTCATTGTCATCTTGTCCAGCGTCAGCAGGTGGCAGATGATCCTGTTGTTCGCACAGCGGTAGCCATATCGAGAAGGTGCAGCCAAAACCCGGCCCTTCGGAATGGACACTGACCGAGCCTTCGTGAGCCTCAACCAGTTGGCGAACCAAGGACAAGCCTATCCCGAGGCCCTCGCGTTGATGCGTCAGGTGCTGGTTTTCTGCCTGCCCGAACAGGTCAAAGATCTTCTCCAGGCTGTCGTCGGCCAGATCGCGGAAAAACAGGTCGATGGCAATATGCGAGCCGCCTTCGCGCACGGATGGCGATACTGCTAGATAGCCATCATTCATCGTCAAAAGGTGGGCTGGTGAGATGACATACACGTGATTCTTTTCGATGGGCGTAGTGCCATTGACCTGCGACACCGGCATACGGGTCGATTCCTGGATGATCTTGTCCGCCACACTCTGATGATCGGGGGACAGGTGCAGAATCACCACGAACGCCATGCCGCAGTCTTTGGGATTGACTGCGGATTTGCGCTATGACGTCCTCCGGAGTGCCTGCGAGCTCAACGAAGTCTGAATCCATGTAGAACCGAAGATCTTCCGCTAGTCGCCAGGTTGGATTGCGTTCTTCCCACGCATCGTACTCGGCTTCGCTCGCGCCTTCAGGCGGCTCTGGCTCCCAATGTTCAAACACAAATTTCTGCGCCTCGGCTTCCGTGGCGAAACTGGCTCCGAAGAGATGAAAGGGCCAGCAGCCATCTTGCATGACACGATCTCGGTTGTGGATGAGTCGTCAGGATCGTACCTGACGATAGGTGGAGGAGCAGCTTGTCAGGGAACCTCCGACGGGAAAAGATGCGCACAATTACCCCTCATCGCTGTGACAAGCTTAAAGCTACCGTCCGTGCGGGCGCAATATAGGCTGCACGCCCGTTACCACGCTGAAATATTGCGAGCGCGTAGCCCGAACTCACAGTGGTCACACAGGCTTCCAGAGCACACGCTGGAGCAGCCATCCTAGTAGAATACATCGAGCTGATTATCGTCCCCTTTGAGATGTTCTATGAACGCTGAATTAACTGAAGAAGAAATGCGTCGTGCTCTATTTGGTACGCCTCAGCCCGAAGAGCAGGTGTCTGCCCCTCTAGTAAAGGCGCCTGTGGAAGACGTTGTGCCTGCGAAACCCGTGGTCGTTCCAGCAGCCAAGAAGAAGGTGGCGAAGGCATTTACGCCCAGGCTGAGCGTCACGTTGCGTGTTGGAAACGAGTTTGAGGGGAAAATGATCGAGTTGATTCACAAGGCCGATACGTTGAGCTCGTTGCTTGCTGAGCAGGAGGCTGTGAAAGCTGCCAGGAAGAAGTACAAGTACGTGGATGTGGTATCGGTTAAATCGATGTAGACGACGCCATTGGACAGGATTGGGAGGTTCTTTTTTTACAAAAAATCAGCAATAACAACCGGTCTATCGGTGGTAAAGATCGACTCGTAAATGGCTTCGCAGGGCGTCTCACGAGCTAGCCAGGCGCTGGCGCTGTAGGCTCGAGCCTTACAGAAAAACAGTCGATGCATCTCATCTCCGAGCTCGGCGAGTCTGAAATACTGCAACTCCATTTCAGCACAAAGGTTGTCGAACAGCACTGGATCCAGCTTTGATAGCGTGACCATGATTTCGGCTGGATCTAGCCCGGCGTCACTTGCCGTCCAGAGGACAATACGAGTAGCCACGTCCATTTTTTTGCTTGGAATGATCGCGTCCAATGCATGTTGAAGATCTGGGTAGCTGGAGGCCAAACGTGAAGGCATGTCTTTTTCCTGAGCCGTTTTAGATGGAATGTGAAAGACCTGAGGTTGTTTGTCTACGCTATTTGATTCATCGGCAATGTGCGCACACATCCTTGGTCGAAAGCATTCAGCTGGATGTACCTATAGATACCGGGGGCAATTCAGCCTACGGGGTTTTCAATAGGCGTCATTGCGCCGACTCACAGGCCTTCAACGGCTCCTTGGGGTGCAATGCACAGATGTCGAAACCGTCACGCCGGATATAGCCCGCGCGCTTCATACATACAAATCGCTGGGCCATTTCTTGGAAACTGGCCTTGGGATCAACGCCGGAGCCATTTTTTTCACCACACGCCAACATGGAAGCAACCACATCCTGGTGACTGGCGCCGGGTTTCTCCCACAAGTCGGCATCGGCCGTGGGGGGCTGGGGGGGCAAGGACAGTCGCCAGTGGCATCGAGCCGCAGGTTTTGGGTTGGAACATCCATAGATGAGTGACCGCCCCTTTCACCCCCGCGACGTCTTCCATTGAGCGCACGTTAGTCCGTAACACTTCGCCAAGGCAGGCGCGGCGGATATTTTCAGTTCGGCGTCATACAAGTGCACCGCACCCAACTTCATCGTGGCCGTTTGCGAACGAATGTTCGTAGTCGCTATGTGGAAATAGACAATGTCGTAAGCCATGAATGCATGCTCCAGCATCAACTGCTTAAGCTCGCGGTTGGAATTGCCACCCCACTTCGCACGCACCAGAAATGTAAAACCGATGGCAATGCTGTTCGGTAGATCCGGCGGCGTGTAGTAGCTTGATGTGCCAACGATATCCCCCGAGGCAATATCAATGACGGCGAGCGCCTTCTTCGTGGCGAGTAGAGAGGCGAAGTACGCCTCGAACACCTCGCGTTTATAGCGATCCCTGGCGGGATGGCCGCCCCAGATGTCTGGATCAGCCGCGGCCTGAAACATACCTTCAAAATCACTGCCTGCCAGAGGTTTAAGCCTCAGGGTACTTCCGCACAGATCGGGTTGGCAGTCGAAGTCGGGGGCGGACATGGGTTTGTTTCCGATTGGCCAAGCGGTAGGAGCCAGTCTAGAGCGGCACTTTGATAAAGAAAGATCCAATGTGACGGGTAATGATGGAGCCATCGCTGTAGGAAAGGGCACGGAATTATTTTCCGAGTAACAGCTCGTTAGCTGCCCTTCCTGAAAGGTAGCTCTTGGCCACAGCAACTATTCATGACAGAACGCTGTCGGCCAAGAGCGGATACTGGGGTGTACGGCATCACCAAGAAGAATGTGCTCACCACCTCGACTGTGAATGTCGAAAGCATCAGTGAAACGGCGGAAAAATTGGGTTTCGGTATGGAGCTTGAAGTAACCGGACGCATCGCCGAGCACTGGGACATGATCGGCATCTGCGCGTATGACCACATTGAAATCCTCGACGACCCACCGACGATGGCAATCGCCTGACCCAGGCACCGGCGCACACGGCAAGCCTGTGCTTGCCCCATCGCCTCTGCGGCTCAAGGGTTCAGGAAGTGCTCGTAATTGGCCTTGGTGATCAACTGGTATGGAATAGTCAGTTCGGTCTGGTACGGCTGCTTGCGGATCATCTGCAGGGCCAGGTCGATCGAACCGTTTGCCTGGGCCTTGTTGTCCTGGTAGACGGTGACCAGCAGATCATCGCGCTTGATCGCTTCCAGACCCGCTGGGCCGCCATCACTGCCGCCCACCAGAATGTCCTTGCCCGGCTGCAACCCTGCCTGGCGGATGGCCATGGCGGCGCCTATGGCCATCTCGTCGGCGTTGGCCGCCACGGCATCGATCTTCTGGCCCGACACGATCCAGTTGTTCATCAGGTCCATGCCTTTGCTGCGCTGCCAATCGGCGGTCTGCTCCGCCACCACGTGAATGTTGGGGTAGTCCTTGAGCACCGTCTTGACCCCCAACGTGCGGTTGCGGGTGGCGTCGTTGGAGAGCAGCCCGAGCATGATCGCCAGGTTGCCCTTGCCACCCATTTTGTCCGCCAGGTAGCGCATCTGCATCTCGCCGGCCTTGATCTCATCCGAGCCCACATACGCGACGCCTTCGGGGAAGTGTTTCACGTCTGGCCGACGGTTGACGTATACCAGCGGGATATGGGCGTTTTGCGCGTCATCGGTGATCTTGGCGGTGGCGGCGGTGTCCACCGGGTTGATGATGATCGCCTCCACGCCCTGGGAGGTGAAGTTGAGCACCTGGTTCAGCTGGCGCACCACGTCGCCCTGGGCGTCCTCGAACTGCAGGGTGACCCCTTCCAACTGCTTGGCATGGGCCGCCATGTAATCACGCATCTGCGCCAGGAACACATCGTCCACCTGGGCGATGCTGACGCCGATGCGCACATCGGCCAGGGCCAGGGGGGACAACAAAACACTGAACAGCAAGGTGAGCAGTTGCTTTTTCATGGTGTCGATCCGTTTGTCGTTATTGTTGGTGTGATCTGGCCAGCCTTTCAGGCCTGACGTTTGTGGCGAAACTGGTCAACCCGTTCGGCAAAGGCAGTAACGCTGCAACGCTCGGCCAGCGCCGCCAGCATCAGTTGCTGCCCGGTTTGCGGTGCCAGGCCGTGCAGCGGTGGGTCGGTGTCCAGGTTGGTGGGGAAGGAATAGCCGTCGGCGGTGCAGGCCACCACGGCAGCTACCTGTTCGGCGTTCAGTACCTGGTCGTTGACGCGCTCGAGCAGGCCTGGGTACAGCGCCAGCATCATGCGCTCGCGGTCCAGGCTCTCCATGGGTTTGCCGAAGGCTGAGGAAATCTGCAGCAGGTTGGCCATGCGTTGGTGGTCGGCGGTGCGGTTGGTGCCGGCGGCGTGGAACAACGCCGGGTTGAAGAACAGCAGGTCGCCTTTGTTCAGGGGCAACTGCACGGCGTGCGCCTGGAAGTACTCGATGAACTCGGGGCGACGCCAGGCCAGGTAGCCCAGCGGATACTGGTGAGAGAAGGGCAGCAACTGGGTCGGCCCGCTTTCCAGCGGCATGTCCGAATGGGCAACGGCGCCTTGCAGCGTCAGGTACTGGGACAGCACATGCAACGGCAGCGGGAAGCGCTCAATCATCTCCGTTACCTGGAAGCCCAGGTGATAATCGCGGTGTGGTTGCTGCGCCTGGCCGCCGGGGCGCACCACGTTGACCTGCGCCGTGACTTGGAAGTCCGGGCCCAGCCATGCCTCGGCGATCAGCCCCAGCAGCGGATTGGCGTAGTACTCGATGAATGAAGCCGGTGTATGCAGGGCGGCCTTTTGCAAGGCGTTCCAGATGCGTCCATTGCTGCCGGCCTTGGCAAAGTGGTCGGCCCCCGCGCCTTGGGCTGCCTCTTGGGCGAAGATAGCCTCGAACACCTGGCTGTGGCGATCCACCACGTCCAGGTCGGTGTAACCCTGGCGCACCACCATCACCCCGGGGCCTGCGCTGAACAGCTGGTGCAACTCGTTGAGCGCAGCACCGCGATCGGCGTCGCGCAGGGTCTGCGCGTGGTAAATCGGCACGTTGGCCTGCACCTCGGCGCACAGCGGGTAGTGCTCGGGCAGTGCCTGTTGTTCGCACAGGCGGCTGAAGTCCGGCAGGTGCACGGCATCGGCGCGCACAAAGGCAGAGGGACTGTTCATCAGGCACCCCCCGGCAAGGTCAGCGCAGCCTGGGGGCGCGGCGCGGTATCGTCACCGCAGCCGACCACGCCCTGTTCCAGATCCAGCACGGTGCCGGTCATCATCCCGGACTCGGCAGACAATAGGTACGCCACGCTGCGGGCCACTTCCTCGGGCTTGAGCAGGCGGCCAAAGGGCAGTGCCTGTTCGGCCTTTTCCAGCCAGCCGTCCTGGGCGCCGTGGTAGCGGCGCTGGATTTCGTCCTCGTGGGGCGTGTCCATCCAGCCGATGTTCAGGCCATTGACCCGGATGCGGTTGCGCAAGGCGCTGTACGCCACGTTCTTGGTCAGCACCGCCAGCGCGCCCTTGGAAATGGAGTAAGGGCACAGGTAGGCCGGGCCACCGTGGCCGACGATGCTCTGGATATTGACGATGGAGCCCGCCACGCCCCGGCTGATCATCAGCGTGATCGCCTCCTGGATGAGGAAGAAGGGCGCGCGCACGTTGACCGCGTACAGGCGATCGAACAGTTCGGGGGAGGTGTCGAGGATGGTGCCGCGGTCGGACATGCCGGCGCAGTTGACCAGCCCGTGCAGCGTGCCGAAGTGGGTGCGCGCCGCCTCGATGATGGCGCGGCAGTCCTCCACCCGTTCCAGGTCGGCCTGGACGAAGTGGGCCTGGCAATCGAGCGCGGCCAGCGCCTGCACCTGGGCCTGGCCTTCGGCCTGGCGACGGCCGCAGATGATCAAGCCGGCGGCGCCACGCTTGGCCAGGGTGTGCGCCACGGCAGCGCCCAGGCCTTGGGTGCTGCCGGTGACCACGAAATATTGGCCTTGGAAAGGGCGGTTGAGGTCAGCTTCTGGCATGGGGGTGTTCTCCTGGTTTTTGTTGTTGTGAGTGCAGTGGCTCGACGCCCGGCGAAACTGAGACTAGCATTGCGACAACCTCTCCAATGCCCAAAAAGACCTCAAGAAAACCTCACGTCATGAGCCTCCTCCAACGCGCCAGACACTTCTCCATCAAGCAACTGTCCGCCCAGGCCGGTGTCAGCAAGGCCACCGTCGACCGCGTGCTGCACCAGCGCGGCAGCGTGCATTACCAGACCCAGCGGCGCATCGAGCAGGCGCTGGGCGAACTGGAGGCACAGGAGCAGAGCGGCCTGGCCGTGGGCCGCACCTTCCATGTCGACGTGATCATGCACACTCCCCAGCGCTTCAGCGCCGCCGTGCAGGCGGCCATCACCCAGCAGTTGGGCAGCCTGGCGCCATTTCGCATCGCGCCGCGCTTCCACCTGTTCGAGGAAATCGAACCCCAAGCCATGCATGACCAATTGCTGCGCTGCCTGCACACCGGCAGCCAGGGCGTGGTGCTCAAGGCGGCCGACGAGCCTGCGGTGAACCAGGCGGTCAATCAGCTCATGGCTGCCGGTATTCCCGTGGTGACCTTGGTGACGGACCTGCCCCATAGCGAGCGCCTTGGCTACGTCGGCATGGACAACCGCATGGCGGGGCAGACGGCGGCCTATCTGCTGTCGCGCTGGTTGCCACGGCAGGCCCAGGAGGTGGCGGTGGTCATCGGCAGCGAACTGTTCCGCGGCGAGGAGGAACGCGAGATGGGCTTTCGCATGTGGCTGCGCGGGCATGCCACGCATGTGCGTGTGGTGGATGTCAGCGGTGGCTATGGGGTCTACGAGCGCACGCGCGAGAAGGTCAGTGCAGCACTCAAGCAACACCCCGCGCTGCGGGCGGTGTACAGCGTGGGTGGGGGAAATCAGGCGATCGTCGATGCGTTTGCCGAATCCGGCCGGCCGCTGGACGTGTTCATCGGCCATGACCTGGACGAGGAAAACCGCCAACTGCTGCAAGAGGAGAAAATGGCCGCGATCATCGACCACAACTTGCAGGTGGATGCGCGCCATGTGTTCCTGCACATTTTGCAGTACCACCGGGTATGGAAAACGGGGCCGATCGCACCCTCGCAGGTGCAGATCGTGACCCCGTTCAATATGCCTTACTGATGCGCCGACTTACTGCGGGCGCACGCCGTCATAGGCGTCCTGCAGTAGTTGGCGAATGGCCGTGGCCTCGATAGGGCGCGGGTTCCAGTAGGGGTTGGAGAGGGCGATGTCGGTGGCGCGGTCCAGGTCGGCCTCGGTCAGCCCCAGGTCTTTGAGGCGGGTAGGGGCGCCCAGCGAACTGGCCAAGTCGAACAGCGCCGCCGCCGGGCTGCTGTCCACCCCCAGTGCGCGGCTGATGCGCGACAGCGCCGGTGCCGCCGACTGGTTATAGGCGATGGCATGAGGCAGCACGATGGTGTGGGTCTGTGCATGGGGCAGGTTGAAGCTGCCGCCCAGGGTATGGCACAGCTTGTGGTGCAACGCCATGCCGACATTGCCCAGCACGGTGCCGCACAGCCAGGCGCCATACAGGCAATCGCCACGCGCGGCCAGGTCGGCCGGGTCTTTGTAAATGCTCTTCATCCCTTCGGCCAGGGCGCGGATGCCTTCCTCGGCCATCAGCGACATCACCGGATTGCCATCCTGGGCGTAGAGCCCTTCGGCGGCGTGGGCGATGGCGTTCATGCCGCTGGTGATGGACATGTCCACGGGCAGGCTGACCGTCAGCTCCGGGTCGTAGATCACGGTTTTGGGCAGCACGCGGGGGTCCTTGCCGGTGCGCTTGAGACCGTTTTCGGTGAGGCCGTATACCGGGGTCATTTCCGAGCCGGCATAGGTGGTGGGAATGGCCAATATCGGCAGCCCCGAGTCCATGGCGATGGCCTTGCCCAGGCCGGTGGTGGAGCCACCGCCAATGGCCACGGCGCAGTCGGCACCCAGCTTGCGCGCCACTTCCCGCGCCTCACGGGCGGTCTCGATAGGCACGTGCATCACCGCCTTGTCGAAGATGTCGGCGGCGCGCTCGCCTAGCAGCCGGGCAATGTGTTCGGCCTGGGCACGCTGTTCGGGGGTGCACAGCACCAGCGCGCGCTTGGCGCCCAGGCGATCGATCTCCGCCTCCAGCTGTTGCAGCGAACCCTGGCCGAAAATGACGCGCGACGGCTGGCCGTTATAGACGAATGGGGGCGTGGACATGGGGCAGGTCTCCTTGAGTAGAGGCAACAGGTGCCGGGGCCGGGCGCGCAGCGACAGGGGTCGGTTGATAGGCAACCAGCCCCCAGCGTTCGCCCGTCTTGAGCCAGACGCTCAGCGTGCGGTTGTGCAGGGTCTTGGCGACACCATGGGAGGTGATGTCGGCGCGCATTTCACCAAACGCCAGGGCGGTGTCGCCTGATCGACGCACCTCGTGCACCTGGTGATCGATGCGGTGATAGAGGTAAAGGCCCTGGCGGCATTTTTCCAGGTAACTGGCCAGGCTGTCCTTGACGCCATTGGAATGGACGTAGACAAGATCGTCATGGGCAAGGCGGGCAAATGCCTCCAGATCGCCCAAGCGCATGGCCTGGTAGCGCTGGTCTTCCAGGGCGGCGATAACGGTATGGTCGTCGTGCATGGGATCCTCGACGGGCAGGGCGGCGGTGATCAACCGAGCGGTTGTTTGGCCAGGACAAAATCGAACGTCAGGGTGTAGAACACCTCGTCACTGTGCCCGCCATCGGGCGTGGCGCCTGCCGGTTGGCATTGCCACTGGGTAATCAGGGATGGCCGCACGGCAAACAGGGCGTCGGAGTCGAGGTAGGGGTCGCCTTCGCGATACACATGGGTGGTCAGCGGCTGATGACCCGCGGCGCTCACCGAAAACGCCAGGTGGGCCGGGCGCCATGCATGACGGTTGAGCACCGCCAGCAGCTGCTTCACCGGGCCGTCATGACGCACCTGGTGGCTGCCGGGCAACGACGTGCTGAAGTGGTAGCGGCCCTGGTCATCGGCCTGCAACAGGGCCTCGACCCCGGCCACACGCAGGTGAAGCTGCGCATTGGGCACCGGCCCGCCTTTTTCGTCGCGCACCACGCCCTGTACGTAGCCCTTGGGCCCGCCAAGCTGTGGGTTGATGTCGGCGCCCAGGTCGCGCAGTTCGGCGTGCGGCCCGGGGGCGGTGTAAAAGGCCGTGGCCTGGGTGCAGACTGCCGGCTTGCGCTCGTTCTGTACCAGCACCAGGGTGGACAGGCCCAGCACGTTGGACAGCAGCGCGAATTCTTCACTGGCCGGTGCCACCTGGCCCACGTCGCCGAGGAAGGCCATGCCCTGGCGCCACTCACCCTCGGTAAGCTTGATGTCCCGGGCGAACGCGTGCAGATGCTGCACCAGACTGGTCATCACCTCGTACAATCGGGCATCGCTGGCACCGCGGTTATAGGCCAGCACTGCCTGGGTAATGGTCATTTCGTCCAAATTGCGCATGGTCACTCCTGAACGGTCGTGGCGATGGCGCCGCCATCATCTTCAGGGGCGACACACTTCTCAGCCTGTTGCGCCGCACGTTATAGTTCCGCAGGATGTAAGAAAAGGCCGCTTGCGGAATTCTTTATTTCACCTGTGAAAAAATAAAAAGGAAGCACACAGTGGATCGTCTTACCGAACTGGAGCTGTTCGTACTCACCGCGGAAGTGGGAACCCTGAGCAAGGCGGCGGAAATACTGGGCTTGTCCAACGCCGCGGCCAGTCGTCACCTGGTGGCGCTCGAGCAGCGCCTGAATACCCGCCTGATCGACCGCAACACCCGGCGCCTGGCGCTGACCAATTCCGGCCACCAGTTCTATGCCAGTTGCAAAAGCCTGCTGGGTGAGTTGAAGGAAGCCGAAGCGTCGCTCACTGAATCGCTGGTGCAGCCGGTGGGCACACTGACGATCACCTCATCCATCTCCTTTTGCATGTTGCACATCGCACCGCTGATCCCGGCGTTCCGCAAGCTTTACCCGCACATCACGGTGAAGCTGCTGGGGGAGAACCGCTACTTTGACATCATCGACAGCGAGATCGACCTGGCCATTCGCACCAAGGAATACGAGCCGGACTCCAACATCACCATTCGCCGCCTGGCCGAGACCCGTCGGGTACTGGCGGCGTCACCCGGCTATCTGCAGCGCATGGGTACACCCAAGAGCATCGAAGACCTGGCCGGCCACGACCTGCTGATCTACAGCCACGCCAACCAGCCGCGCACCATGCGCTTCACCCGTGGAAAGGAAGAGGCGGCGTTCAAGACCGAGCCGATTCTGGAAACCAACGACGGCCAGATCGTGCGCGCCGCGGCGCTGGCCGGGGGCGGCATATTGGTGCAGCCCAAGTACATCATCAACGCCGACCTGGTGGCGGGGCGGTTGATCCCGGTGCTGGACGATTGGGATTTGCCAAGGCTTACCATCAACATGGCGTTCCAGAGCCGGCGTTACATGCCGGCGAAGTTGCGGGTGTTCATCGAATTCCTGTTGGCCGATTTTAATAAACACGAATACGAGCGCTATTGGACTAGATAGACAGTTTTCCGCTTGGCGGAATTCAGATTTGAGTTTTCGCCGGGTATTCACCTGCACTTCACCCCCCTATGATCCGTGGCGCCAAGGCCGGGCAGGCCCTGGCTGCCGGGCCCGGCATTGTTTCGCCTGCACGTTGAACAACAAAACCAACAACAAGGAAACGTCACGCATGAAAAACTTTGCCAAGAGCACGGTTGCGGCCAGCCTTTGCCTGCTGATTTCCGGGCTGGCCTGTGCCGATAATCAACCATTCGCTGCCGACTCCCACTGGATGACCGGTGACTGGGGCGGGGCACGCAGCAACTGGCTGGAACAGGGAGTGGACGTCCAGCTCAATTACACCGGGGAGATGGCCGCCAACGCACACGGCGGTTACGACAAGGACCACACCGCACGCTGGACCGAGCAATACGCCGTGGGCCTCAAGACCGACCTGCAAAAGCTGCTGGGCTGGGACAATACCCGCTTCCAGTTGACCATCACCGAACGCGACGGCCGCAACCTCACCAATGACCGCGTGGCTGACCCCCGCGTCGGCGGGTATTCCTCGTCTCAGGAAGTGTACGGACGCGGCCAGACCTGGCGCCTGACCGAGATGTGGATGAGCAAGGCCTGGTTCGACGGGGCGCTGGACATCAAGGCCGGTCGCTTCGACGAAGGTTCGGACTTCAACACCTTCCCGTGCGACTTCCAGAGCACGCCATTTTGCGGCGCACAGGCGGCCAACTGGATCGGCGACATCTGGTACAACTGGCCGGTCAGCCAGTGGGCCATTCGGACCCGCTATCAGTTTGCCCCTGAGTGGTATGCGCAAATCGGTATGTTTGAGCAGAACCCGTCCAACCTGGAAGTGGGCAATGGCTTCAAGCTCAGTGGCAGCGGCACCCAAGGCGCGCTGATTCCGGTCGAGCTGGTGTGGAGCCCGAAATTCAACGGCCTGCCGGGCGAATACCGACTGGGTTATTACAAGAGCAGCGCCAACGCCAACGACGTGCTGGATGACCGCAATGGCAATCCGCAGCCGCTGACCGGGGATGCTTTCCAGGAGCACGGCAGCCGCCATGGCTACTGGCTGGTGGTGCAGCAGCAGTTGACTTCGCGTGACGGCGACAGCAGCCGCGGCCTGTCGGTGTTCGCCAACTTTACCCACCACGACAAGGCCACCAGCCAGGTCGACCACTTCATTCAGGCCGGCATCGTCTACAAGGGTCTGTTAGACAGCCGCCCCCTGGATGACCTGGGCATCGGTATCGCACAGGTACACACCAACGCCGATTACCGCGAGCGCGCACGCCTGCAGAACCAGGCCAACGGCGTCAGCGATTACGACGATCCGGGCTATATCCCGCTGCAGCACAACGAGACCAGCAGCGAGATCTACTACGGCGTGCACGTGACCAACTGGCTCACCGTACGGCCGAACCTGCAATACGTGAAAAACCCGGGGGGCGTGCGTGAGGTGGACGCCGCGCTGATTGCCGGCCTTAAGGTGCAAGCCCGGTTTTAGAGCGCTTGCGGTGCGATTCGCGCCGCCGGAGGAGGGCGGCGCAGTTTTCCACTAGATGGAAAACACATTTGCCATACCGGCATGTTTTTTCCAATTCAATCGCAGTACTCTTTGCCCCACTGAGCGTACACATAAATTCAATAAAGGTTGACCTCATGTCCAGTAACCAAACCGCCGCTGTTGGCGCGTCCGCGAAAATCCTCTGGCGCATCGCCGCCATCACTACCATGGGCTCGTTGGGGTTCGGTTACGACACCGGGGTCATCTCCGGCGCATTGCCATTCATGTCACTGGCCCCAAGCCAGGGCGGCCTGGGCCTGACGCCCGTGTCTGAAGGCCTGGTGGCCTCGGCCCTGATCTTCGGCGGCGCATTTGGCGCGCTGTTCGCCGGCCAACTGTCCGATCGTTATGGCCGCCTCGGCGTGCTCAAGGCCCTGGCCGTGCTGTTCGCCCTGGGCGCGCTGGGCACCGCCCTGTCGCCAACCCTGTGGACCATGGTCGCCACCCGTTTCGTGCTGGGCATCGCCGTGGGCGGCGCCTCATCGGCGGTGCCGGTCCTGATCGCCGAATTGGCGGCGCCCAAGCATCGCGGCCGACTGGTCTGCCAGAGCGAGTTGATGATCGTGTCCGGCCAGTGTCTGGCCTACATTGCCAGTGCCGGCCTGGTGCACCTGTTCGAAAGCCCGTTGGTGTGGCGCTATATGCTGGCCATCGCGCTGATTCCGGCGGCACTGCTCTATGTAGGCATGCACTTCGTACCGTCCTCGCCGCGTTGGCTGGTCAGCAAGGGCCGCATTGACGAGGCCAAGGCCACGCTGCTGGGCATCCGTGACACTCAGCGTGAGGTGGACCGCGAGCTCAAGGAAATCATCGCCCAATGTGAAGTGGAGCGCCGCCATGGTAGCGCCCTGTCCAAGCTCAACGAGCCCTGGTTGCTCAAGCTGCTGGGCATCGGCATCGCCCTGGGCTTCGTCATCCAGTTCACCGGCGTCAATGCCTTCATGTACTACACCCCCATGATCCTGAAGGAAACCGGCCTGGGCACCAGCGCGGCCCTGATTGCCACCATCGGCAACGGGGTGGTGGCCGTGGTCGCGACACTGATCGGCATGTGGTTGATCAATCGCATGGGCCGGCGCACGATTCTGCTCATGGGCCTGACCGTGGTGGTGCTGGCGCAGATTTTCCTCGGCGTGGTCATGAACTTCATGCCCCACTCGCCGCTGCAAAGCTACCTGGCCCTGGGCGGCGTGCTGGTGTTTCTGTTCTTCATGCAGATGTGCATCGGCCCCATCTACTGGCTGCTGATGTCCGAGCTGTTCCCCACCCACGTGCGGGGCCTGATGAATGGCATCAGCGTCGGCGTGTTCTGGATTTTCAACGCCATCGTCGCCTTTGCCTTCCCGGTGATGCTCAGCGTGATGGGTGGCATGACGTTCTTCCTGTTCGCTGTGATCAACATCGGTTCGATCGTGTTCTGCACCCTGTGGCTGCCGGAAACCAAGGGCATGACCCTGGAAGAGATCGAACAATTCATGCAACACCGCCTGGGCGGCAGCAAATGGCGTACTGCCCAAGCCAATGCCTGCTGATGACAGCCGCCGGCCTTCCACAATATTGATCAAGGACACCAAGCCATGACTGCGCACCTGAACACCGAGAGCCCGGTGGGGGGACTGTTCGAGGAAGAACGTTCCGCCGAGATCGTCAACGCCCGCATCACCGACGCCGCGAGCCCACGCCTGCGCGAAGTGATGTCGGTGCTGACCCGTCACCTGCACGCCGCCGTCAAGGAGATCGAGCCTACCCACGAAGAGTGGTTCACGGCCATCGAGTTCCTGACCAGGACCGGGCACATGTGCACCGACTGGCGCCAGGAATACATCCTGCTGTCTGACGTGCTGGGCGTGACCATGCTGGTGGACGCCATCAACCACCGTCGCCCCAGCGGCGCCACGCCCAACACTATCCTCGGCCCGTTCTACGTGGCCGACGCCCCGCGCTACGAGAACGGCGCCAATATTTGCCTGGACGGCAAGGGCGAGCCCACCCTGGTCAGCGGCCGCGTGCTGGACACCGACGGCAACCCCATTGTCGGCGCCACCCTGGACATCTGGCAGACCAACGACGATGGCTTCTACGACGTGCAGCAAAAAGGCCTGCAGCCCGAATACAACCTGCGCGGCCTGTTCACCACCGATGCCGACGGCTGCTACGCCTTCCGCACGGTCAAGCCACGCCACTACCCGATCCCGGCCGACGGCCCGGTGGGCAAGCTGCTGGGCCAGTTGGGGCGTCACCCTAACCGCGCCGCGCACTTGCATTTCATCGTCACCGCCCCCGGCTTTGACCAGGTCATTACCCACATCTTCACGCCCGACTGCCCGTACCTGCACGAGGACACGGTGTTTGGCGTGAAGAAAGAACTGATTGCCGAATTCACCACGCAGACCGACGCGGCCACCGCCCGGCGCTACGACCTGCAAGTGCCTTACCTGGCCGTGAACTGGGACTTTGTCCTGACCCCGGCCTGAATGACCGACCCGATCTTCAACGACAAACAAAAGTGATCGACATGCCCGATAAAAATGTTGAACTGCTTGCAGCCTACTGGACCCTGGCCGGTGACACCTACCCCGGCGCGGCCAGCGAGATCAGCCCGTTTTCCCTGCAGGCGCGGGCAGAGGCTGCGGCCAAGGCCGGCTGGCGCGGCATGGGCCTGGTGCACGCGGACCTGGTGCACAACGTCGCCAAGCTGGGTATTTCCACCGTGCGCAATATCCTCAAGGACAATGGCATCAAGCACGTGGAAGTCGAGTTCCTCACCGACTGGCACCTGGAAGGCGACCTGCTGGCCGCGTCCCACGTGATTCGCGACGAGCTGCTGGAAATCGCCGGTGAACTGGGCGCCCGCAGCCTGAAGGTGGCTGGCGGCCTGTTTGAAGAAGGCCCGCCGGACGTGGCGCGCATGCGTGATGCCTTCGCCATCCTGTGCGACCGCGCCGCGCCCTACGGCACCAACGTGGTGATTGAGTTCCTGCCGTTTTCCAGCGTCAACACCATCGACCGCGCCATCGCCGTCACCGACGGCGTGCGCCCCAACGGTGGTCTGCTGGTGGACACCTGGCACGTGGCTCGCGGCGGCATGAGCTTTGATGAAATCAGCAAGATCCCGCTTGAGCTGATCAAGTCCATCGAGCTGGACGACGCCAACCATGCAGTGGTCGAGTCGTTCTTCAACGACTCCACCCACCATCGCAAGCTGTGCGGCGAAGGGCAACTGGACGTGCCGGAGTTCATTCAGCAGGTGGTCAATGTCGGCTACCGCGGCCCGTGGGGCGTGGAACTGATCAGCGCCGAGCTGCGCAAGTTACCCCTGGACGTGGCGGCCAAGCGTGCCTTCGACACCACCATGGCCCAGTTCGAGAACATCCGTTTCTAAATGGCGACAACCTTTGCCACAACAACGAACAACAACATTTGCGGAGAGACAAAAATGGTAGGTATCGCAGTGCTTGGCGCCGGTCGCATCGGCAAAATCCACGCCGCCAACGTGGCAGCCAGCAAGTTCGCCACCCTGGTGGTAGTCGCCGACCCCTTTGCCGAAGCCGCCTCGCGCCTGGCCGACGAACTGGGCGCCGAATCCATGACCGACTGCGAGGCGGCCATTGACCGCCCCGACGTCGATGCCATTGTCATCGGCACCCCGACCCACACCCACATCAATCTGATGCTGCGCGCCGTGCGCCAGGGCAAGGCGGTGCTGTGTGAAAAACCCATCGACCTGGACATGGCCAAGAGCCTGGCAGCGGTGGAAGAAGTGGAGCGCCTGAATGGCCGCGTGATGCTGGCGTTCAACCGCCGCTTTGAAAGCACCTTCGCCGAAATGCGTGCGGCCATCGAAGCCGGCGACATCGGTGACGTGCGCCAGGTGATCATCACCAGCCGCGACCCGGGCCTGGCCCCGGAGGACTACATCCAACACTCGGGCGGCATTTTCCGCGATATGACCATTCACGACCTGGACATCGGTCGCTGGCTGCTGGGCGAGGAGCCGGTGGAAATCAACGCCATCGGCAGCCGCCTGATCGACCCGGCGATGATGGAAAAGTACGACGACTACGACACCGCGATGGTGCAGATGCAGACCGCTTCCGGCAAGCAGTGCCACATCAACAACTGCCGCAACGCGGTGTACGGCTACGACCAGCGCATTGAAGTGTTCGGCTCCAAAGGCATGTTGCAGATGGACAACCTGCGTCCCACCACCATTCGCCGCTGGAGCCAGGACGTCACCGACGCCCGCGAGCCTTTGCTGAACTTCTTCCTGGAACGCTACCAGCAAGCCTACAAGTCGGAACTGGATGCCTACATCGATGCCCTGGTAAACAAAAAGCCGCTGCCGACCACCGTGCAGGATGGCCTCAAGGCCCTGAAACTGGCCGATGCCGCCGTGGAGTCGGTGGCCACCGGCCGTACCATCAAGCTCTGAGTCGCCGCCCCAAGGAGAATCATCATGTCTTATCAACGTGAGCGCGGTACCCCCATTGGCGTCGCCTGCCTGGGTATTACCCACCCGCACACCTCGGGCCGGGTCAAGGCCTTCAAACGCCTGGCCAATGTGCAGTTCCAGGGTGCCTTCGATGACAGCCCGCTGCTGCAGCCGTTCTGCGACGCCATGGAGTTGCAACCGCGCAGCAAGGAAGAGATCCTCGCCGACCCGAACGTGCACGTGGTACTGGTGCACCCCAAGAGTTACCTGATGGCCGACTGGGCCATCGAAGCGCTGGAAGCCGGCAAGGCCGTGCTGTGCGAGAAGCCGGCAGGGCGTGGCACCCAGGACACCCAGCGCATCGTCGACGCGGTGGAACGCACCGGTGGCCTGTTCCAGGTCGGTTACTGCTGGCGCTACGCGCCGTCGGTGGAAAAAATGCAGCAGGTGCTGCAAAGCGGCGAGATCGGCAAGGTGCTGCAAGTACGTGCCCACGCCGGCTGCTCCCATGATGAGGCCGACACCAACCACATGAAACAGCCGGGCGACCGTGGCGGCGCGTTCTACGTGATTGGCTGCCACACCATCGACCGCATTCTGCTGCACTTCGGCAAGCCGAAGTCGGTGAACGCGCGCATCACCAAGTTCGCCGGGCAGATGAGCGATTCGGCCCGCGAGGACGCAGTGGGCGCGGTGCTCAACTACGACGACAAACTGGTGACCATCGACTTCATGTCCTGGGACCCGATGCCCTGGACCGAGAGCTGGGACATCACCGCCTACGGTACCCATGGCGTAATGCATTCAACGCCTATGCCGGCGTCGTACAAGCTGTACCACGATGGCAATAACGGCCACCAGCAGGGCTGGACGCACTGGAACGAGAACAGCTTTCCGGAGATCTGGGCGGTGCGCAAAACCGTCTACTCCCCGGAAATCGCCGAAATCGGCAACCCGGTGTACTTCGACCGCGAGGCCGCCGCATTCATGCACTCGCTGTACACCGGCGCGCCTTCCAACGTGCCGGCCACCCAGGCCCACGACATCAACGTGATCCTCGAAGCGCTGTTCGAGTCCGCTGATGCCAACGGCCAGGAAACAGTCCTGGCGTTCTAACCCGCACCACAGTCCCGGTACGCGAAACACCCCGTCGGCTCGACCGTTGTCGAGCCGGATGGGCCTTTGCGTCCCTGTTAAAACACAAAAACAACAAGGCAGAGGACATCATGCAGACGATTATCAAGATTGCCGCCGCACTCGCACTGGGCATCGCCCTGAGCGCCTGCGGCAAAAGCGAGACCAGCAGCAAGGGCACCATAGGCGTCGCCATGCCCTCCAAGACCGAGGCGCGCTGGGTGTCGGACGGTGCCAATATCGTCGACTCGCTGAAAAAAATGGGCTACGACACCGACCTGCAGTACGCCCAGTACGAGGCACCCACCCAGCTCTCGCAGATCGAGAACATGATGGTCAAAGGCATCAAGGGCCTGATCGTGGCGCCGATCGACGGCACCACCATGGCCGATGTGCTCAAACAGGCGAAAGAGAAGGGCATCAAGGTCATCTCCTATGACCGACTGATCCGCAATTCCAAGGACTTCGATTACTACGTCACCTTCGACAACTACCGCACCGGCGTACTGCAGGGCCAGTCCATCGTCGATGCGCTGGACCTCAAGGATGGCAAGGGCCCGTTCAACCTGGAGATCTTCGCCGGCTCCACCGATGACAACAATGCCCATGTGGTGTACTCGGGCGTGATGTCGCAGATCAAGCCTTACATTGACAACGGCAAGCTGGTGGTGCGCAGCGGCCAGGTGGCCATGGACAAGGTTGCCACCCCGAACTGGGACGGCGCCCAGGCCCAGGCGCGCATGGACAACCTGCTCAGCGCGTTCTACAGCACCACCCACCTGGACGCTGTGTTGGCCATGAATGACCAGATTGCCAACGGCGTGGTGTCGTCGCTCAAGGGCGTGGGGTATGGCAGCGGCAAGTCGGCGATGCCGATCGTGACCGGCCAGGACGCAGAGGTCTCCAGCGTCAAGTCGATTATCCGCGGTGACCAGTCGTCCACCATCTTCAAGGACACCCGTGCGCTGGCCGGTGCGGCCGCCCAGATGATGGACGCCGAACTGACCGGCAAGGCAGTCAGCGTCAACGACACCACGTCCTACGATAACGGTTCGATGGTGGTGCCTACCCAACTGCTCACCCCGCAGCTGGTCGACGGCAAGAACTGGCAGAAAGTGCTGGTCGATGACACCAAGTTCTACACCCAGGCGCAGTTGCAACAATAGCCGACGCGGCGTGGCCGCCGCCCCGGTGGCGGCCCCTTGCACGGGAGAGAAAAAATGACAAAAACGATTCTCGACATGCGCGACATCCGCAAGGCGTTTGGCCCGGTCAAGGCGCTGAGCGGCGTCAACCTCAAGGTGGGCGATGGTGAGATTCATGCCATCTGCGGTGAAAACGGTGCGGGCAAGTCGACGCTGATGAAGATCCTCAGCGGCGTCTACCCCCATGGCAGCTTCGAGGGCGAGATCCAGTTCGACGGCGCGCCGCGCACCTTCCATAACCTGCGTGACAGCGAGGCGCTGGGCATCTGCATCATTCACCAGGAACTGGCACTCGTGCCGATGCTGTCGATCACCGAAAACCTTTTCCTGGGCAACGAGATCGCCCGCCACGGGGTGATCGACTGGGATCAGGCGCACTTGCGTGCCCGTGAACTGCTGGCCCGCGTCGGCCTCGATGCCCGCCCGCAGACGCTGGTGGGCAACCTGGGTGTTGGCCAGCAGCAGATGGTCGAGATCGCCAAGGCGCTGGCCAAGGACGTGCGCCTGCTGATTCTCGACGAGCCCACCGCCAGCCTCAACGAAAGGGACAGCGACACCCTGCTCAAGCTGATGCTGGAGCTCAAGGGGCGGGGCATTACCTCGATCATCATCTCCCATAAGCTCAACGAAATTGGCCGGGTGGCCGATGAGATCACGGTAATTCGCGACGGCAGCACGGTTGACGTCATCGACTGCCGCGCCGACGGCATTGATGAGGGCCGGGTTGTGCGTTCCATGGTCGGCCGCGAGCTGTCCGACCGTTACCCCGCGCGGGTGCCCAACATTGGCGAGACCTTGTTCGAGGTGCGCGACTGGTCGGTGGGTGACCCCGAGCGGCCGGACCGCGACCGGGTGCGCAACCTCAACTTTCACGTGCGCCGCGGTGAAGTGGTGGGCATCGCCGGGTTGATGGGCGCCGGCCGTACCGAGTTCGCCATGAGCATGTTTGGCCGTTCCTACGGCGTCAATGTGCGCGGCACCGCGCACCTGGAAGGCCAGGTCGTGGACCTGGGTACCGTGCGCAAGGCGATCAAGCAGGGCCTGGCCTATGCCACCGAAGACCGCAAGGGCGCCGGCCTGGTGCTGGGTGACAGCATTACCCACAACACCTCCATGGCCAACCTGGGCGCGGTGTCCAAACGCTGGGTGATGAACGAGCTGGGCGAGACCGCCGTGGCCGACGGCTTCCGCGCGCGGCTGCGCATTCGCAGCCCGGACGTGACCCAGTCGGTGGAGAAGCTCTCGGGTGGCAACCAGCAGAAAGTCGTGCTGGGCAAATGGCTGTTCTCCAACCCCAAGGTGCTGATCCTCGACGAACCCACTCGCGGTATCGACGTGGGCGCCAAGTACGAGATCTACGGCGTGGTCAACCAGGTGGTCAGCGAAGGGCGCGGGGTGGTCATGATCTCCTCGGAAATGCCCGAGCTGCTGGGTACCTGTGACCGCATCTATGTGATGAACGAAGGCCGCTTCGTGGGCGAGTTTGCTATCGCCGAGGCGTCCCAGGAAAAAATCATGCACGCAATCATGAAAAATGAGGTGATCCAATGAGCGAAGCCAGCCTGCCTCTCTCTTCCAAACCCGGCCACCTGACGTTATTCAAGCGCGGTGCGCGCGAATACGGCCTGCTGGTGTCGCTGATCGTCATCATGGTGTTTTTCCAGGTGGCCACCGGCGGGGCGCTGATGCAACCGCTCAACCTCACCAACCTGCTGCTGCAGAACAGTTACATCGTGGTGATGGCCCTGGGCATGTTGATGGTCATTGTCTGCGGCCATATCGACCTGTCGGTCGGTTCGGTGGTGGGCGTGGTCGGCTCGATCGCCGCGGTGCTGATGGTGCAGTACCGTCTGGACTTCTTCACCGTGACCCTGATCTGCCTGCTGGCGGGTGCCTTGATCGGCGCGGCTCAGGGCTATTGGGTGGCGGTGTGGGGCATGCCGTCGTTCATCGTGACCCTGGCCGGCATGCTGATTTTCCGCGGCGCCACCATTGCTATCTCCCAAGGGCAGTCCATTGGACCGTTCCCGCCGGCGTTCTCGGCCATCAGCTCCGGTTTTGTGCCTGACCTGTTCAGCAACGAACACCTGCGCATCACATCGCTGTTGTTGGGCATCGCCGTCGCTATAGCCTTCTGGGTGATTGAATACCGCAGCCGCCTGCGCACCCTGAAAAGCGGTGGCAGCGTCGTGCCCATGGTGGTGTTCGCCCTGAAAAACGGCGTGGTCACCGCGCTGATCGTGTACTTCTGCTACCTGCTGTCCACCTACCGTGGCATCCCCACAGTGCTGGTGATCATGAGCATTTTGATCGGGGTATACACGTTCATCATGAACCGCACGGTGATCGGCCGTTGGGTATACGCGGTGGGCGGCAACCTCAAGGCTGCGCGGCTGTCGGGCATCAATACGGCGCGAGTGACCTTCTTTGCCTTCGTCAACATGGGTGTGCTGGCGGCGGTGGCCGGGCTGATCTTCGTGGCCCGCCTGAACAGTGCCACCCCGCGAGGCGGCACCGGTTTCGAGCTGGACGTGATCGCCGCGGTGTTCATCGGCGGAGCGTCAGCCTCCGGTGGCGTCGGCAAAGTGGTGGGCGTGGTGATCGGTGCATTCATCATGGGCGTGCTGAACAACGGCATGTCCATCATGGGGATCGGCATCGACTACCAGCAGATGATCAAGGGGGCGGTGCTGTTGGCGGCCGTGTTCGTGGATGTTTATCAAAAGACCAGAGGTTGATATGTCGCCCAAGGAAGACAACGGCAGGGGACAACGATGATCAAGCACATTGTGATGTGGAACCTGGCCGGCGACACGCCGGAGCGCAACCAACAGGCGTGTCTGTTTCTCAAGGAGCAATTCGAAGGGCTGGCAGGGCGGATACCCGGGTTGTTGAAAATCGAGGTGGGGGTGGATTTCAGTCGCATCGACTATGCCTGTGATGTTGTGTTGTACAGCGAGTTCGACTCGCAGGAGGCCTTGGCAGCCTATGCAACGCACCCGGAGCATTTGCGGGTGAAGCGGGAGTTGGGGGACTGTCGGATTGCGCGGCATCAAGTCGATTACGTCGCCACCGTGTAGCTAAGTCCGCTAGGTTGGGGCGATTAGCGCCGCTAGAGGTACCCTGAGCCGATGTGGGGAAATCTCAGCTTGGCGGCGCACATTTTAAAAGGCGCCAGAATAGGTCACTCAGAGCGGCGTATTGAGAAAATTCCGCGTTTGGGGGGGGCAAAAACATTTTTCCTGGGATCTAGGACGGTAGTTTCAGCCTAAAAAACTAATCGTGCCCCCATTCGCACCGGGTGTGTGAGCGCTCGCGAATAGCGATTTCTCACGGACTACAGCAGGGCGGTGGATGGTATTCAGTGCACCTCAGTATGCTGGATCAGAAACCGGTACCGGGATCAACCACCTGCGATCCTGCCGGCTTTAGTTTCCGTAAAAGCAGTACCAAGACGCGTATCAGAAGAAATGGTGATCATCTCGCTGCCTGTGGGCGATAGCTCACCTCGGGTATCGCAGCCTGCCAGGATGCCGATACCTAGAAGTCCCATACCTGAAATCACCTTACGGCGAGTCAACAAAACGCTCATTGATTCAAGCCTCTTTATACGGAAACCATAAATTGGATTAGCTCATCTTTTAAATTATTACTTCATGCATTGATCATGTGCTTATCGATAGATACATCGGTTCAAGGCCGAGCTGATCACTAGTGCGATTGAAATGAGGGTTTTGTCTCTCATACTTTTAACGGCGCCTCAACAACCGTAAACGTGGGTCGTCTAACTAAGTACTCGCGCAAAGAAGATGTAAGTTCCCCAATCACCTTACTAGAATGACTGCTGGAAATCAGCCCGAACTACCAAGTTCTTTAGCCTCGTAATGGCGTTAAGTCTTACTAGCAAGGTGCCTGGGGTAACTAGTCAGAGAGTCTGTAGGTAGATAAATCAGGACTACGCGTTTACGCCCCCGTCCACGCTTAACCCGGTGCCGGTGATGTGTTTAGCGCTTGGGCTTGCGATGAACGCGACCGCCACTGCGACATCCTTCCCAGTACCGTATCGGCCTAATGCTGAATGAGCCCTCATCGCATCGGCACCATCACCATCGGCTGGGTTCATATCAGTGTCCGTAGGTCCAGGATGCACAGTATTAACGGTGATGCCACGCGGTCCTAGCTCACGAGCAAGTCCTCGTGTAAAGGAAAGTAGGGAGGACTTGGACATGGAATAGACTGTGACCGATTCAAAGGCCACACGCTCCGCCAGACAGGAACCGATATTGATGATTCTTCCGCCCTCTCCAAGATAGGTAATGGCTGCTTGAGAAGCCAAGATCACTGCTCTAATGTTTACGGCGATGATCTGGTCTATCTGATCCAGCGGCATTGTCTCTAGCGGGCAAATAAAAGCGACCCCCGCATTGTTTACTAGTATGTCCAACCCTCCTAAAAGCCTAGCTGCCTCATGTACAGAACGCGTAGCTGCTTGGGGATCCGCACTATCGGCCTGGATAGGGAAGGCTTTAACACCCAATCCCTCAATTTCTCTGGCCAGTTCCTCCGCCGCATCCCCAGAGCGAACATAGCTGAAAGCAATATCAGCTCCTTTTTTTGCCAACTCGATAGCGATAGCTGCGCCAATACCACGTGCAGCGCCAGTGATGAATGCACGTTTGCCTGAAAGTTCTTTCATAACTGTCCCATTAGTAGATTTGAGATTTACCGCGACCATTCGGGGTCACTAAACCCAGAAGCTGAAGCTTAAGCGTCACTAGCGCTTTGCAAAACGACTTAGTCCCCTCGATTTACGCCATACGGTTTAGTCGAACTTGTTTCTCCTTCCGAAATTAGAATCTACTGATGAGGCGGCTTTAAGAGGAATAGACTTTCGGTACAGCGCTCAAATACGCCGTTGCAAAGGGGATTGCGCCGAGCGCAATGAACCCTGAGCGTGCAGTTAAGACACTTCAGCCTCAACCGCAACCTCATAAGCGCTAACACCCTGATGTGCGGCCAGCCGTCTGATGCTTTGAGGAGGGTGCCCGATAACTCTGATGAAGGCTCTGCGCATCCGCTCCGGATCCTTGAAGCCAACCGAGTGTGCTATCAGTTCGATCGGTTCCGCCCCACGTTCAACGCGCAGCCTCGCGACCTCGACACGCAAACGCTCCACAGCTTTAGCGGGTGTTTCCCCCGTTTCCAGCAGAAAGGCTCGACCAAATTGGCGCAAGCTGAGGCAAGCAATTGATGCCAGATGCTCTGTTGATAGCTGTTCGTTTAGATGCTCTCGCATGTAGGAAAGCACCTCCCTCATGCGATCCGTCGTCGGCTCCATATCGGCCATGGCCGAAAATTGTGACTGCCCTCCTGGCCGACGGTGGTACACGACCATGGCGCGGGCGACCTCATGGGAAACAGCATTTCCCAGATCCTCCTCAATCATGGCCAGCGCCAGATCGATTCCCGCAGAGATGCCAGCAGACGTCCAGATGCCACCATCCTTCGTAAATATATGATTGGGCTGTACCCGCACCTTCGGAAAATTGCGTTGCAGTCGCGCGGTCTGCCTCCAGTGTGTAGTAGCCCTGCGACCGTCTAACAGGCCCGCCGAGGCCAATAGAAAAGCCCCGGTGCAAACACTCGCAACTCGCCTGGTACCTTTCGCGGCCGCATTAGCGAGGTGGTCCGACACCATGGGAAGGTCATAGGGTTTGGAAAAAGCCTTACCGCCAACCACTATCAACGTATCGTACGGGCTTGATCTGATCTTCTGACTCCTTACTTCCAGACCAGACGAACTCATAACGGGACCGCCCGACAACGAGACTACCGAACAGCAGTAGGGATCTGATACCCCGATCTCTTTAGCGATTTCAAAGGCGGCCAGCGGACCACTAAGGTCCAGAATCTGAAACTCGGGAAAGACCAGGAAAGCGATGTCACGCATGGAATTACCTTCTCCAAAAATCATTGATCCTGTTCACAATTACTATTCCCTGCCAGCCTCCTGTTGGCGATTTTCGTACTGCTTGCCTCGGATGATCCTCTAAAAGTCGTATGGCGAAAAGAGCAAAAAACCCTCAAAAAACGTCATCCTAATTTTTCGCCTTGTAGTCCCGCTTCGCTATTTGCGTTCCTGTCTGTGACATCCGCTGGCCAATGCAGCATGACGGCCAAAAAGGAGGGAAGTAAGTCCTTTCTCCCGCCATAAGTGACATAGAGAATGCTCCCGTTTCTCAACGGGAGAGTCGTCATGGCTGTAAGGGCTGTCACCTCAAATCTTCTTGGCTGGAGGCGGGTGCAATGAGTACATCAAAGTCGTCGGAAGACATTCCAGCGCCAGAAAAATCGTCAAGTCGCTCGAATGTGGCTGTGTTGGCCATAGCCCAAGGATTATTCACGGCGGCCATCGCGATCGATCTCACATTGACCGGTTTGACGGGATATCAGCTTGCCCCTGATAAATCGCTCGCGACTCTGCCTTTTGCACTGATCACCGTAGCAGGCGCCATTGCGACATATTTCGCTTCTACTCTGATGCAGAAGATCGGAAGACGGCGTGGATTTGTGCTAGGTGCCTTCACCTGCGCAATAGGCGGATCGATTTCCGTATGGGCGGTCTTCCTGAACTCTTTCTGGCTATTCTGCATCGGGACAGCGGCCGTCGGTATCTTTCAAGCTTTCGCCCAGTATTACCGTTTGGCGGCGACAGATTCGGAACCTGACGACCGCAAAGCACGCGCAATCTCGTTGGTGCTTGCGGGCGGAGTGATCGCCGCTATTCTTGGGCCTTTGTTAGCGAGTTGGAGCACGCATTTATTCGCTACCCTATTCGCCGGTTCTTATTTGATGGTATGCCTGCTCGGCATTGCCTCGGCAGCATTACTTTGGTTAGGCTATGAAGATTCACTTCCAGAATCATTGGAGCTGCATGGCCACGAACAGCCGCCACGCAAGTTACTTACAATATTTCGACAGCCAGTTTCACTAGCGGCACTCGCGAATAACGTCATAGGCGGCGTGGTGATGATGTTCATCATGACTGCAACACCGCTGGCGGCTGTCGCCAGCAATCACTCAATAAATGATGGCGCCAGCATTATTCAATGGCATTTAGTAGGTATGTACGCGCCGTCACTATTTGCTGGACGCCTGATTTCCCGATTCGGATTGCCTTCGATGTTGTTCTTGGGAATTGCACTTAGTGCAGCTTGCGGATTGATTGCACATTGTTCGGACAGCTTGGCGGCATTCTATATTGCACTTCTTTTTTTAGGCGTGGGATGGAATTTTATGTTTGTGGGCGGCACAGTCTTACTGACTGCTTCGCATCATCCCTCCGAGAAGGCTAGGGTGCAGGGAGTGGCAGAGTTTATTCGATACACGTTCACTGCATTTGCAACTTTGGCCGCCGGCCCTCTATTGCAATCACTTGGCTGGAAGGGTATGAACAATATGATTTTCCCACTATTAGCGGTATGCGCTGTTATTACCTTGTGGTGGGTCTGTATCGAACGCAGAATAAAAAACGCAACCAGTGAACACGTCTCGGGCAGCGAAAACCGATCGGCGACATAATTATCCGATCGTGCCGCACACCTTTTAAAATCGGTATCGCTGGAGATCCAAAAAGCTTGGCGCTTTAAGAAACGCCACCTCATGTTGCTGTGAATGAGCCATCGGAACTTGGTATTCACACAACAGTTAAGCTAGAACAGAGTTAATCTTGGAGTCATGATGAGCGCTAATTCTAAACCCCGCACTAGGCTGGCACTTTATTCCGCAGGTATACTTATTATTTTCGGAGTCGTTGCCTTTGGCGTGGTCGATAACTCAGAGAAAGCTGTAGCACAGGACGGCCCGCCCCCAGTCCAAGAGGTAGATGTCGTGGTCGTTAAAAAAGAAACGGTTACCGACTGGCAAACTTACTCTGGCCGATTAGCAGCGGTGGAAAAAGTTGAGGTTAGGCCGCTGGTGGCAGGAACCATAACGGACGTCAACATACATGACGGCCAATTGGTAAAAAAAGGGGACACTCTGTTCGTCATCGATCCACGACCTTACCAAGCACAAGTCGAACGAGCTAAGGGGCAGGTTGCAGCAGCTCAGGCTCGCGCCGCGTACACGAAAAGCGACTGGGAGAGGGCACAGCGCCTAATTGCCGAAAATGCAATAGCGAAACGTGACTACGATGAAAAAAACAACGCAGCATTGGAGGCCAGTGCCAATCTTAAGACTGCTGAAGCGGCGCTGGATGCAGCTAAAATTGATCTCGGCCATACCCAGATTACAGCTCCAATTTCTGGTCGCGTATCGCGGGCAGAAATAACACTTGGAAACATCGTAAACGCCGGGGCAGGCGCGGCGCCTTTAACAATGCTTGTCTCTGTGAACCCCATTTATGCAGAGTTCAACGCTGATGAGCAGACTTATCTTAAGTACATCAACAGACTCGGCAATAAGGCTATTGTTCCGGTTGATCTAGGGCTTGCAGATGAGACAGGGTATTCGCGCCGAGGAGTCATCCAATCCGTAGACAATGAACTCGACACTACCTCAGGCACTATCCGCATGCGTGCACGGTTTGACAACACTGATGGCGCCATGGTCCCGGGGCTATATGCGCGTGTAAAAGTGGGCGGCAGTGAACCATACGCGGCCCTTCTTATTGATGATGCGGCAATTGGCACCGATCAAGACAAGCGATTTGTCTTGGTCGTGGGAAAGGATGACCATATTGTTTATCGCCCGGTAGCGCTGGGAAATCTACAAGGCAATGATCGCATTATCACGTCCGGACTCGAAGAGGGCGAACGGGTGGTGGTAGGCGGTATTCAGCGAGTCCGTCCAGGGGAGCAGGTTCTAGGAAAGATAATTCCCCAAAGTGACGCTCAGGCTAGAAACGCTCACTGACCCACGACAGCACTAACTAAAATTTACCAATAAACAATGAATGCCCCTCAGGCACTTAGGATTTATTGGTCCGTGCATTGATTATAAATCCTAGTGCATCCTTAAGCGTCCTGTTGTCTTTTTTAACCCTCAAGCAGCGCTGAGAGAAAGTAGCCGCCTCACTTAAAGAGTCATGTAATGAACATATCAAAGTTCTTCATTGATCGTCCGATCTTTGCGGGCGTACTATCCGTGGTGATCCTGCTTGCAGGGTTGATAGCAATATTTAAATTGCCGATTTCTGAGTACCCAGAGGTCGTTCCGCCCTCGGTCACAATCAGCGCACAGTATCCTGGAGCGAACCCAAAAGTCATTGCCGAGACAGTTGCTGCGCCGCTTGAGGAAAAAATTAACGGCGTTGAGAATATGCTGTATATGCAGTCCCAAGCGAACAGTGACGGTAACCTGACCATCACTGTAACTTTCGCATTAGGAACTGACCCGGACTTGGCTACCCAGTTGGTACAGAACCGAGTCAATCAAGCATTGCCACGATTGCCCGAAGATGTACAACGATTGGGTGTTACTACGCTCAAAAGCTCTTCCTCATTAGTTCTTTTTCTGCACCTCGTGTCGCCGAATGATCGGTACGACACAACGTATTTGAGAAACTATGGCCTACGGAACGTCAAAACGCGCTTTGAGCGGATACCTGGCGTTGGCCGTGTCGATATGTGGGGGGCAGGTGACTACGCAATGCGTGTGTGGCTTGATCCGCAGAAGGTGGCACAGCGTAATCTCACCGCCTCGGAGATTGTCACTTCCATTCAAGAACAGAATATTCAGGTTGCTGCGGGTGCCGTTGGTGCTGCGCCTTCTTCGCCGGGTACTGCAGTACAGCTGACAATCAATGCCCAGGGTCGCTTGAAGACCGTCGACGAGTTCCGCAACATCGTTCTCAAAACTAGCCCGAATGGCGCAGTTACTCATCTGCGGGATGTCGCCCGAGTCGAACTCTCTGCGGCTGAATACGGATTGCGTGCGCTACTGGACAACAAACCCGCCGTCTCCCTCGCCATCTACCAATTGCCTGGCGCTAACGCGCTGGAGATCTCTGATCAAATCCGCGCTGCACTCAAAGATCTCAGCGCTGATTTCCCTCCAGGCCTGGATTACAGGCTTATCTACGACCCCACTCGCTTCGTGAAATCGAGCATTCAGGCGGTTATAGAAACACTGCTCGAAGCCATCGCGCTGGTGGTCGTGGTCGTCATTGTGTTCCTCCAATCATGGCGTACAGCGATCATCCCTTTAATCGCTGTACCGGTGTCCATCATCGGTACCTTTGCGTTATTGCTGGCCTTCGGCTTCTCGATCAATGCCCTGTCGCTTTTCGGAATGGTGTTAGCCATTGGTATCGTCGTTGACGATGCCATCGTTGTGGTTGAAAACGTGGAGAGGAACATAGCCAGCGGTCTGACTCCGAGGGACGCCACGTATAAAGCCATGCGAGAGGTCAGCGGCCCCATCATTGCCATCGCACTCACGTTGGTTGCTGTGTTTGTACCGTTGGCATTTATGAGCGGTCTCACGGGCCAGTTCTACAAGCAGTTCGCGATGACCATTGCGATCTCTACAGTGATCTCTGCTTTCAACTCACTCACGCTCTCTCCAGCCCTCAGCGCACTACTTTTGCGTAGCCACGACGCTAAGCAAGACGCCTTAACGCGGGTGATGAATAAGCTACTGGGCGGTTTTTTTCGAGCATTCAACAAGGTGTTTAATCGTGGCTCGGAGCAATACTCGAAAGGCGTAACAGGCATCCTTAAGCGCAAGGGCAGCATGCTGGTTGTTTATGTGGTTCTTCTGGGTCTCACGGCGGTTATGGGGAACGTTGTGCCTGCTGGGTTTATTCCCATGCAGGACAAGGAGTACTTGGTCACCATCGCCCAGCTTCCCAATGGCGCTTCTCTTGACCGAACGGAAGAAGTGATTCGCCAGATGAGCGAAATAGTCATGAAGCAGCCGGGCGCCGCTCACGCAGTCGGCTTCCCTGGCATGTCCGTTAACGGATTCATGAACAGTTCTAGCGCAGGGATTGTCTTTGTCCCCCTCAAGCCTCTCAGCGAGCGTACATCGAAAGATGAGTCCGCCGCGGCCATCGTCGCATCCCTTAACCAAAAGTTCGCCAGTATCAAAGGAGCCTATGTCGCAGCCTTTCCACCGCCTCCAATACTTGGGCTTGGCACACTGGGTGGCTTCAAAATGCAGCTGGAAGACCAAGGTAGCCTCGGGTATGAGGAGCTTAACAAAGCCGCTCAAGCATTCATGGCCAAGGCTGCAGTGACCCCGGAGCTTGGTGGGTCACTGACAAACTATCAGATCAACTTCCCGCAGCTAAACGTCGAGCTAGACCGTGTGAAAGCCAAACAGCTGGGCGTGTCTGTTACCGATGTATTCAAGACCATGCAGGTATACCTTGGCTCCTTGTATGTGAATGACTTCAACAGTTTCGGCCGTGTATATCAGGTACGAGTACAGGCCGACGCACCGTTTCGTCAGCGAGCAGATGACATCCTTCAGCTGAAAACCAGAAACGACCGTGGAGAAATGGTGCCCCTATCGTCTCTGGTTCGTATCACCCCAACCTACGGTCCGGACATGGTGGTTCGGTATAACGGCTACACCGCAGCGGATATTAACGGCGGCCCAGCGCCGGGCTATTCGTCTGGCCAGGCCCAAGCAGCAGCAGAGCGCATTGCAGCCGAGGTGTTGCCTCAAGGCGTAAAATTCGAGTGGACTGAGCTGACTTACCAAAAGGTTTTGGCAGGTAATGCCGGTATGTGGGTCTTCCCTGTCAGCGTCCTGCTCGTATTCCTCGTACTGGCCGCACTGTACGAAAGCTTGACCCTCCCTTTGGCGGTAATCCTGATCGTTCCCATGAGTATCTTGTGCGCACTCACGGGGGTGTGGCTCACGCAAGGAGACAACAACATCTTTACCCAGATCGGGTTGATGGTATTGGTCGCTTTGGCTTCCAAAAACGCCATCTTGATCGTCGAGTTCGCCAGAGAACTAGAGCACGACGGGTACACGCCGCTGAAGGCTGCCATTGAAGCGAGCCGCTTGCGTCTCCGGCCGATTCTCATGACTTCGATCGCCTTCATCATGGGCGTTGTTCCACTCGTGTTTTCCACTGGGGCGGGCTCAGAAATGCGCCAAGCCATGGGGGTCTCGGTGTTTTTCGGCATGTTGGGCGTGACCCTGTTCGGTCTCGCACTGACACCTGTCTTCTACGTGGTCCTGCGTACGCTGGCAGGTGGCAAAGTACACGTGGCTCAAAAAGACGCGCCTCACCTGACAACGGAAGCATTGGACGCATGATCGGAGCCAAACGAATGATCCAATTACCCAAAAAGTCTATTTTTGGACTGCTAACTTCCTCAGCGCTGCTATCGCTTCTATCAGCATGCTCTGTGGAGCCGACATACAACCGCCCCGACGTCCCGACTCCGCAGGCGTTCAAGGAAGCTTCGACTGAACAGAAGCAAGCATCATTGCCCAAAGATAGCGCCTGGAAAAACGCTGAACCAGCCGATGCCGAGCATCGTGGGGAATGGTGGCTAGTCTTTGGCGATTCGGTGCTAAACGACCTGGAGCGGCAAGCCGCAGAGGCTAATCAGAATCTGAAGGCGGCTGCCGCACGAGTCCAGCAATCGAGAGCCTTGACCCAATCAGCCCGAGCGGGATGGTTCCCGTCCCTAGATGCGGGATTTGGTCCTACGCGTGAACGCCTGTCTCCTGCCTCACAATTGTTGTCTGACGATGCGAGTGGGTCCACGCAGACTCTTTGGCGGGCGCAGGCGACAGCCTCTTACGAGGTAGACCTGTTCGGGAAGGTGGCTTCACAAGTGAACACCGCGCTCGCTAATCAAGCACAGAACGAGGCGCTGTATCGTTCTGTGCTGTTAGCCCTCCAAGCTGACGTGGCTAAAAATTATTTCGAGTTGCGTGAGTACGACAACCAACTTCGACTATTTCGTCGTACGGTCACCCTGCGTGAAAACACCTTGAAATTAGTAGAGGGGCGATTCAAAGAGGGCGACATAAGCGAACTTGACCTCTCGCGAGCGCGCAACGAACTATCGACCGCGAGGGCGGACTCGGTAGGGATCGCACGGCTGCGTGCGACGTCAGAACATAGTCTTGCAGTGTTGTTGGGTAAGTCTCCTGCCGACTTCGACTTCCCTGACTCACCCATAGAGCCCATCGCGACCCAGGTGCCTATCGGGTTACCATCAGCCCTACTGGAGCGCCGTCCAGATATTGCTGCCGCCGAGAGAGCTATGGCCGCGGCTAACGCACAAATCGGATTGGCGAAATCAGCATTTTTCCCGCGGCTTAACATAAATGCCGCCGCCGGCTTCGAGTCGTCATCGCTGGGGAATCTGTTCGACTGGTCGACTCGGTCTTTTCTACTAGGCCCCCTTGCGGGAACGGCGCTGACGTTACCGATATTTGATGGTGGTCGGAGGAAAGCAGATCTCGCCTCTGCAAGGGCTCGATACGACGAGCAGGTTGCGAAGTATCGGGAGCAAGTATTGGTGGCGTTTAGAGAGGTAGAGGACAACCTGGCAGATTGAATCGCCCCGGGTTCTCTAGACACCTTGCAAGCTCATTGCGTGACGCTTTTCAAACTCTATCGGTGACAGCTGATTGTTGAAACCATGTCGAC
>NZ_JANUEW010000024.1:0-90125 GCF_024807515.1 Pseudomonas sp. BIGb0558
TCGCCCATCTGCAAGCGCATTACTTCCGGAGCCAGCGGCCAACGCATTGAACTGCAGGGTTATCACGGAATTGACGTGCAACTGCAGCAGCAGGGACAGAGTGATCTCTATGAAGCCAAGTTACCAATGGATGGCGGCGGTGCGTGCCAGTGGCGTTTGAGTAACGTCATCTTTGGCGTTGCCTACAGCAATCCCGCGCAATTTGGCGAGAATGTCACTTACGGTGCGGGAGGCGGAATTGTAGCGATATTTGATCAAAACAACTCACTACGAGGAGGTGCAGATATTGAAGTTGAGGGCGATTTGATGATCAAGAAAGACTACTACCCTTGGATTGATGAAGAGTTTTTGGGACCTTACAAAAAAACCGTAAGTTTGACGGGGGAGGGCGATATTTACCTCAGTTACCAGGCATTGCAAACTCGCCAAGTATATTTCGAGCCGGTTCTGCACTCAGGTTTCGCGGTCTATTCGGCTGGACCGAAGATTAAAAAGGAAGGTAACCACACCGCCTTCACCTACCCCGATGGCAGCACCTCAGCCGATGGCCGCTCCAAACCCGACTTCCGCAAATTACAAGCCATCCGCCTGGCTGCGGAGGTTCAACAATGAACATTGTTCTTCCCCTCACCATGATCACGCTGTTCACCAGCCTGAGCGGTTGTGCCATGGACCGTAGTTTGGCGCCGCCTCCGGACAGCGAACTCATGACCATCACGGTGAAAGTGCCCAAGGATTTGAAAGCGCGCACTCTGGAGGTGATGTATCGCTCGCCCATCTGCAAACGCATTACTTCCGGAGCCAGCGGCCAACGCATTGAGCTGCAGGGTTATCACGGGATTGACGTGCAACTGCAACAGCTGGGACAGAGTGATCTCTACGAAGCCAAGTTACCGATAGAAGGCGGCGGTGCGTGCCAATGGCATTTGAGTAATGTGTCCTTCGGGGTCGTGTATAGCGATCCCAAGCGTTTTGGAGAGAACGTGACTTGGGGGGCGGGGGGAGGTATTGGCGTGAAGTTTGACCAGAACCGTCCGTTGAGAACCTCCGGAATACCGATAGAAGTTGAAGGAGACTTGACGCTCAAGAAGGACTATTACGCCTGGATCGATGAAGAGTTTTTGGGACCTTACAAAAAAACCGTAAGTTTGGCGGGTGAGGGCGATATTTACCTCAGCTACCAGGCATTGCAAGCTCGCCAAATATATTTCGAGCCGGTTCTGCACTCAGGTTTCGCGGTGTATTCGGCTGGACCGAAGATTAAAAAGGAAGGTAACCACACCGCCTTCACCTACCCCGACGGCAGCACCTCAGCCGACGGTCGCTCCAAACCCGACTTCCGCAAATTACAAGCCATCCGCCTGGCTGCGCAGGCGCAAAAATGAACATGGTTCTTCCCTTCGGATTCATCACTCTATTTACCGGGGTCACGTCACCCGTCTGGCTGCGCGGTACAAGGCTGTTCGCCCCCGTCACCGTGCTTCTTCCCTACGACCCTTACAGCCAGTCATTAGCCCAGTCTTAACCATTGGAATTAATTCGTATGTCCCAAGAATTTGTTTTGCTGGGTGATAAAACCACCCACGACGGCGAAGTGATCTCGGCGTCTTCCACTATGTTCGTAAATGGCAGGCTCGTGGCTTTAGTCGGTGACGAAGTCAGTTGCCCCCTGCATGGGCGTAACGCGATTACCGAGGGTACCGATCAATGGTCTGAAAACGGTCGGGCGATGGTGGTCAACGGCTGTCACAGCGAGTGCGGTTGCCAGGTGATTTCCAGTGCTTCCGATTGCAGGGTGGATTGAGCCATGGGCTGGGATCGTCAGGCGCCCGATAGGGGGGAAGTTCCGGCACCGATTGTGGTGAGCCGTTGGATATTGGCGGCGGTCGTGGCGGTGCTGGCCAGTGTGCTGCTGTTCTTGCTGTACGCCTCTGAGCGCGTGCCGCCGCTGCACGCCGTGAACATCTGGGCGGTGTCCGGCTCACCCTTGCTGATCTGGCTCCTCGCGTTTGGCGCGCGCGCTTACTTCTACGGCGGCGCGCTGAGTCATCAGCAGTTTCTTGAGGAGGAGGCACTGGTTGCGCAACAGGCCTGGCAGGGCTGGGCGCAACGGTATATGGCGGTGTGCGGCAGTTGCGTGCTGCTGCCGGATCAGGTGTCTGCCAGCGCGCTGGCGCAAGGTGCTGTCAGCTTTCCAAACCGTAGCGGGCAAGCAAGGCGCATTACGGCATTGTTGATCCCGCATGTGCGTGCGCTAACGGGGTTGCAGTTGCTGCTTCAGGCGCTGGACGCGACATTGCTGGCTCTGCCTGCGGGTCGGGCGCTGCACGTCACCTTGTTGAGTGATGTCGAGCCCATGCATCACTTGGCGCTGCGCGATGCCTGGAAGCAGAGCTGGGTGGCCGTGATGGGCACGCCCATACCGGAAAAACTCACCGTGACTGATGAACTGCCCTACCAGTGGATTGACGACATATTGAAGACGGCCAGCCCGGCCCTTCAGTTGATCCTGGTGTTGCAGGTACGCGGCGAGGTGGCGTATTCCGATGGATTGGCGGCTTTGCTGTTGTGTCCGGACAGGCTGGCATCTGAGTGGGAGCTGCCTGTGCAGGGAAGGTTGTTGCGACCGATGCCGTTGGACACCACCCAGTTAAAGAACGAACTGACGCTGTTCATGCAAACCCAGCCCATCGCGCGTCAGGCCTCAAGCGTGTTGGCGGACGACGCAGACTGGCATCCATTGACCGGCGATGTCGCGGCTATCAGCGGCCATTGCGGCGCATCACTGACGGCTGGGCAACTATGGATTCAGGAATACCTCTGGGGACGCTCGGGACCTTTCAGCCACTGGCTGGTGGCAGCCCTTGGGATTGAAGTCGCCCGACATCAGCAACGGCCTTTGCTGTTGCTGACTCGGGACGAAACGCGGCATTGGATCAGCACCGTTACCACTGGAGAGTTGGCATGAAGCAGGGAAGCAATTCGTGGCGCCTGATTGGCACGTCGGTATGGGCCGTTGCATTGACCTCGGTGTTAGGTTGGGTGATCTGGAGGTATGGTCAGGAGGTGGGATTACTGGAGCCAGGGCAAAGGATTTCTGTTTTCTTGCTGATCATTCTTATGGCTGCCGTCGGGCTTTTTGCACCACGTCTGTTGATACAGCTCAAGCGACTCAACCATCGTGATCAGGGCCAGGTGGATAAGGTCTATCCTCAACCGGACGCGCCTTTGACGCCATCGCATAAGCCGGCTTTTAAGCTCGATGAGCTTATCTGTTCGCTTCACGTGAAATACGGCTTCTTCTGGCGCCTTAAGGTGCGTTTTTTTATCGTCTTCGGCGAGCCTGAACAGATTACCGCCATCGCCCCCAGCCTGACCCAGGACCACTGGCTGGAAGGACAAAACACCGTCCTGTTGTGGGGCGGCAGCGTGCATACCAAACTGGATGAGTCATTGCTGGCGCAGTGGCGTGCACTGAGCCGCTGGCGCGCCCTGGACGGTGTCGTCTGGGCGCTCAGCAGCGATCAAAGCGCTGACGATGCTGCGATGGCCGCCGGTGTTCGCTACTTGCGGTACCTGTCCGCTGGGCTGCGCTGGCAACTCCCGCTCCATCTTTGGCAGGTCTGCGACAGCCAATGGCCGCAAGCCAAACGTCAGGTCGACGCCGTCGGCTGTCGGCTGCCGCAAAAACTCACCGCCGCCGCCCTCGAAACCCGTCTCGCCGCCCTCATCGAGCCCCTGCGCAACGCCGGCTGGGCTCAGATGAAAATCAACAACGCCCACGACTTCCTCCTGCGTCTGGCCCGCGATCTGGGGGCCGAAGGCATTCCCCGCTGGTGTCAGGCGCTCGCACCGTTATTCGGTCAGTTCGCCCGCGGCGTGCCCCTGCGTGGCTTGTGGTTCAGTCTGCCGGTGGAGCGCATTTCCAAGGATCATTTCTGGCCCATCGACCCGGCCTGGGAAGGTGTTCTGCGGGACAAACCCTTTATCAGCCGGGTCGGCTGGAGCACCCCGCGTATCGGTTACGCCCTGGCCATGAGCCTGGCGCTGGTGTGGGCCGCCGGCCTGCTGCTGTCCTACGCCAGCAACCGGGCCCTGATCAGCCACGTGCAAACCTCGCTGACTGCGTTGCAGCACTCCAGGCAAGGCGACGAACAGTTCCGGGCCTTGCACGAGCTGACCCGCGAACTCGGTCGGCTGGACTACCGCGCCGAACACGGTACGCCCTGGCACCAACGTTTCGGCCTGAACCAGAACCAGGCCCTGCTCGACACCCTGTGGCCGCGCTATGTCGAAGCCAACCACCGCCTGATGCGCGATCCGGCTGCGGCTAACCTGCAACGCCAACTCATGGCTTTGATCCAGCTTGCGCCGGACAGTCCCGAGCGCGCCAGCGAGGCCCGGGTTGCCTACGGCCAGCTCAAGGCCTACCTGATGCTGGCGCATCCGGAAAAAACCGACGCCGAATTCCTCGCTAAAACCCTCAATGACGCCGAACCGTTGCGTCCCGGCGTCTCCCCCGGCTTGTGGCAAACCCTGTCGCCCGATCTCTGGCAGTTCTACAGCGAGCAACTGTCCGCGCATCCCGAGTGGCGCATCCCGGCCGACCCGAAGCTGATCGCCCAGGCCCGGCAAGTTCTCCTCGGCCAACTCGGCCAGCGCAATGCCGAAGCCAGCCTGTACCAACAGGTGCTCGACGCCTCCATCAATCACTCACCCGCCCTGGAGCTGCGCCAAATGGTCGGTGCCACCGACGCCCAGGCGTTGTTTTCCAGCGATGCCCGCGTACCCGGGGTGTTCACCCGACAAGCCTGGGAGGGCCAGGTGAGCCGGGCCATCGACGACATTGCCGAAGCCCGTCGCGAACAAATCGACTGGGTCCTCAGCGATCAGCTCAGTGATATCGCCAGCGACCTGACGCCGGCCATGCTGAAAAAACGCCTCACCGAGCACTACTTCGACGACTACGCCAGCGCCTGGCTGGACTTCCTCAACAGCCTGCGCTGGCATCCCTCAGACAGCCTGCCCGATGTCATCGACCAATTGACCCTGATGAGCGACGCCCGCCAATCGCCGTTGATCGCACTGATGAACACCGTGGCCTACCAGGGCCAGGCCGGCACCCGTGGCCAAGGGCTGAAAGACACGTTGGTGAAATCCGCCCAGCAACTGATTGGCCAGGACAAGGTGGAGATGATCGACCCACCACTGCAGACCGGCCCGTTGGAGGCGACGTTTGGCCCATTGCTCTCCCTGATGAGCCAAGAGAAGAGCCTCAACCTGCACACCTTCCTCACCCAGGTCACCCGTGCCCGTCTGAAGCTGCAACAAATCAGCCACGCACCTGATCCGCAGGGCATGACCCAAGCCTTGGCGCAAAGCGTGTTCCAGGGCAAGAGCATCGACCTGACTGACACCCAATCCTACGGCAGCCTGATCGCCGCCAGCCTCGGCGCCGAGTGGTCAGGTTTGGGCGAAACGCTGTTCGTGCAGCCCCTGGATCACGCTTGGCAGCGCGTGCTGCAACCCTCAGCCGCGAGCCTCAATCGCCAGTGGCAGCGTGCGATTGTCACGCCTTGGCACAGCGCTTTCGCCAGCCGCTACCCGTTTGCCGCCACCGCCAGCGACGCCTCGTTACCGATGCTCGGCCAAATGATCCGCGCCGACTCGGGGCGCATCGAACAGTTTCTCCAGAGCCAACTGGGCGGCGTGTTGCGTAAGGAGGGCAACCGCTGGGTGGCCGACCGGCACAGCCAGGGCCTGCGCTTCAATCCGCAGTTTCTCGCGGCTATCAACCAACTGAGCGACCTTGCCGATGTGCTCTACACCGACGGTGGCATGGGCCTGAGTTTCGAACTCCAGGGCAAGGCTGCTCGAGACATCGTGCAAACCACCTTCATCCTCAACGGCGAACGGCACCACTACTTCAACCAGCAAGAAAGTTGGCAACGCTTCAACTGGCCCGGGCGCAGCGACTATCCGGGAGCGAGCCTGAGCTGGACCAGCGTGCACACCGGAGAACGTTTGTTCGGTGACTACCAGGGCACCTGGGGCCTGATCCGCCTGTTGGAAAAAGCCCGGCTTACCGCACTGGACGATGGCGATAGCCGCTACCGCATGGTGCTCAAGGCGCCGGACGGCCTGGATCTGACCTGGCACCTGCGCACAGAACTGGACGCCGGACCGCTGGCGTTGTTGAAATTGCGGGGTTTTACGTTGCCGGCGCAGATTTTTCTTACGGGGGAGCGGAGTGAAGGATGAACCCTGGGGATGTGATCTTCCCGGGTACGTTTGGCCAAAGATCGGCCACCAGGAACAACCGTTCAGCTTCCTCCCACTCGCCCTCGCTGTTTTCCACCAGGCGCACCAGCAATTGTGCAGGTGCCATGGGGTCCAGTTCGGTGAGCCAGTGCTGCATCCGGGCTGCGTCCCAGGCTTCGTCCGCCGGGTAGTGCGCCGGCGCCAGCCATGCGTGGCGGGGCAGCGGTTGCCAGCGACCGGCGGGACTCTGCTCGATAAACCTCGACCAATCGCGCTGATGCAGCCAGCGCCCGTTCAGGTGCTGCGGATGTGCGCCCACCGGTGCATGCGCCAGGCCAGGCCAGGGGTAGAGCAAATACCCGCCCAGCCATAGATGCGCATCAAAGGCCTGGATATCCAGGGCCGCCAGCACTTCCCGGCTCTCCGGCCGGGCGGAGATCGGCAATTGATGCTGGGCCAGATGGGCCAGCTTGCGGTCCAACCGGTCATGGCAGCCGGGGCCGAGCCATTGCGCCGTGTCCTGGCCGTCGCCGTCCTGGGGCCCCAGGTAGAGTTTGATCGCCAGTTCCAAGTGGTGCACGCCATCGCGGTCACGCAGCAGCATGTCCAGTTCGCCCAGGGTATGCCCGGCCTGGCGGATCGGCAGGTTGGCTGCCAGCAATTCCACGCCCGGCGCGTGTTGCACCGCGAACTGCCACAGCCGTTCGTAATACAGGCCCAATCGGCGGGTGCGTGCCTGGCTCAGCCAGTGCAGCAAGGCGCTGCTGTCCTGGTCCAGTTGCCGCAGCCAGTGTTCCAGCCTATGCGGGGCCTGCACCCAGTCGCTGCCGGTCAGCGGGTGACGCTGCGGCCACGGCGTCTGCGCGAGCATCGGCGGGGCGAGCACCACCCACGCGAGGTCGCGCACCTCGGGGTGACGCAGTTGGCGGGGCAGGTGCTGCAGATCAGGGAACAGGGTCATGGTCCGAGCATAGCCTTTTACGGCCGGGAAGGGGGCTGAGAACCGTTGTCGTCTGGGGTTTGCGGCGACAAAGGATTTTGTGTAACGCCGGCTTTCGCCCATAATCGTTCTTTTTTGCAGAACCCGAACCCCGCAGGAGCCCCATGGAGCAATTTCGCAATATCGGCATTATCGGTCGCCTGGGCAGTACCCAGGTGTTGGACACCGTCCGCCGGCTGAAAAAGTTTCTGCTCGAGCGCCACCTGCATGTGATCCTCGAAGACACCATCGCTGAAATCCTCCCGGGCCATGGCCTGCAAACCTCGTCGCGCAAGATGCTCGGTGAAGTCTGCGACATGGTGATCGTGGTGGGCGGCGACGGCAGCCTGCTGGGCGCCGCCCGTGCGCTGGCGCGGCATAACGTGCCGGTGCTGGGGATCAACCGCGGGAGCCTGGGGTTCCTCACCGATATTCGCCCCGACGACCTGGAAGTCGAAGTGGCCAAGGTGCTGGACGGCCATTATCTGGTGGAAAACCGCTTCCTGCTGCAAGCCGAAGTGCGCCGCCACGGCGAAGCCATCGGCCAGGGCGACGCCCTCAACGACGTGGTGCTGCACCCCGGCAAGTCGACCCGGATGATCGAGTTCGAGTTGTACATCGACGGCCAGTTCGTGTGCAGCCAGAAGGCCGACGGCCTGATCGTCGCTACGCCCACCGGTTCGACGGCCTACGCACTGTCTGCCGGCGGCCCGATCATGCATCCCAAGCTGGATGCCATTGTGATCGTGCCGATGTACCCCCATATGTTGTCCAGCAGACCGATTGTGGTCGACGGCAACAGTGAGCTGAAAATCGTGGTGTCCAAAGACATGCAGATCTACCCGCAAGTCTCCTGCGACGGGCAGAACCATTTTACCTGCGCCCCCGGTGACACCATCACCGTGAGCAAAAAGGCACAGAAGTTGCGGTTGATCCACCCGCTGGACCACAACTACTACGAAGTGTGCCGCACCAAGCTGGGCTGGGGCAGCCGCTTGGGGGGTGGAGGCGACTGATGCTCGATCCCGCGCGTAGCTACGACCTGATTGGTGACGTGCACGGTTGCGCTCATACCCTTGAGCACTTGCTTAAGCAACTGGGTTACCACAAGCAGGGCGGCACCTGGCGCCATCCGTCGCGAATGGCCGTGTTCCTCGGCGATATCATCGACCGTGGCCCGCGCATTCGCGAGGCGCTGCATATCGTCCACGACATGACCGAGGCCGGCCAGGCGCTGTGCATCATGGGCAACCATGAGTTCAATGCGTTGGGCTGGAGCACGCCGGCGACTCCGGGCAGCGGCAAGCAGTTTGTGCGCGAACACACGCCACGCCATGCGCGATTGATCCACGAAACCCTGACCCAGTTCGAACAGCATCCGGCGGACTGGCACGACTTCCTCGGCTGGTTCTACGACATGCCGCTGTTTGTCGATGCCGGGCGATTCCGCGTGGTGCACGCCTGCTGGGACAACGGCTTTATCGAACCCCTGCGCGCGCATTTCCCGGACGGCTGCATCGACCAGCACTTCCTGCAAGCCGCCGCCGTGCCCGGCAGTTTTGCCAGCAATGCCTTCGACCGCCTGTTGCGCGGCACCGATATGCGCCTGCCGGACGGCATGACCCTGACCGGCGGCGACGGCCTGACGCGCTCGTTTTTCCGTACCAAATTCTGGGAAGACGACCCCAAGACCTACGGCGACATCGTGTTCCAGCCCGATGCGCTGCCAGAACCGGTGGCCGCCACGCCACTGTCGTCCACTGAAAAGAATTCCCTGCTGCGCTACGGCGTCGACGAGCCGTTGCTGTTCGTCGGCCACTACTGGCGCAGCGGCAAACCGGCGCCGATCCGCCCGAACCTGGCTTGCCTGGACTACAGCGCGGTGCTGTACGGCAAGCTGGTGGCCTACCGGCTGGATCAGGAAACCCGCCTGGACCCACGTAAATTTGTTTGGGTCGATGTCGAGCGCCCTGAGGTTATTTCATGAGTACCGTGGCTGTTTTACGTTTGCCGCTGGCGGTGGACTTGAGTGGTTTCGTCAAGCTGCTGCAACGCATGCAAGTGCCCCATCGCGTCAGCGAAGAGGCCGGGGAGCAGGTGTTGTGGGTACCCGACTCCATCAGCGAAGACGTGAAGGTCTTGTACCAGCGTTTCCCGGCCGGCGACCCGGACCAGCAACTGGATATTCCGGTGCAGGAAACGTCGACCAGGCGTCCGGGTTTTGTCCAGCAGTTGCGCCACAGCCCGGTGACCGGACTTATCCTGCTGCTGAGCATCATCGTCGCCGCCGTCACGCTGCTGGGGGACAACCTGCAAGCCATGAGCTGGCTGACGTTCCTGCCGTTCAGCGTGGTGGGCGAGTACATCCGTTTCACCCCGTTGGCCGACAGCCTGGCCTCGGGGCAGTGGTGGCGGCTGGTCACGCCGATGCTGATCCACTTCGGCATCCTGCACCTGGCCATGAACGGCATGTGGTACTGGGAACTGGGGCGGCGTATCGAGCTGCGCCAGGGCAGCATCAACCTGCTGGGCCTGACGCTGTTGTTCAGCCTGGTGTCGAACTACGCTCAATACTATTTTGGCGGCCCCGGCCTGTTTGGCGGGTTGTCCGGCGTGCTGTACGGCTTGCTCGGGCATTGCTGGATCTATCAACTGTTGTCGCCTAATCCGGCGTATCGCCTGCCTCGCGGGGTGTTGGTGATGATGCTGGTGTGGCTGGTGCTGTGCCTGTCGGGCCTGGTCTCGATGATCGGCTTCGGCGAAATCGCCAATGCGGCCCACGTGGGTGGCCTGGTAATCGGGTGCCTGACCGGTTTGCTGGGTGGCTTGTACAGCCGCCGCAAAATGTCTCCTATTTAGTTAAGGAAGAGTCTTATGTCCTCTTTTGTCGAAATGATCGAAAACATCACCCCGGACATCTACGAGAGCCTCAAGCTCGCCGTGGAAATCGGCAAATGGTCCGATGGCCGCAAGCTCACCGCCGAGCAGCGTGAACTGTCGTTGCAGGCGGTCATCGCCTGGGAACTGCAGAACCTGCCGGAAGACCAGCGCACCGGCTATATGGGCCCGCAGGAATGCGCCTCGAAGTCGGCGCCGGTGCCGAACATCCTGTTCAAGTCGGATGCCATCCATTGATTGAGATTGGCCGTGGTGCAGTCAGCAAAATGTCGGCGCAGTTGGGTGAGCCGACCGTTCAATACGCGTTTCGCCTCGGCGATACCGAGGTGCCGGTCAACCCGTTGATCGGCACCACCGTGCGCCTGGAATACCTCGGTGCGATCCATTGCACCCATTGCGGTCGCAAGACCAAGACCAGTTTCAGCCAGGGTTACTGCTACCCGTGCATGACCAAACTGGCCCAGTGCGACCTGTGCATCATGAGCCCCGAGCGCTGCCATTACGACGCCGGCACCTGCCGCGATCCGGCCTGGGGTGAAAAATTCTGCATGACCGACCACGTGGTGTACCTGGCGAATTCGTCGGGGATCAAGGTCGGCATCACCCGCGCCAGCCAGCTGCCAACCCGCTGGCTGGACCAGGGTGCCAGCCAGGCGCTGCCGATCATGCGCGTTGCCACGCGCCAGCAGTCGGGCTTCGTCGAAGACCTGTTCCGCAGCCAGGTGGCCGACAAGACCAACTGGCGCGCGCTGCTCAAGGGCGACGCCCAGGCAGTCAACCTTGGCCAGGTGCGCGACGAACTGTTCGCCAGCTGTGCCGAAGGCTTGCTCGGTTTGCAGGAACGCTTTGGCCTGCAGGCCATCCAACCGGTGAGCGACATCGAACCGATCGAAATCCGCTACCCGATCGAGCAGTATCCGACCAAGATCGTCAGCTTCAACCTGGACAAGAACCCGATTGCCGAAGGCACGCTGATGGGGATCAAGGGCCAATACCTGATCTTCGATACCGGCGTGATCAACATTCGTAAATACACGGCCTACCAGCTCGCCGTGCATCAGTAGAAGGACGACAGACATGCGCACCGAACAGCCGAAGATGATTTACCTGAAGGACTATCAGGCGCCGGACTACCTGATCGACGAGACGCACCTGACCTTCGAGTTGTTCGAGGACCACAGCCTGGTCCACGCGCAACTGGTGATGCGCCGCAACCCCGAACGTGGCGCCGGCTTGCCGCCACTGGTGCTGGACGGCCAGCAGCTTGAGCTGTTGAGCGTGAACCTGGCCGACCAGGAACTGACCGACGCGGACTACCAGTTGAGCGACAGCCACCTGACCGTGCACCCCACCAGCGCGACCTTCACCCTCGACACCACGGTGAAGATCCACCCGGAAACCAACACCGCCCTGGAAGGCCTGTACAAATCCAGCGGCATGTTCTGCACCCAGTGCGAGGCCGAAGGCTTCCGCAAGATCACCTATTACCTCGACCGCCCGGACGTGATGAGCGTGTTCACCACCACGGTGATCGCCGAACAGCACAGCTACCCGGTGCTGCTGTCCAACGGTAACCCGATTGCTTCCGGCCCCGGCGAAGACGGCCGGCACTGGGCGACCTGGGAAGACCCGTTCAAGAAACCGGCGTACCTGTTCGCACTGGTGGCCGGTGATTTGTGGTGTGTGGAAGACACCTTCACCACCCTGACCGAGCGCACCGTGGCGCTGCGTATCTATGTCGAGCCGGAAAACATCGACAAGTGCCAGCACGCCATGAACAGCCTGAAGAAGTCCATGCGCTGGGACGAAGAAGCCTATGGCCGTGAGTACGACCTCGACATCTTCATGATCGTGGCGGTCAACGACTTCAACATGGGCGCCATGGAGAACAAGGGCCTCAATATCTTCAACTCCAGCGCCGTGCTGGCCCGCGCCGAAACCGCTACCGACGCTGCGCACCAGCGTGTGGAGGCGATTGTCGCCCACGAATACTTCCACAACTGGTCGGGCAACCGCGTGACCTGCCGCGACTGGTTCCAGCTGTCGCTGAAGGAAGGCTTCACGGTGTTCCGTGACTCGCAATTCTCTGCCGACATGAACTCGGCGACGGTCAAGCGTATCCAGGACGTGGCCTACCTGCGCACTCACCAGTTCGCCGAAGACGCAGGGCCCATGGCTCACGCCGTGCGTCCAGATGGCTTTATCGAAATCTCCAACTTCTACACCCTGACCGTGTACGAAAAGGGTTCGGAAGTCGTCCGCATGATCCAGACCTTGCTCGGCGCCGAAGGCTTCCGTAAAGGCAGCGACCTGTACTTCGAACGCCACGACGGCCAGGCCGTGACCTGCGATGACTTTATCAAGGCCATGGAAGACGCTAACGGCGCCGACCTGACCCAGTTCAAGCGCTGGTACAGCCAAGCCGGCACGCCACGCCTGGCGGTGAGCGAGTCCTACGACGCAGCCGCAAAAACCTACAGCCTGACCTTCCGTCAAAGCTGCCCGGAAACCCCGGATAAGGTGGAAAAACTGCCGTTCGTGATTCCGGTCGAACTGGGCCTGCTGGACGGGAAGGGCGCGGGTATCGCCCTGCGCCTGGCCGGCGAAGCGACGGCTGGCGCCACGTCCCGGGTGATCTCGGTGACCGAAGCTGAACAGACCTTCACCTTTGTCGACATCGCCGAACACCCGCTGCCTTCGCTGCTGCGTGGCTTCTCGGCACCGGTGAAGCTGAGCTTCCCGTACAACCGTGACCAACTGATGTTCCTGATGCAGCACGACAGCGATGGTTTCAATCGCTGGGACGCCGGCCAGCAACTGTCGGTGCAAGTGTTGCAGGAGCTGATCGGCCAACATCAGCAAGGCAAGGCGCTGGTGCTGGATCAACGCCTGATCACTGCACTGCGCAGCGTATTGAGCGATGAAAGCCTGGACCAGGCGATGGTCGCCGAGATGCTGTCGCTGCCGAGTGAAGCCTACCTGACCGAAATCAGCGAAGTGGCGGATGTCGACGCCATCCACGCGGCCCGCGAGTTTGCCCGCGAGCAACTGGCCGAGAATCTGTTCGAAGGCCTGTGGTTGCGCTACCAGGCCAATCGCGACCTGTCGAAGAAAACTCCGTACGTGGCCGAGGCGGAACACTTTGCCCGTCGTGCCTTGCAGAACATCGCACTGTCGTACCTGATGCTCAGTGGCAAGCCTGAAGTGTTGGCGGCGACCCTTGAGCAGTTCGATGCCTGCGACAACATGACCGAGCGCCTGACGGCCCTGGCGGTGTTGGTCAACTCGCCGTTCGAAGAAGAGAAGGCCAAGGCCCTGGCGGTGTTCGCCGAGAACTTCAAGGACAACCCGCTGGTCATGGACCAGTGGTTCAGCGTGCAGGCCGGCAGCGGTTTGCCGGGTGCGCTGGAGCGGGTCAAGACGTTGATGCAGCACCCGGCGTTCAATATCAAGAACCCGAACAAGGTGCGCGCGCTGGTCGGCGCGTTTGCCGGGCAGAACCTGATCAACTTCCACGCAGCAGACGGCTCGGGTTATCGCTTCCTGGCGGACCTGGTGATCCAGTTGAACGGCTTCAACCCGCAGATTGCCTCGCGGCAGTTGGCACCGTTGACCCGCTGGCGCAAATACGACAGCGCGCGGCAGGCATTGATGAAAGGTGAGCTGGAGCGGATTCGCGCTTCCGGCGAGCTGTCCAGCGATGTGTTTGAAGTGGTGAGCAAGAGCCTCGCGTAACCGAGACCGCCGCTTTTTTAAGGCTGAGCACTCATATGTGGCGAGGGAGCTTGCTCCCGCTGGGCTGCGTAGCGGCCCCAAAATCCTGGGAGCGCTACGCACCCCAGCGGGAGCAAGCCCCCTCACCACAACTGGCCTTAGATAACCGGCGGCCAGCGCAGGTCCTGGGCCTCGTCAGCGGTATAGCGCGGGAAGCGCTCGGCGATCATCTCGTGGGGCACGCCCAGCGGTATCGCGCTTGCAGCGTCCAGGCGGGCCACTTGCTCGGCCGAAAGTTGCACCGTCAGCGCGCCCAGGGTGCCATCCAGTTGTTCGCGGGTACGCGGCCCCAGGATCGGAATCAGCGCGGTGGTAGAACGACGGGCTTTTTCCCGAAGCCAGGCGATGGCGATATGCGTCGGCGTGGCGTTCAGCTCGCCGGCAACCGCCAGCAGGGTGTCGAGTACCGCCGTTTCCCGCGCACTTTTCTCGGCATGAACCAAAATCCCCAGCTTGCTGGCGCGGGTATCGCCTTGGCTGTTGCGGTACTTGCCGGTCAGAAAACCACCCCCCAGCGGTGACCACAACGTGGCCGCCAAACCCAGTGCTTCGGCCATGGGCAGCAACTCACGGTCGGCGGTGCGTTCGGCCAGGCTGTATTCGGTCTGGATCGCTACCAGCGGCGCAAAGCCGCGTACTTCGGCGAGCAGGTCGGCGCGGGCAATGCGCCAGGCCGGGAAGTTCGACAAGCCGGCGTAGTGGATCTTGCCGGCACGCACCAGGTCATCAAAACCCCGCAGGATCTCTTCCATCGGCGTGACGTTGTCGCTGATATGCGCCCAGAACAGGTCGATATGGTCGGTGTTCAAGCGCTTCAGGCTTTCCTCGACAGCGCGCACCATGTTCTTGCGATTGTTGCCCAGCTTGATCGTGCCTTCGTCTTGCGGCTGGGTGCGCAGGGTGTACTTGGTGGCAATCACCAGGCGATCGCGTTCCGAGGCGATGAACTCGCCGAGCAGCACTTCCGATTGGCCGAACTGGTAGCCGTTGGCGGTATCAAGGAAATTACCGCCGGCTTCCAGGTAACCGTCGTAAATCCGCTTGGACTCTTCGCGCTCGGCGCCGTGGCCCCAACCTGTGCCGAAATTGGCGGTGCCCAGGGCCAGCTCCGACACCCGCAGGCCGCTACGACGGCCAAAGACTTTATTGCGCATAAGAGAACTCCTGACGCTGTGATTGGTTTAAATGTTTTGCAACATCTATTTAATATGATGTGAGTCATATTTTTCGTCAAGGGGCTTTTTTTGTCTTCTGAAGGGAAGGGCGCTGCTCCTGACACTTTCTGACGGAGGCCTCTGCTAAGCTGCGCCACCTTCCTCTTTCGAGCGTGATCACCTTGTCGCGTACCAGTCGTCTGCTGACCTTGTTGCAAGTCCTGCGGGGCAAAAAACGCCCGGTAACGGCCGCCGTGCTGGCGGCGGAGCTGGAGATTTCCGAACGCACGCTGTACCGCGACATCGCCGAGCTGACGGCCCTGGGCGCGCCGATTTTCGGCGAGGCGGGTGTGGGTTACGTGCTGCGTGCCGGCCTGTTCCTGCCGCCGCTGATGCTCAATGCCGACGAAACCGAGGCCATTGTGCTGGGCTTGCGGTATGTCGATCAGCGTGGCGATGACGTGCTGAGCCAGGCGGCGGCCAATGCCCTGGCAAAGATCGCCGACGTGCTGGACCCGGCCGCACAGGAAGCATTGCGCAATCCCACGTTGCTGCCGGGCCCCCCTGGCTTCGGCTACCCGGAAAACCGCGTGCCGTTGAATGTGTTCCGCGAGGCCATTCGCGGCCAGGCCAAGCTGCATATCGACTACGCCGACGCCAGCCAGACCCCCAGCCAACGCTTGATCTGGCCCCTGGCCCTGGGCTTTCTGAACGAAGTGCGGGTGATCGTCGCGTGGTGCGAGTTGCGCGGTGCCTATCGCACCTTCCGCACCGACCGGGTGGCCGCCGCGCGCCTGCAAGGTGAGCGTTATCCGGGCCGGCGCAGTGACTGGTTGCGGGGCTGGCGCAAGCTGATGGAACAGAACGAATCCGGGCCGTTTACTCCTGACAAGAACTGACACAGTGCTGCTTTAGCATGGCTCCATAAATCACCAACAAGGAGCTGTCACCATGTCCCAACCCACCCCTGAACTGGCCCCGGCGATTGCGACTTACATTGCCGCCGCGAATACCGGTGACACTTCGCTGGTAGTCAACTGTTTTGCCGAGGATGCCAACGTGTTCGACGAAGGCGAGCACCAGGTCGGTACCGCCGCCATTGCCCGGTGGATGGAAGACACCGGGCGCCGCTATCAGCCCAAAGTGCAGGTGCTCAATGTGCAGCATCGCACGGGCAAGGTGCTGGTCAGTAACCTGGTCACCGGCAGCTTTCCCGGCAGCCCGCTGGAACTGCGCTATACCTTCCGCCTCAATGAGCAAGGCAAGATTTCCCGATTGGATATTTCCCTGTAGCCGTCATGGCATACTGCCGGGCATGACTTTCGACTCGCCACTCGCCGCCTACCAGCACGCCATCACCGAACAGGGTTTTGTCCCCGACGACGCCCAGCGTGAGGCGGTGCAAGCCCTGCAAGACTGCCATCAGGCCCTGCATCACGGCCATGGCCCCGTCACTGGCGTGTACCTGTGGGGGCCGGTCGGGCGCGGCAAGACCTGGCTGATGGACCAGTTCTACCAGAGCCTGCGGGTGCCTGCGCGGCGCCAGCATTTCCACCACTTCATGGGCTGGGTGCATCAGCGCTCGTTCCAGCTCACCGGCACCCACGACCCCTTGCAGGCCCTGGCCCGTGAGCTGAGCCGGGAGGTGCGGGTGCTGTGTTTTGATGAGTTGTTCGTCAATGACATCGGTGACGCGATCATTCTCGGCCGGCTGTTCCAGGTGATGTTCGAGGAAGGCGTGGTGATGGTCTGCACCTCCAATCAACCTCCGGATCAGCTGTATGCCGATGGTTTCAACCGTGACCGCTTCCTGCCGGGGATCGAGGCCATCAAGCAGCATATGCGGGTAGTGGCGGTTGACGGTGGCGAAGATCATCGCTTGCATCCCGGGACTGCGCTGCAGCGTTACTGGGTTGACCAGCCCGAGGCGTTGGCCGAGGTGTTTCGCCAGTTGAGCGAGGGGCAAGCCGTCAGCCGCGCGCCGGTTGCTGTGGGCTACCGCTCCATCGTGGCGGTGCAGTCCAGCGATACGGTGCTGTGGTGCCGCTATGCCGACCTGTGCGAACAGCCCCTGGCCGCCATGGATTTCATGCTGCTGTGTGATCGTTTCAAGGCCATCCTGCTGGGCGAGGTGCCCAACCTCAGCGCGCAAAAACGTCCAGGGCGCATCGCCCGAGGCACGGAAGACGCCGCCCAGCGCGTGGATGCCGGTGACCGGGAACTGCCGGAGCTGTCGGTGCATGACGACAGTGTCCGGCGCTTCATCGCGCTGGTGGACGAGTGCTACGACCGCAAGGTGCCGTTGTACATCGAGGCCAAGGTGCCATTAGAAAGCCTCTACACCGAGGGTTACCTGGAGTTTCCATTCCGGCGCACCCTGAGCCGCTTGCAGGAGATGCAGCTGGCGCGCTTTGGTGAGCCTGACGCGCTTTCACGCGGGGAAATGTAGTTAATCTCCTTCAGCTAATGCCCGCTCCCCGCTTACAATCGATCCCTTTTATGGGGACCGAGTCCCTGTTGCACCGTTAATGAGGAAGGAAATGGACACCGCAGACATCCTGGTGCTGCAAGCCAGCTACACCAATCCGGTTCACGCCGAGGCCATTGGCCTGGTGCTCAACCATTACGCCGAAGACCCGATGGGCGGCGGCCACAGCCTGCCGGCCGATCGCCTGGAGCAACTGCCGGCCGAGTTGGCCAAGCGTGCCCATGCGTTCAGTGTGCTGGCCTTTGTTGGCGGGACTCCCGCCGGCCTGGTGAACTGCTTCGAAGGGTTTTCCACCTTTGCCTGCCGCCCGCTGGTGAACGTGCACGACGTGGTGGTGATGGATAAATTCCGTGGCTTGGGCCTGAGCCAGAAGATGCTGCAAAAGGTCGAGGAAATCGCTCGTCAGCGTGGCTGCTGCAAAATCACCCTTGAGGTGCTCGAAGGCAATGCGGTGGCACAGTCGGCCTATCGCAAGTTTGGTTTTGACGACGCGGTATTTGATCCGGAGCATGGCCGGATGTTGTTTTGGAGTAAGCCGCTTTAATTAATGTTTAGTTAATCAAAGGCAAAAAAAAGGCGCCAGCAAGTGGCGCCAAGTTGACCATGGCTATCAGAGCGGAATAGCACAGGGTATTACGGGTAAATCAGCTGTTGGGTGTACTGGTAGTTTGATCGGCTGCTGCGGGCTTGGCAGTCTTGCCGTCAGCCAGCGCGGTTTGCTGCGCCGCGCCGTGGGTTTGTTCCTGAACGAACGTGAAGTTGTTGTAGAACTCCTTCGAGCGCTCTGAACCGCCTTCTGCGAAGGCAGCTACGGAGGTCATGGTCATCAGGCCGGCAAGGATAACAGTCGAAATTTTCATGGCAGTGTCTCATTTAAGTGTGTTGGGTTCCGCGCGTTGTGGTCAGCGGCGGGATGGGGAGACTGTGAGCCAATAGTATTAAGTAAGGGTTAACCTCGGGCTGACCGGAAGTTAACGATTTCGTTAACTTCCAATCTGTTTCGACAATGAACTCAGAGCTTCCAATCCAGTGCAAGGCTGATGGAACGTGGGTCTCCCCAATACACGCCATTATAAAACCCGACGCGTTCGTAATATTTTTTATCAAATAGGTTGTTGATATTAAGTGACGCCGACAAGTGGTCGTCGAACTGGTAGCGGGACATCAGGTTGACCACCGTGTAGGCCTGCTGAGTGATCCGTGTACGTTCCCTGATCAGCGTTCCACTGGTGTCCCGGCCCACCGGGCGATAGGCAAAGTCGTAGAAGTCACTCTGCCAGTTCACTGCGCCGCCCACGGTCAGCGCATGCCACTCGCCGGGCAGGCGGTAGGCCGTGGACACGCGGAGCAGGTTCAGCGGCAGGTTGGTGTTATTGCGCTGCTTGTCGCCGTTCAGCGAGTGGGTGTAGGTGTAGCCGGCGGTCAGGTTCCAGTCAGGTCGCACCTCCCCGGAAACTTCCACCTCGAAGCCCTGCACTTTGTTGCCTTTGCCGCCGGATTTGTAAAACTGCTCACCCGTCTCCTCGTCCGGTTGGGCCGAGCTGTCCAGTTCCGCGACGTTGTCCTGTTTGCTCCAGAAGTACGCGGCTGCCACGTTCACACGTTCCTCCAGCAGGCTGCCCTTGAGGCCCACTTCATAGTTGCTGCCCACCACCGGCTCCAGGTACTTTTTGCTGGCGTCGCGCTCGCTCTGCGGGTTGAAGATATCCGTGTAGCTGGCGTAGACGGTGTACTCCGGGGTCAAGTCGTAGAGCAGGCCGGCGTAGGGTGTCCACATGTCGTTGTGGGTCTGGCTGGATTTTGACGCGCCGAGGTACTGGTCGGTGTCCTTGTCGTAGTTGTACGTGGTGCTTTCAATCTCCCAACTGCCGTAACGGCTGCCCAGTACGGCATGCAGGCGATCGGTCAGGCTCAGGCGGGTGGCCAGGTAGCCGGCCTTCTGGCGGGTGCTGCCTTGTTCGCCCTTGAGGCCGGTATTGGAGTCGGGGAATTTGCCGATTGCGCCCATGTGTTTCCAGTCGTCGATGCTGGTGTAGTCCTTGGGCACCGGGCCGTCGCGCAGGTGTGGCGAAGAATCGCGCTGCTCGGATTCGCCGTAGCCCACCATCAATTCGTGCTCACGACCCAGCAGCGAGTAGGAGCCGGCCAGGTTCAAGTCCACCACGTCCATTTTCGAGGTGCCGAGCATGTGGCTGGTCCAGGCGGTCATGCCGCTGCGGTCGGCATTGGGAAAGCCCGAGCCACCGTAGTAGACCTTGCCGTCGGTGTCGCTTTCGCGGTGGGTGTACGCGGCCTTCAGGTGCCAGTCACCGGCCAGCCGGTGGTCGAGGGTGGCGAAGGTGGTTTCGTCTTTCAGCGGCCATGAACTCCAGGTGGCCGCGATGTTGGCGGAGCGGGGCAGCTTGGCTTTGCTGCCGTCGCTGTTCCAGTAGGGCAAGGTGCCCCAGGCCGTGCCCTGCACATGCTTGTTCTGGTAATCGAAGCCCACCGCCAGCACGGTATCGTCGGTGAGGTCGCCCTCGAGGATGCCGTAGCCGACTTCCCGTTGCAGCGCGTAGTTGTCGCGATAGGACTGGCTGTCCCGATAGGCGAGCACCGTGCGGCCCCGCAGGCGCCCATCGAAGGCCAGGGGGCCGCCAACGTCCAGGTAGCTGTAGTAATTGTCATGGGAGGCGCCACTGACGCCCGTCTTGGCCTGCCACTGTGCGGTCGGGCGTTTGCGCACCATGTTGACCGTGGCCGAGGGGTCGCCGGCGCCGGTGGTCAGGCCGGTGGCACCGCGTACTACCTCGACCCGGTCGTAGATGATGGTGTCGGCATCGGACTTCATGCGGCCGAAGGTGTTGAGCATGCCGTCAATCTGGAAATTGGTGATGCCGTAGCCGCGGGATGAGTAGCCGACCCGGTCGGAGTCCAGGTGCTGCACCACCACGCCGGTAGTCTGGCGCATCACTTCGGTGAGGGTGTTGAGGTTGAAGTCGTCCATCTGTTGGCGGGTGATCACCGAGACCGACTGCGGTGTTTCCTTGATGGACAGGTTCAACTTGGTGGCGGTGTTCATTGAGCCTGTGGTGTAGGCACCGGTATGTTCGGTGTTGGCGCCAAGGCCTTCGGCGGTGATGCTGGTGCTGCCCAGCTCCAGCGCTTTGGGTTCCTGGTCGGGGTCGTTTTCGGCCAGCAGGTCCGGGCTCAGCACCACGCTGAAGAGGCCCAGGGTCAAGGTCATGGAACGGGTAATAGGCGCGAACATCGCGGCGAACTCCTTGTCGTCTATGAAAAATGCCATTGGCTCAAAGACGAAAGGAGGCGGGGAACTTTAGCGATAAACGAGAATAATTATTATCTTGGCGTCGCGGCCAAGTCGGGTTTCACCGCATTGAGCGGATGAAACCCGGGCTGTTCAAGCTACTTGAGGACCACGTTGGCGGCGTCGGTCTTTGGCTTGATCAGGCTGAAATCAATCAGCGGCTTTTGCTGGCGTGCATACGGATCGCCAATCAGCAACGGTCGTGGCTTGAAGCTGTCACTGACCAGGCTCTTGCTGTGATCCAGTTCATCGAAGCTCAAGCCCGCCATGTCGGCCCAGGTATGGATCAGCTGCGAGCTGCTGTAGGGCCGTTGCAAGTCACCGGCAAAGCTCCAGTCATGGCTTTCGCGCCACTTGGGCGAGGCATAGGCCATGAATGGAATGGTGTACATCGGCGCCGTCGGCTTGCCTTCGTTGCGGCCCAGGGTGCTGTGGCCGGCCGAGTCGAACACGTCTTCACCGTGGTCCGAGAGGTACAGCAGGAAGCCGTTCGGGTCGGTCTTGGCGTAATCCTTGATCAGGCTCGACACCACGAAATCGTTGTACAGCACGGCGTTGTCGTAGCTGTTGTAGGTCGGCAATTGTGCGTCGCTGATCCCGGCCGGCACGCCCTGGCGATCGGTGAACTTGTCGAAGGTCGGCGGGTACCGGTACTGGTAGCTCATGTGGGTACCCAGCAGGTGCACCACGATGAATTTGCGCTCGGCGGTGTCAGACATCGCCTTGGCAAACGGCTCCAGCACGTCGCCGTCGTACTGGCGCGCGTTCTGGTTGCGGTTGTTGTTCAGGTACACCTGCTCGTCGGCCTGTTCGGAAAAGGTCGTGAGCATGGTGTTGCGCTTGGTCATGGTCTGCTGGTTGGTGATCCAGAAGGTCTTGTAGCCGGCCTGCTTCATCACGCTGACGATGGACGGGGTTTTCAGGTACAGGTCCGGGTTTTCTTCGTCGGCGAAGGTCAGCACCTGTTGCAGCGCTTCGATGGTGTAGGGGCGCGGGGTGATGACGTTGTCGAACACCGCCAGTTGGTCGCGCAGCTTGTCCAGTTCCGGCGTGGTGTTGCGCGGGTAGCCGTACAGGCTCATGCGCTGGCGGTTGGTGGACTCGCCGATCACCAGCACCAGTGTCGAGGGCTGGCCGGCCATGCTGTCCTTGAGGTTGGTCAGGGGCGGGATCTTGCTGGCGCTGGTCAGCATGCCTTGCATGTTGTCCAGTTGTTCGGTGTAGCGCCGGTAGGCGACGATCATCTGCCATGGCACGGCCGGTTCGATGCGGGTTTCGAAGCGGTCGATGGCCAGTTCCATGGTTTCGCTCTTGGCGATCTGCTTGACCAGCGGGTAACCGACGATGGCAATCACGATCGCCGTGGCCGCCAGTATTGCCTGGCCACGGGGCAGGTACACCGGACGCACGCGGGTCCACAGGAAAATGGCCATGGCAGTGTGGGCAATGAACGCCAACACGATCCACCAGGCAAAGTATTGGGTGGCGTACTCGCCCGCTTCAGAAATGTTCGACTCGAACATGATGAAGATGACGCTTTGGGAGAATTCCTGCTGGTAGATGAAGAAATAACCCAGGGCGGCCATGGAGCAGGCCCACAGCACCACGCCAATCAATCCCGCCAGCAGGCGCGCGCGACGCGGGAACAACAGCATCGGTGCCAGCCACAGGGCGCTCATGAAGAATGCCTGGCGGAAACCGCTGAAGCCGGAGGTGCCGGTCAGCTGGATCAGCAGTTGGGTAATGCCCGAGAAATACCAGAAGAACAGGAACATCCAGCCGAGGCCGGCCCAATCAAAACCTTTCGCAGACGTGGTGCTGCGTTTGAACATCGACATCCAGCGCTCCAACCCAATGATTTTTCAGTCGCCGCGCGAGCAAGCACGCAGCAGAAGGCCTGCGCACGTGGCGCGGCCTTAATGGGCGGGAGTATCGGGAGGGGGATGTGAAAACTTCGTGAGTTATTCCTGAACGGTTCGTTCAGCTCACGTTCAGCAAAGAGCGGGCTGGTTGCCGGACGGCTGGTTGAGCTGGCCCTGCAAGTGTGAACGCAGACGCATGACTTCCTGCTGCAGTTGATCGCGTTCGTCTTTCAACTGGCGCAATTCATCACGGCGAATGGTGACGTAGAGGGTCTGTGGCGGACGGGTCATGTGTGCAGTGCTCATTGCTTACCTCGCAAATAGCCGGTGTATCGCGGTGCCAGAGCGCTCGATTCAAGGCTCTCGGCAGCAGTCGGGGCAATTCTGAATTCTTTTTTTAACGAAGGGAACTTTTTTATTTTTGATGGTCGTTGTGACTTTTATCCCACTGAAGGCTAAAGGATGGCCACTTTTTGTCATGAAACTATGCCAATCCGCTCTGGACTAACCCTCATTAGCCTCATTGCGCTATAAACTGTGACACACATTTATTCGTAGTAAGGAGCATCAGCACATGCAACTGGGGATTATTGGACTAGGCCGCATGGGTGGCAACATTGCGCGGCGCCTGATGCTCAATGGGCATACCACCGTGGTTTACGACCGCAATGAAGCATTCGTGAAAGGTTTGGCAGGCGAGGGCGCCACGGGCGTTGCCGACCTGGCTGGCCTGGTGGCCGGGCTGCAAAAGCCCCGGGCAATCTGGGTGATGCTGCCGGCAGGCGACCCGACCGAGAACACCATTGAAGAACTGAGCCAACTGCTGGAAGACGGTGACGTGATCATCGACGGCGGCAACACCTTCTATAAGGATGACATCCGCCGGGCCAAGGCCCTGGCGGAAAAAGGCCTGCACTATGTCGACGTCGGCACCTCGGGCGGCGTCTGGGGCCTGGAACGCGGCTACTGCATGATGATCGGCGGCGACGTCGAGACCGTTAAGCACCTGGACCCGATCTTCGAAAGCCTGGCCCCGGGCCTGGGGAACATCCCGCGCACCAAGGACCGTTCTGCCACAGCGGACAGCCGTGCCGAGCGTGGTTATATCCACGCGGGCCCAGCCGGTTCCGGGCACTTCGTGAAGATGATCCACAACGGTATCGAGTACGGAATGATGCAGGCCTTCGCTGAAGGTTTCGACATCCTCAAAACCAAGAACTCGGAAAACCTGCCGGAAGATCAGCGTTTCGACCTGAATGTTGCCGACATCGCCGAGGTGTGGCGCCGTGGCAGCGTGGTCTCGTCCTGGCTGCTGGACCTGACCGCCGATGCACTGGCCACCGATCCAAAACTCGACGGTTATTCCGGTTCTGTCGCCGACAGTGGCGAAGGCCGCTGGACCATCGAAGCCGCCATGGAGCAATCGGTGCCGGTACCGGTGCTGTCGAACTCGTTGTTCGCGCGCTTCCGCTCGCGTCAGCAGAGCACCTACGGTGACAAAATGCTTTCTGCCATGCGCTTCGGCTTTGGCGGCCATGTGGAGACACCCAAAAAATGACCGCGAACGGCAAGAAACCCAAGGCCGAACCCGCTCCGCCCACCACACTGTTTCTGTTTGGTGCCCATGGTGATTTGGTCAAGCGCCTGCTGATGCCGGCGCTGTACAACCTCAGTCGCGACGGGCTGCTGGGCGACGGCTTGCGCATCGTGGGGGTCGATCACAACGCCATCAGCGACGCCGACTTCGCCAAGAAGCTCGAGGACTTCATTCGCACTGAGGCCGCCAGCAAGGTCAAGGGCAATGCCGAGAACGCCCTGGATCCTGTGTTGTGGGACCAGTTGGCCAAAGGCATCAGCTACGTCGAGGGAGACTTCCTCGACGACGGCACCTACGCCGATATCGGCAAGAAGATTGCCGACAGCGGCACCGGCAACGCGGTGTTCTACCTCGCGACCGCGCCGCGTTTCTTTGCCGAAGTGGTGCAGCGCCTTGGCGCTGCCGGCTTGCTGGAAGAAACCCCGGAGGCGTTCCGCCGGGTGGTGATCGAGAAGCCGTTCGGCTCCGACCTCGTCACCGCCGAAGCGCTGAACGCCTGCCTGCTCAAGGTGATGAGCGAGAAGCAGATCTATCGCATCGACCATTACCTGGGCAAGGAAACCGTCCAGAACATCCTCATCAGCCGTTTTTCCAACGTGCTGTTCGAGGCGTTCTGGAACAACCACTACATCGACCACGTGCAGATCACCGCTGCCGAAACCGTTGGCGTGGAAACCCGTGGCAGCTTCTTCGAGCACACCGGCACTTTGCGGGACATGGTGCCCAACCACCTGTTCCAGTTGCTGGCGATGATCGCCATGGAACCGCCGGCCGCCTTTGGCGCCGATGCGGTGCGGGGCGAAAAGGCCAAGGTGATCGGGGCCATACGGCCCTGGTCGCTGGAAGACGCACGGGCCAACTCGGTTCGCGGCCAGTACACCGCCGGTGAAGTCAACGGCAAGCAATTGCCGGGCTACCGCGAAGAGGCCAACGTTGCGCCCGACAGCAGCACCGAAACCTTCGTCGCCCTCAAGGTGCTGATCGACAACTGGCGCTGGGTGGGCGTGCCGTTCTACCTGCGCACCGGCAAGCGCATGAGCATCCGCGACACCGAGATCATCATTTGCTTCAAGCCGGCGCCTTACGCGCAGTTCCGCGATACCGAGGTCGATGAGCTCAAGCCCACGTACCTGAAGATCCAGATCCAGCCCAATGAAGGCATGTGGTTCGACCTGCTGGCGAAAAAGCCCGGGCCGACCCTGGACATGGCCAATGTGGAGCTGGGGTTTGCCTACAAGGACTTCTTCGAGATGCAGCCGTCGACGGGTTACGAAACCCTGATCTACGACTGCATGACCGGCGACCAGACCTTGTTCCAGCGCGCCGACAACATCGAAAACGGCTGGCGTGCGGTGCAGCCGTTCCTCGATGCGTGGAAGCAGGACGACGGTATCCAGGCGTACAAGGCGGGTGAAGACGGCCCGGCGGCGGCTGACGCGCTGCTGGCCCGCGATGGCCGAACGTGGCACAGCCTCGGATGAGTGACTTGCCGAGTCAACCCATCCGGTTTGTCCTGAGTGATATGGATGGCACGTTGCTGCATCCGGATCACAGCCTCAGTCAACGCACCATCGAGACGGTTCGCGCCTTGCGCGCGGCCGGGGTGTTTTTCAGCCTGGCCAGCGGGCGCCCGCCCAAGGCCATGCGTCAGCAGGTCGAAGCACTGGGCATTGATGTGCCCATTGCCGGCTTTAATGGCGGCACGCTGGTCAATCCCGACGGCAGTATCCTGGTGGCGCATCACTTGCCGGCGGAAGCCGCGCTGGTGGCATTGGCCTTGTTTACGCCGCAGCCCGACGTGGAAGTCTGGCTGTTCGCCGATGGCGATTGGCTGCGTCGCGATCCTGGCGGGCCGATGGCGGTTCGCGAGGAGCACGGCCTGGGCTATGGGGCCATCGTGGTGGAGAGCTTCGAGCCGTATCTGGATCGGGTCGACAAGATTGTTGCCGCCAGTACCAATACCCAACTGCTGATCGAGCTTGAGGCGCAGTTGCAGCCCAGGGTCGAGGGATTAGCCCAGGTGTCGCGTTCACAGCCGGTGTTCCTGGATGTGACCGCCATGAAGGCCAACAAGGGCGAAGCCTTGAGAACCCTTGCGGCGCACCTCGGTGTGCCACTGGAACAGACGGCAGCTATCGGTGATGGCGGCAACGATCCGGCGATGTTTCACGTGGCCGGGTTGTCGATTGCCATGGGGCAGGCTGAAGAGGTGGTCAAGCGTCAGGCCAGCGTCGTTACCGGCAGTAATGTCGATGATGGCGCGGCGGAAGCCATTGAGCGGTTTATTCTCTCGGCCTATTAATTGGCAAGCAGCGTAATAAGTAGCCAGCTATGCAAAGTTGCAACTTGCATGGCTGGCTACTCACTCGTGTTAATAGCAGTCAATATACTGTGCGGTCTGGCGGCGTACTTTCCAGAGCCGCCGAGCGCCAGTTTCAGTTACTTGGGCATCGCCCAGGATTGCAACTGATAGCCATCTTTGTCGAGTTCGGCGCGGGCTTGCAACAGCAAGTTCTCTAGCTGTGCCGGGTCCGAATAAGTGCTCGAAGACAGCTGTTTGCGTCCGATACGAGTATTGGTGCGGTCGATGACGCTCAGGCTCAGGGCGCCGTTGCCGTCGTGCCAGGCCACACATTGAAAGGGCTGGAAGGCACGGTCTGCGATCAAAAGAGCTTCGTTGATGCGGAGCGGGGCGTTCATGGGGTCTTCTCTCTAAATGCCCATTCAAGTGAAGTCGTTGGTTGGGCGTGCCTGACGACTGGTTACTTGTACTGATGCACGATCACCGGGTACGGGTCACATGTTAGAAGAAGATTTTTTAACTTTCCCTGATTAAAGTCATGTAAGGGGCTATTTTGAAAGCTTCTTGAAAGTTACGCCGCGGCAATTGACCGCAGGGTCGTGACCGAAAAGCGCGGTTTACCTGTGACTTATAGCGAATCGGTACAAAGGCTGCGTCAAGATCTTGCTAGGGTTACCAGCAGACTTTCCAAATAGCTGTTTTTAAATAACTTTAACGATTTTGACGCCAAGGAATAGTCATGATTGTTACACCTGCCCAGCGTCGCCTGCTTGTGGTTGATCCTTGTGATGACTGCCACCGGCTATTGCCGGGTTTGCGCACGGCGGGGTGGGACGTAGACAGCTGTGCCCTGGAGGCGGTGGGTGAGCGCTCCTGTGACGTGGGATTGTTGCGCCTGCAGCCGTTTCACCTGGAGCGACCCGAAGCGGTCAAGGAACTGATCAGCCGCAGCGGCACCGAGTGGATCGCCGTGCTTAACCACGAAGTGCTGCGCCTGCAGAACGTCGGCGATTTTGTCTGCGAATGGTTCTTCGATTTCCATACCTTGCCGTTTGATGTGTCGCGGGTGCAGGTCACCCTGGGCCGCGCCTTTGGTATGGCGCGCCTGCGGGGCAAAGGCAACAACGCGCCTGCCGGCCAGCCCGAGCACGAACTGTTGGGCGACAGCCGCCCCATCCGGGAACTGCGCAAACTGCTGGCCAAACTGGCGCCCACCGAGTCCCCGGTGTTGATTCGTGGCGACAGCGGCACCGGCAAGGAACTGGTCGCCCGCACCTTGCACCGCCAGTCCCAACGCCACGCCAAGCCCTTTGTGGCGATCAATTGCGGGGCGATCCCTGAGCATCTGATTCAGTCCGAACTGTTTGGCCATGAGAAGGGCGCCTTTACCGGTGCCCACCAGCGCAAGATCGGACGGATCGAGGCGGCCCATGGCGGCACCTTGTTTCTCGATGAGATCGGTGACTTGCCCATGGAGCTGCAAGCCAACCTGTTACGCTTTCTCCAGGAAAAACAGATTGAGCGGGTCGGGGGCAGCCAACCGATTCCGGTGGATGTGCGGGTACTGGCGGCCACCCACGTCGACCTGGAAGCCGCGGTTGAAAAGGGCACTTTTCGGGAAGACCTGTATTACCGGCTCAACGTCCTGCAAGTGGTGACCGCGCCGTTGCGCGAGCGCCATGGTGATGTGGCGATGCTGGCCAACCATTTTTCGCACTTCTACAGCCAGGAAACCGGGCGCCGCCCCCGCAGCTTCAGCGAAGACGCGCTGGTGGCCATGGGCGAGCACGGCTGGCCGGGCAACGTGCGCGAATTGGCCAACCGCGTGCGCCGGGGCCTGGTGCTGGCGGAAGGGCGGCAGATCGAAGCCGTTGATCTGGGTTTGCAAAGCCAACAGGCAATCGCGCTGCCGATGGCTACACTGGAAGATTACAAGCACCGCGCCGAACGTCAGGCGCTGTGCGATGTGCTCAACCGGCACAGCGACAACCTGAGTGTCGCGGCCCGTGTGCTGGGGGTTTCCCGGCCGACGTTCTACCGGTTGCTGCACAAACACCAGATCCGCTAGGGCGGGTAAACCGAAAAGCCCCGCAACGACCCTTATCGTTGCGGGGCTTTTCCTTGTGTGCCTCAGAAGTAATACGGGAATTTCAGGCTGAACGTAAAGTCTGGCGCATCATCCGTCATCCCGATGGACAGGTTCGGCACAATGGTCAGGTTCTCGCTGGCCGCAATGGTCATGCCTACGTTGAAGTAGCCGGCATTGGCGTCGCTGGAGACCACTGACTGCCAGTCGCCGCCATCTGGCTTGAGCTTGCTCTTGCGCTGGATCAGGTCGGAGACCGAAAACGACATACTCATCTTCTCGTTCAAGGCAAAGGCCACACCGACACCTAACTGGAAGCTGTCACCCAGCCGTACTTTGCCACCGACCTTTTCATTCACCGTGGAGCTGATGTCATCGAAGGACTCTTCGAAGTTGTGGGTGTAGGAGAGTGAGCCAAACAGCACCGCTGGATCAAAGGTCTTGACCAGGGAAATACCCGGCGTAATCGACCAGACGCCGTTGCCGGTCGGCAGGTTTTCCGGCACGTAGAGGTTGGTGTTGTTAGGCGACTGTACCAGCTTGATACCAAACGGCTCCTGGCCGGTGGGGGCCTTGACCCGTACCGAAACTACCGCATCCGGAAGAGTCGGCGTTTCGTCCAGGAACTTGTAGGACACGCCAAAGTTGACGTCGCCGATAGTCGGGTCGCGACTGACCGACTCCTCGGACGTCGCCGTACCACTGCCACCATTCGCGCCACCGGACTGATAGGTCGACTCGCGGTAAACCACTGGCACGTTCACATCGAACTGCCAGCGATTGTCGACGTTGTAGCGCCCGGTCAAATCCAGGGTCCAGTTATCGGCCTTGATTCGGTCCAGGTTGATATTGCCCAAAAAGATCGAGTCCAGCGCCAGGAAACCATTAAGGGTCAGCTGGCGAGCATCGTAACGGGCATAGGTGATACCTGTTTCAAAGCTGAACTTGCCGTCGCCGAAAAAGCCACTGGCCTCGTTGTAGAGGTTGCTCACGCTCTGCGCCGGGGCTGAGTCGTCTTTCAGGGCCTGGCCATACGAACTTCCGCCGCCCGCACCACCCGACGCAGCCGCAGCACCCGTGCCGGCGACGGCTGCCCCGTTGTTCTTGAAGTCTGCCGGGGACTTGGCCAAGCGTTTAGGGGCGGGCGTTGCGGGCTGGTCTTCGACCTGACGCACACGCTGTTCCAGCACCGCCAGGGCTTTTTGCTGCACTTCGTAGCGCTGCTTGAGCTCCAGAAGCTCTTGTTTGAGCGTCTCGATATCGGCGTCTGGTGCGGCATACAACAGGGATGCTGGCAACAGCGTACTTAAACAGACCACCGCACGTAGTGATAACGATCGATGCATGAAATAAGCCGTCCTTTTGTATTGCGAAGGTGTTCGCGGTCAGCGTAGTTCAATAACCGAGAGTGCGTAGGCCTTTAAGTTGGTCCAAATTGCAGTTCAACGCGCCGTTGTTGAGTCCGTTATTGCCCATGACGACGTTGAGTTGGGTGATGTTGTTGACGAAGTTAGTATTGCCGGTCAACACGGTACCTTGCAGCACGTTGCCGCCGCCGATCTGCTGGAGGCTGTTGCCTTGATTGTTATTGGCCTGGATCGCCATTTGCAGGCCGCCATTTTGCGCAGATACCGCGACATTGCCCGCCGCGCTGGTGCCTGTTACGACGCCGCCCGCCACCAGTACATTGCCGGACTGCACGATGTTGGCCGGTGCCAGGCCGTTTTCGGTAACGTTGATCCCCACATTGTTGTAGGCCGTGTTGCCATCGCCGGCAGCACGTACGCTCTGGGTCACGCCCTGGCCGCTGCCCAGGCCTGCACCGCCGACGACGGTGCCCGTGCCGGTGCCTGGGTTGCCAGTACCGGTGCCTTTTGAGCCATAGGTCTGCACATAAAATTGTGGGGTGATGGTGCTTTTGTCGATTTGCATGTTGGCGGTGCCGGTGATGCTGTCGCCTACGGCGTTGGTCCAGGTACTGCTCATGACAATGCCGAAGCTGATGATTCGTCCTGGCATCACATAACGGCCGCGCAGCTCGGCCATTTCCGAATCCTTGAGTTCGATCGGCTTGAACCCCGATGAAGCATAGGCGGGCATTGAGGCTGCCAGACACAAGACCGTCAGCCAACGGGAAGTGTTCATCTTCTGCTCCTGGAGCGTCCTGCCCCTTATTGCGCTTCTTTAGAAGAAGTCGCTCTGGATAAAACCGAAATCCATCAGCTCGGCATCGCCTACGGGTCTGAACTCATTCAGGCGGTTCTTGGCGGTCAGCGGCGTGGGCGGGTCGAGCAGGACATTGGTCTTGTCGTAACCTTCGCCCAGCACGGCGAAGACAATGCCATTCCAGCCCTTGACGAAATCGTCCCGCGAGTAGCGTTTATGGCCCAGGACCGGGTCGCCGATATAGACCCAATCCTTGTCTGCTCGCTGCATCACCACGAAGTGCTTGTAGCCGCGAATTTCCAGCAGCACCACGACCGGGATTTTCACGGTAATCAACGTATCCGGCCCGATTTTGTAGCCCCGGGCGCGCATGCCGATGCTTTCCAGATAGCGCTTCATATCCAGCATGGAGAAGCCTTGGGTGCGCACCAGATCCTGATTGGCGTTGACCAGCATGCCTTTGATTACGTGCTCTTCGTCGACGTCCAGCCAATAGCCCTGACGCAGGATGGTTGCCAGGGCGGCGGCGCCGCAGCTGAAATCGGTTTTCTGTTCCACCAAGTTGGCGAACCGGCGCTCACGAATGCTCTCGACCTTCTTGAAAATCACCCCACCGCCGGGCATGGCGGGGATGGCCATGGACCCCGCCCAGGTCGGGCCGGTGAGTAACACCAGGAGAGTAAGGGTCGCGAGGCGCATGATCGAATGACCTGTTGGACACTGGAATAAAAAAGGGCCTTGTTGCCAAGGCCCGATTGGATCAGAAGCGTACGCCGTTGCCTGCTGCACACTGGGTGCAACCGCTGCCCAGGGTAAGGGTGTTGCTTTGTTGGTTGCCCGAACCCGCACTTACGTTGATCCCGAGGTTGCCGGAAGAGTAGTTGCCCGAGTTGGTAAGTGTGGCGTTGTTGCTGACGTATTGAGCCTGGCCGCTGTTGCCGTAGCCATGCGTGGTAGAAGCTTCGTTGAGGAAGTGGTTATCCAACGATTGCTGATCGGTGTTGGATGCTGCAGCCACATTGTTGCCATCGGCGGTAACGATGGCCAGGTTGTTTTTCTGTTGGTTGCCTTGGCCGGCGGCGGCGTTGATGCCTGCGTTGCCGGAGCTGTTGTTGCCCGAATTGTTCAGCGACGCAGTGTTCTGGGTCCCTTTGTTGGTGAACTTGTTGTTTTGGCTTTCTTGATAGATGTCAGCCACGGCAAACACCGAGGCGGCGTCATCGGCGCTGCTGGTGATGGAGGCGGCGTTGTCTTGCTGGTTGCCGGAGCCGGAAGCGATGTTGGCGCCCAGGTTACCGCTGCTGTGGCTCAGCGAACCATCGGCTTTGGCGTTGTTGGTGGTTTTGGTGTCGTCGAATTTGTTGTCTTTGCTGACTTGAGTGTCAGTCACAACAGCGGCGACGGTGCCAGTTGGAACAGGGGCTGGGTGCCAGCCACCAGGGCCACCTGCGTGTGCAGCAACAGCCATGAGCGCAGTCAGAGCGAAAACCAGTGGTTTAAGAGCCATTGTAGGTTTCATGGTGTATCTCCTTGCTTCTAATTAGTTGGTTAAGTGTTGGTACGGTCTAACAAATACCTATCAAGGACTTACTTGATAGTGATGCCCAGGGTGTTAGCCACTCGGTTCCCCACCCCGGCACTCTGGTTCACCTGTACCACTCCTCGGCTGCCTGTGAAGGCCTGGTCGCTGGTAACGACTTGGCGGCTGCCAGTGGTGGGTGTGAACCCGGAGTCTGTAATCAGCGTCGTGTTCTGTTGCGACAGGACGCTGTCATCGATGCTTTGCGGGCCAGGGTTGATGCTGATCCGCACGGCATTGATCATTTGTGTGTTGGCGCCGGCAGACTGGTTGATACCCAGCACACCGTTGCCATTACTGAAAGATGAACCCTGGATGGTCGCCGTGGCGTTCAGAGACGCATCGGCCTTGCCGTTGAGGTTCTGGTTGAGCGAATCATGGGCTTGGCCGCCGACGACGATGGCGTGGCTGTTTATCTGTTGTTGCTGATTGCCGGCCGCCTGGTTGATCGAGACCACACCGCCATACTGTTGGCCGCTGTTATCGATCACTGCGGTGTTGTCGGCCATTGCCGAGCTGCAACCCAGTGCGGCGAGAAGGAGCCAGGAGCGATTCATCACTGGCCCCCCATCAAGTTGCCAATGTTGTTCAGCGGCGCCATGCCCCGTGAAATCGAGTCATTGATCTGCCCACCCATGTTGCCGCCACCGCCGCCATGGCCGGCAGCTGCGCCGGCCCCAAGTGTCGATGTGCTGCTGCCCTGCAGGGCGTTCAGGCCCGGAAGGCTGCCGTTGGGCATAATGGAGCGGGCGATGCCGGAGCCGCTGCTGACGCCACCGATGTCGAGGTCGCTGAGCTCACCGGAAGTGGCGCTCAGCACTTGCTTGGAGGGGTTGGCATTAACGGTGGTGGGGTAAGGGTCGGGGCCAAAGGAGGAGCGGCCAGCCATGTGGCCTTGCACGTTACGTCCGACAACGATGGTGCCATCTCCTGCGAGGGCCGGGACGCTCACACTGGCACTGAGGACGCAACTCATCAGCAGGAGGCTCAATGAGCCTGGATTAAGTGTCTTCACGACGGCATTCCTTATTCTTTGGCGCTGACCCTAAACAGCGTTGTCAGGAAGAGAGCAGGAGCTGTGCCGCTTTTGATTTTGTGAAGAGATTCAAAGCGTTATGAGTGCGAGATAAGAAATGCCGGCGGGATGTGTTCCAGAAGTGAGACACCAGGCCCGCGCCCAGCCCGCCCGGCAGGTGTCTCAGGGATGAAACACTGCGCGCCACAAACCCGGCAGTCCGCAGCCGGCTGTCAACTCAGCCGGTGCAAGTGTTTCAAAAGTGGACGGTTCCAGGCAGCGGGCACCCTTGAAGAAGGGCGCAGGCCTTCCCTCCAGGCTTAGCCCTTCGGAGTTTTACGCGGAATGGAGTTGAGTACGGGGTTGCCGTCCTGGTTCTGGGTCAGGTAGACCGGCAGGACCTTGGGCAGGGAGGGCACGAGGTTGGTCACTTCGTTGATGTTGTAAATGCCACCGATGCGAATAGCACCAGTGCCGGCGTCGGCGAGCATCACCGGTTTGCTCAGGTAGCGATTGATCAGCGGCAGCGCATCGGCCAGGGCCAGGTTGTCGAGGATCAACTTGCCGTCACGCCAGGCCAGGGCCGTGTCGCCGGGGGCAATGGGTTGCAGTTGAGGACTGGCGTCGCCATGGGTATAGCTGGCCTGCATGCCGGGAGACATGCGCAGCCCGCTGTGGATATCGTCACTGGTGACCATTACCGAGCCTTCCAGCAGCATCACCCGCACATGGTCTTCATATTTCCAGACGTTGAACTGGGTACCGGTCACCCGAACCTGCCCGTCGCCGGCGCGCACTACAAACGGGTGTTGCGCGTCATGGCTGACCTTGAAAAACGCTTCGCCCTTTTTCAGGGTGACCCGGCGCTGGTCCTTGTAATTGCTGTAGACCAGCTCGGTGCCCAGGTTCAGTTCCACCTGGCTGCCATCGTCGAGGGTGACCTGGCGCAGGGTATTTTCGGCTTCGTAATGCTTGTACGAACTGGGCAGCCAACCGGCTTCCCAACCGGTGAAGGCTGCCAGTGGCAACGCCACCAGGCAGACCGCCGCTGCCACTGCGTAGTGGTTTAAACGGCGACGAGATTTCAATGGCACCACGACAGGCGCCGGAGCGCTGCGTGGCAGGTGATCGGCCACGTCCCAGATTTCCAGCATGGCGGCGTATTCGAAGGCGTGCAGTGGATGCGCATCGTGCCACTGCTCGAAAGCCTGGCGCTCGGCCGTCGTGCAATCACCCGCATGCATGCGCATGCACCAGTGCGCAGCAGCATCGGTGATGGCGTCGTATTCGGCTTCTGAAAGGGACTTATCTGTCATTAACTCATCCTGATTTCCCACATTCTAACCTCCACAGCAGGAGTGGGAGAACAGCCATCATGGCGAATGAACATCAATTGGAACTAATTCTCGTCTGCAAGGCCCTAAAAATCAGGACAGGTCACATTCTTTCCCTCAATGGAGTACCAAAATGCTTAAGAAAACCTTAGCCGCCCTCGTTGCAACGTCTGCCTTGCTCAGCGCCGGGGCCGCCTTGGCCGACAAGCCGGGCGCGGGATGGATCACCATCGAAAAAGCCATCGAGACGGCCAAGACCAAGGCCGGTTATATCGAGATCTACAAGATCGAAGCCGACAACGATGGCTACTGGGAAGGGGAAGGGCGCAAGTCCGATGGCATCGTCTATGAGTTCCGCATCGACGGCGCCTCAGGCAACGTGTTGCGCGACCAGAAAGACTGATAGGCGTTGATTGAACCTGCGCAGACCCGGCGGGGCCTGCGCAGGCATGCGCTTTACGGCGTTTGATGCCCTACGGCCGGTATCGGGTCCAACTGACGTCCCAGGGTGGTAATCAGCAGGATCAATGAGTCGGCGTTATCCACCTGGGTATCGAATCGCCGGGTCAGGTTGGTTTTGAAAATCCCTCTCGCATCACTCAAGTCCACGCCACCGGTGGTCTGCAGAATCTGCTCCTTGATGTAATCGTCTTCGGGATCGGTTCCCAAGTCCTCCCCAAACGCACCCGTAGCATCCATTGATTTGAACAACTGCCTGAAGGGCGTGCTCACCGAGTAGGCATTTTCCTGTAGGTCTTGTATCCAGTCGCGAAGCTCGCGCCCGTCCTGGGTCTGGACCTCCATGAGGTCGGAAAAAGGCGCGACCGTATTGAGGTAGGCGGCGTCGACGGTGTTGCAGACAATGTGGGTCAACTCGTGGATCAGCGTGGTGGCGCGGGCGTGCATTTCCCTATCGAAGTGGCCGGTCAATTGGCCCTCGAAGAGTGACATGGGCGTAGTGAAGAAATTTTCGGAGAGGTAGATGCATCGGTCCGGGTCATCGTCGATGGTAAAGGCCCAGTGCCGTTCGGGCTCTGCGATATGCGCGCCGGCAATGAACCGTTTGGAATTGAGTGAGTAGAGCGACGGGTCCAGCACTTCTTCGAGGATGGCATCGACCGTGGCCTGGAGCTTTTTAACCAGCGCCTGAGGAAATTCCCCCGGCCCGGTGTCGGTGTCTGCCGGGATGCCAAAGAAGCGGTTGACGAAGCGATGGATGCGGGTGACCCGCGGGTATTGGGGGGCCAGCAACTGGAGATTCTGCTGGCAGTTGTGCAGGTAAAACGTCGCAAGGTCCAACGCATCGACTATCGCCTGGGCTCTGCGTGGCGAAAGGCGCCGAATCGCGGCCATGCCCCGCGCTTCGATGTTCATCACATCGTGTGCCACGCCCCTGACGGCCCGCCGTTCGAGCATTCGGCTGAAGCCGGGGCCGTGCCGGCGTATCAGCGGGCGGGCATCCAGGTGCCATTTGCGCTCGGTGTCCAGGTGCATGTAAGGCCCTTTGGACTGCGCATTGAACAGCCGCCAGTCGCTGCCGCTCTTTTCGACGTGATAGACCTTGCCCTCATAGGGAAGGTAATGACGGTTGGTTTTTGTGGTGAAAACTCCGGTGGTGGCACTCGGTGATTCCAGGCTTGGCTCGTGGGCCTCGTAGGCTTGCAGCCGGGTGCGTGCCTGGGCAGTCAGGTCGATCTCCTGCCATGTGCGGTTTTTTTTCGTCATCTCTGAGGGTGGTTCAGCGTCGGTTGTAATCGACGGTGTGTGCATCAGCTCGCGCAACGTAGCCATTTGTCCGACGCCATCGATAAACGTCTGCAGTGCCAGGCGCCATTGGTGTTGCTGCAAGGCTTCGGCGGAAGCCTTGAACAGGCGGTAGCTTTGCCAGACCACTATCGGCAGCATCAGCTTGCCGGGCAACAACTCGAGTGCCTGCTGCAGGCCACCGGTAAACAGTGCCTTGATGGTGTCCCAGCCGGACTGGCCGTCAGGCTGGTTCTGCTGTTCAAGCATGTGCGACATCAGGGCGATGTTGTCCCGGTACAGGTGTTTGAGCGCATGGCCCTGGATCGGCGTGGTAGCCACGGAGATTTCGGAAACGCTGCCTGCCGTACTGGCCCAGAGGTTTTTGTAGGTGGCCTGTTCGGTGGTGGGCAGCAGGCCGATGACCCAGTCCTGCAACTGGCCGGGGAGGTTGAGGCGATGCAGCAGGCTGGCCGGGTTTTCAAACTCCTGGAACGTCAACTGCGGGCAATACGGCGTGTACAGCACCAGTGGCTGTTTTTCGGTCGCGCTGATCACGTAGACCCCAAGGGCCTTGATAGCGCGGGCGCCCACCGTGGCGATCAACTCCAGCGGGCGGATGATCGCGGTGGCGCCTTCGACGGCGGCGCGGGCGATGGCGTCGGGCATGTCGACGATCTGCTGAATCAGGCTCAAACCTGCGGGTGACAGGCGCTCTTGCAGCATCAGCGCGTGGGCATGTTGCAATAATTGCCAGGGCAACTGCCGGATAAACCGTTGCTCGCGAGCCGCGGCACCGGGTTTGCCCGGGGTGAGTTTCTCGGCCAGATAGGCCTGTTTGTCCTGCTTGAGTGTCAGGCGTGCCAATAGCTGGCGTATGACTGCGGGCGTCAGGCCGGTGACGGTGGAATCGACGTCGAAGGTGGCGGCTTGCTGCGTGATGTGATTGAGGGCGTAATCCACCAGGTTCTGCCGTTGCCCGGCGAGGACTAGACGGGGCTTGATGTAGACGTTTGTCGGGGACACGGTGTAGTCCATCAACAAGGTACTGAGCTTGTCGTGGACATACTGGGACAGTGATGAAAAGTCGTGCAGGTAATCGGTGTCATCGTTGAGGTTATGGCGGTATTGCTCAAGGATTTCCATATGGCGTTGCTGCTCCATGACCGGCGCCATGCCCAGCCAGGCGGGCAAGGACTGTTGCGCCATCAGGGTTTGGGCGATCTGTGCGGTGTGTCGCAGGCCGGTGACGGGCAAGGCCTTGTCCAGCGCTGCGAAACGGTTTAACAGTGCGCTACCGGGTAAATTGAGCGTCAGGCAGTGGACGCGCTGTGCGATGCAGTGGTCTATCCAGGACTGCTGGCGATGTTGCGCCACATCGCCGTTGATCAGCATGAAGCTGCCCAGGGCGTAGTGCAGATGCGGCTTGCGTTGGCGTGGATCGAGGTTGTCCAGGAGCGAGCCGCGCCGCTCGGGATCGGCGAGCCGGCGTTCAAGCTCGGCGCGCAATTGGGCGATGTTGGCGAAACGTTCCAGGCTACGTGCCGGTGTCCACATCAGCGCCCTGCCGGAATGGGACGGGTCCAGGCCACCGCGTTCGGTGAGTATCAGGCAATGGGCCAGTGGCACCCGTTGCGCTTGGCCCGACGGCTCGACGGTCAGGGCATAGGCGTCCGGAACGAAACCATCCAGCCCCTGGCGCCGGCGCCGATCCGGGTATTGATGATCAAACACCGTGTTGACCAGTGCCTGGTCACGGGCGTCCAGGCTGTTGTTGAGACGCCGCAACCGGGCTTCTCCCTGGATGGCCACCGACATGGCATGGGCCATGGGGGCCTTGAGGTTTTCCAGATACACACGGGGCAGGCTCGCAATGTCGTGGTTGCGCAATTGAACCAGCGCCGCGTCCAGCATGGTGTTGGCCCGCGTAATGTCCAGGCGGGTGGTTTTTTTCGCCAGGCTCTTTTTCGCTGGGTGATACAAACCGTAGTCGGAGGTTTGGGGGATTGGTCCGAGGCCTCGGGTCAAGCGCCCGACGAGGTAACTGGACAGGCTTTGACTTTCCAGGGGCGGTGCCGCTTGTGTTGCACCTGCGGTACCGGCGTATCGGTTGATGTAGATCGCATCGGCGTCCAGGTCGCTCAGCAGGTGAAGGTTGAACTGCGCTGCCAGTACCTGACGGATGCTGCCCGCCAGGGTCGGTTGGGCGCGGACCTGCACGGCCAGTGACTCCTCGATGCTGTCCATCTGCTTTTGCAGCAGCGTGGCGCGCTCTGCGGTGAGCGATACCGGACGTGTGGGGTCGGCGAGCACCGAGTGCGCGGTCCAACGGCCCGCGGTATCCAGGCCCGGCAGTTGGCTGTCAATCATGTAGCGCACGTCCAGCGCATAATCCACCAGGGCCGAGGGCTCTATGGCGGCTCGCGTGCGCCGGTACAGGTCCAGGGCATAGCCGAGGTTCTGCTGTTGCTTGACGACGATCTCTTCGAACAACTGCTCAAACAGGTTGCCTTGCAGGCGCACGCCGGAAAACTGCGGCGCCTGGAAGCCGGCAAACAGCGCCCGCTCTTGCAGGGACATCAGGTTGTAGAGGCCTTCGTCATAACCCGGCGCCTTGGCCATCGACTTGAGGGCGTTCATCAAGTCATCGTAGTTTCCAAGTACTTGCAGGCCCAGGCCCGGGGTGTAGAAAAATGTCTGGGTGTTACCGATCATCAAGGTGCTGGCCAGTGAGACGGTGTTGGACGGGTGCTCCCAGATCTGCACCTTTTCGAAGCGCAGCGTATCGGCGACGTTTTCGGTTTGGTACAGCGCGGCCAGCGCCTGGTTTTGCGCGGCACTGATGATCGAGTTTTGGCGTTTGAGCAGCAGGTCCAGCCGTGCATTTGCCGCCATCGCGCGGGCGAAAAAGGCCCGACGGGAAAGACCCGGTGATAGCTCGCTGTTCCAGAACGTCTCCAGCGCGCTTTGCAGGAACGGCGTCAGTTGCCCGGCGGCCTGGCGGATCGCGGTTTCCCAGCGTTGCGCATCCTTGGGATCGGGTGTGCGCCGGGGATGGATAAACTCGCGGGTTTGCCCGGACGGCCACGCTTGCTCGCGGTAAAACAACAGTACGGCATCCGTGATCTGCAGGGAGTCAAGCCAGTGAGGTGTGCGGTTCTGCAGTGGTTGGCGGGCGAAAAAGCTGACACGCGCGGCGCTGGGGTCAAGTTCGGGGAACAGCGGGCGACAGACCATGGCCAGCAGTTGCGACAGCAAGCTATTCAGCACCGGTAGCTGTTTCAACTCAGTCAGCATCGCCTGGCGATTTTTGTCCTGATAACCGCTGAGGGTCACTTCCTGCTCTTCAAAAACCCCCTCAAGTATGGCTTCGGCGGTCAGTACTCGCGTGCTGTCTGGTACCTGCGCGTCCTGTGTTTGCAGGGGCAGGAAACACAGCAGCTGCGCCGCTTGATCCGGGACTTTCATACGCTCGCTCAATGCGGCCAGTATTTGCGTGCGGTTATCGAACTTTTCCAGGCCGCCGTAGGGCGTGTAGAGGAACGCGTGGGGGTAAGCAGTGGTCGAGCTCAAGATAAAGCTGCCCGCCAGCTCGACCGCGTCGGGGCGGTGTTTATCGAGCCAGATGCGCTGGGCAATCATTGGCGGCGATTGCTGGCGGCGCGCAGTGTCGGTGGCGAAAAACACCTTGCCGAGAAATTCATGGTCCTTGCGGTCAAGGCCCAGCTGCCGTTCACGATCCGAAACGTTCCAGCCATCACGCAGCGCTTCAGGGAAAAAGTAGGGTAGGGGAGTCTGGCTCATGCTCCGGGTCCTTGGGCAAATTGAGGTGTTGACCCTACTCACCCGCGATCGCCCCAGGGCGCTAGATATGTCTGGCGTTCCCTGTCGACAGCCATGGGGCAAACCCTGTCTAATCGTCGGACCGATTCTTTGTACGCTGTTGCCCTTTCCAATAATTAAACGGGAGCTTCAGATGTCTGCATCGCCTTTGGATGTCGAGTCTTCATCAGAGCGACTCAGTTATGCCCAATTGACCGACCTGCTGCGCCAGGTCTTCGTGCGTCACGGCACATCGGCCGACGTGGCCCAGGTACTCGCCGAGAACTGCGCCAGTGCCGAGCGCGATGGTGCCCACAGCCACGGCGTGTTTCGCATTCCCGGTTATGTGTCGACCCTGGCCAGTGGCTGGGTCAATGGCAAGGCCGTACCGGTGGTCGAGGATGTGGCCAGCGGTTTCATTCGTGTCGATGCCGCCAATGGCTTCGCCCAGCCTGCACTGCAAGCCGCCCGCCCGTTGTTGGTGGAGAAGGCCCGCAGCGCCGGGATTGCCTTGCTGGCGATTCACAATTCCCATCACTTTGCGGCGCTCTGGCCGGATGTCGAGCCCTTCGCCGAAGAAGGCCTGGTGGCCTTGAGCGTGGTCAACAGCATGACCTGCGTGGTGCCCCACGGCGCCGACCGGCCACTGTTCGGCACCAACCCGATTGCCTTTGCCGCGCCTCGCGCCGATGGTTTGCCGATCGTATTTGACCTGGCTACCAGCGCCATCGCCCACGGTGACGTACAGATTGCCGCGCGCAAGGGCGAACGCCTGCCGCCGGGCATGGGCGTGGACGGCCTCGGCCAGCCCACCCAGGACCCCAAGGCGATCCTCGAAGGCGGTGCACTGCTGCCGTTTGGCGGGCACAAGGGCTCGGCCTTGTCGATGATGGTGGAGTTGCTGGCAGCGGCCCTCACAGGCGGCAATTTCTCCTTTGAGTTCAACTGGTCCGATCACCCGGGTGCCCGCACCCCGTGGACCGGCCAATTGCTGATCGTGATCGACCCGAGCAAAACCGCCGGGCAGAGCTTCGCCGAGCGCAGCCAGGAACTGGTGCGACAGATGCATGCGGCAGGTTTACGGCGTTTGCCGGGGGATCGACGCCATCGCACACGGGCGAAGGCCTTGGTCGACGGGATCGAGCTTGATAGCCAGGAATTGAAGCGGTTGCGGGTGCTGGCACAGCTATGAAGTGCGCTGCGCCCGGGGAGGGCGCAGGCATTTTGTCAGGTCAGTTGCGGCGGCCCAGCAACAGGCCGACCACCAGGCCAAACCCGGCGGAAATCGCCACGGTCTGCCACGGATGGCCACCGATGTAAGTCTCAGTGGCGTCCACCACCGGCTTGCTGCGCTCGCGCACGTTGGACACCGAGTCCAGCGCCTGCTTCAGCTTGATGGCGACCTGTTCACGCAGGGTTTCACCTTCTTCTCCCACCAGTGACGCGCTGCTTTTGAGCAGCTTGTCCGATTCTTCGATCAGTGCGGTCAGTTCACTGAAGGCTTGATCCTTGATTTGCTCTTCGACGGCTTGGGCGGCAGATTTGCGGGCCATTGGGTTAACTCCTTGCAGGTGGATGTGGCAATGAACAATGGAGTGTTTGACGCGGGCAAAAGTTGCAGCTTTTTTCCCCTGACGTCAGTTTGGGTTAAATCCAGACCCGGAAATTTCGACCTACAGTGTAAGATGTCACCTATTTGTGCAGCAGGTAATTCAACATGAGCTTCAATCTGGCCAACAAGCCCCTCGCCGAGCGCGCCGCGCTGGAAGATGAAAAGTCCCGTCTCTACGACCTGTGGCAAAGCAACCTGGGCAAGGCCAAGGGCGAGGCCGCCCGCCTGTTTGGCGAACGTGCCAAGCGCAAGGGCAAATGGGCCGAATGGGTACGCGCGGAACTCGACGGCATGTCGCCGCCGGAGTTTTCCAACATGGTGCGCAGTGAAGTCAATCGCCTGATGGCGGCGAAGTAAAACAAGCCTCTATCGCCTCACGCACCTTGAGTAGCAACGGATCGAGTTGCGCCTGGGTGCGCCAGCCCAGTTCTACCGGGTAACGCGGCAACGCCAGCGGGCAGGGCAGCACGTTCAGCCCGGTCATCCGGGCGATGGCCTGGGCAGCGTGACCGGGAATGGTCGCCACCGCCTCGCTGCCCTTGAGCAGAAACGGCAATGCCGCAAAATGCGTGGTTGAAGCCCCTATGTGCCGGCTCAGGCCCTGGGCGGCCAGGCCCTCGTCGGTAATCCCGATAAACCCGCCTGACGACACCAATACATGCTCACGCCTCACGAACTCGTCGAGGTCGATGGCCTGCTGCCCCGGCGCCAGGCTGGCGGGGTCCACCAGGCACGCATAATGCCCTTCCCCGAGTACCTGGCGGCTCAGCCGGCGCTCGGCAAAACCGCCGGCAGTGATCGCCAGGTCCAGGCTGCGGTCGAGCAGGGCACCAGCGACGATCTGGCTGTGGGTCTGGCGGAAAATCAGCCGCAGCTTCGGCGCGCGTCGGGCGATCTCATCGATCAGCTGGCGGCCGTAGGCAATCTCGAAATCATCCGACAACCCCAGCACCACCGAACGGCCCTGATAGTGGCTGCCCTGGGGGTCGACCATCGCCAGGCTTTGGCGGCAGCGATCCAGCGCCTCGCTGATCACCGGCTTCAACTGGTTGGCCCGCAAGGTCGGCGCCAGTCCCCGACCGGTGCGCACGAACAATTGATCGCCATACACATCGCGCAAGCGGCGCAGTGCGGCACTGATGGCCGACTGCGTGACCCCAAGGCGCAGGGCGGCGCGGCTGGCGCTGGACTCGTCGTGCAAGGCTTCGAAGGTTTTCAGCAGGTTCAGATCGACGTTAGCGATATTCATCAGGTTCATAGTGCGTGGCCGAATATGCCCCGAATGTATAACGCCCCTACACCAGCTGCAATTTTCTCTTGGCCACCCACAGCGCACTGATACTCAGCGCGGCTGCCGCAATCAGGTAAAAGCTCGGCGCCAGTTGCGAGCCGGTCAGCGCGATCAGCCCGGTTGCGATCACGGGGGCAAAGCCACCGAAAATGGTCACGGCCAGGTTGTAGCTCAGCGACATGCCGGTCACTCGGGTGCGCACAGGAAACACATCGGCCATGAGTGATGCCAGCGGTGCGAAATAGACCGCCTTGATCAACGCCATCATCGACACCACCAGCAACAACGAGGTTGCGCTGGCGACTTTGTTGAGCCAGACGAATGCCGGGAAAATCGCGACGATATAAATGGCCGAGGCCCAAAGCATGATTTTGATCCGGCTGACGTAACCGGTGATGAACCCCACCACCGGCGTGACCACGGTCAGGATGAGCCCACCTGACAGCGTGGCCAAAAAGCCTGTGGACTGGGGAATGTTCAAGGTGGTGGCGGCATAGGACGGCATGTACTTGATCATGAAGTTGGACGCTGTCGACACGATCAGCACGCCCATGGCCACCAGCAGCAAGGTCTTCTGCGAGAACAGCACTTCCCGCAACGGCCGCGAGCCGGGTTCGCTTTCCTTGAAGTCGGGCGACTCATCCACCGTGCGGCGGATGTACAGGCCCACCGGGGCGAGGATCAAGCCAAAGAAAAACGGCACGCGCCAACCCCAGTCGAACATCTGTTGATCATTCAGGTTGGTGGTCAAGAAATAGCCGAACAACGAGGCGATGACCACGCCAAAACCCTGGCTTGCAAACTGCAGGCTCGCGACAAAATTGCGGGTCTTTTGCGGTGCATGTTCCATCATGAAGGCGGTTGAACTGCCGAACTCACCGCCGGCCGAGAAGCCCTGGAGCAGACGGGCCAGCAGAATACCAATCGGCGCGATAATCCCGATGGCGGCATAGCTGGGCATGACCGCGATCATCGCCGTGCCGATCAGCATCAGCATGATCGACAGCGTCAACGCTTTCTTGCGGCCCTCACGGTCGGCATAGGAACCCAGCACGGCGGCGCCCAGCGGCCGGATCAGAAACGACAGCCCGAAGGTGGCGAAGGCGAGAAACAGCGAGACCGCCGGGTCTGCGGCCGGGAAAAATACCTTGCTGATGGTCAGCGCAAAATAGGCGTACACCGACAGGTCAAACCATTCAAGCGTGTTACCGATCAAGGCGGCGCCCACGGGTTTCCAAAGGGGCGTGGCCTTTGCGACCGCGGGTGAAACGGTGGGGGACGATAACGCTGTCATGCTTGACGCTCCTGATTTTATAAGGGGGTGAGCGGCAGATAAAAAGGGTCGACCTGACCCCGACTTTTTATTGTTGTTGGGTTGGCGCGAGGTGACCCAGGTCCCAGAAAAGCGAGGTCATGATTTGCAGCCCCTCGAGGACTACCGAGCCCAGCAGATGTTCATCCGGAGCATGTTGTGAACAGCCGGGGTAGGAGTGGGGTATCCACAGTGTGGGCAGGCCCAGCAGGTCAGCGAAAATATCGTTGGGCAGGGTGCCCGCCAGGTTCGGTAACACGGCGACAGGCCGGTGGGTGGCGTCGGCAATCGACTGCTTGGCAAAGCGCACCCATGGGTTGTCAGGGTCCAGCCGGCTGGCAGGTGTGCAACGGTCTATCACGATATTGACCTGTTCAAAGCCCTCGGCATCCAGGTGCTGGCGCAGCAGGCTTTCCAGGTGTTGCCAGTCGGTTCCTACCACGAAGCGCAACTGGCAATGAGCGATGGCGCTGGGTGGAATGGCATTGACGGGTTTGGACGGATTACCGGCGGTAAACGCCAGGATCTCGAGGGTGTTCCAACCGAAAAGTCGCTCACCCAAGGTCAAGCCGGGCTCGCCCCACTGCATATCCAAAGGTCGGCCCAGGGAATGCTGATCGATACCCAGGTCGCGAATGGCTTCGCGCACCGACTCGGGGATGGCGCCCGGCACCAGCGTTCGGCAGCGAATACGTCCGTGCTTGTCCACCAGGCTGGCCAGTGCGTTGCTCAGTACCACGGCGGGGTTGGACATCACGCCGCCCCAGTTGCCGGAGTGCAGGCCCTTGTCCCGCGCCTTGACTTCAAGGGAAAACAACGCAGAACCCCTGGAGCCCAGGAATATCGTCGGGCGGCTGTCGTTCAGGCGCGGCCCATCCGAGGCGATGAATACATCCGCTTGCAGCAGCTCCTTATGCATTGTGCAAACCTCGCGCAGCCCGGGAGAACCACATTCTTCGCCGGTTTCGAACAGCACTTTGACGTTAAAGCCCAAGCGCCCCTCGCGCTGCTGGATGACGTGTTCGAGGGCGGTCAGGTTGATGCTGTGCTGGCCCTTGTTGTCGGCGGTGCCGCGGCCGTACCAGCGGTCGCCTTCCACGGTCAGCGCCCAGGGGCTGAGCCCCTCGCGCCATTGCTCGTCATAACCGAGTACCACATCGCCGTGGCCATACATCAATATCGTCGGCAGGTCGGCCCCTTCGTGGCGCGATGCGAACAGCAAAGGCCCGGCGTCGGAGGGGTTGTCGAGCATTTGGCACTCAAAGCCCATGCCTGCCAGCGCAGGCTGTATTTCCTGTTGCAGGTACCGCGTCAGTTCGTGGGCCTGGGCGGGGTTCTGGCTTTCACTTCGAATCGCGACCCGACGGCGTAAGTCGGCTTCAAAATGGCCGTCGGCCAGGTACTGGCGAACATTCGCGAGCGCTTGTTGCTTGGACATGACAGTTCCGGTGCGGGCTGAGATTCAGTCCAATATAGAAGTCACGTAGCGCACTGTATATTGCTGTTTTTTGACGTTTGACTTCTAATAAATAGATGCCTTGGTAAGGAATCAAACCGTGGACTATCGCTATTTCCTGGCCGTGATCGATTCAGGGTCCCTGGCCGCTGCCGGTGAGCGTTTGCATATCGCCCCCAGTGCCGTGAGTCGCCAAATTGCCCTGTTGGAAGAAAGTATCGGCGTGCCGTTGTTCGAACGACGGCCACGTGGCATGCAGCCCACAGCTGCCGGCAGCGCCTTGGCCGATCACGCACGACGTGCCTCGCTGGAGGAGCAAAGCCTGCTGTCGGAGCTGCGTGCGGGGGATTACCCGGAGGCGAAAGTGGTGCGGCTGGTATCCACCGAGGGGCTTTCCCGTTACTTCCTGCCTCAGGTCCTGATCCGGCATTACCAGCAAAATCCGGCCTTCCAGTATGTGCTGGAGGTGATGTCGCCTCACGAATGTGCCGAAAAAGTGCGGCGCGGCGATGCCGATGTGGGGGTGGTGTTCAGCACCGAGCCTGTCGAAGGTGTGGAGGTCCTGCATTCAAGCCGCTCGCCGATCCGGGCCGTGATGCGTGTGGGGCATCCACTGGCCACGCTCAAGCAGGTACCGCTCCGGTCGCTGTCACCTTATCCGTTGGCGCTGACCCCAAAGGGTTCCACCCAGAGGCAGCTATTCGACCTCGTTTGCCAGATGGAAGGGCTGTCTTTCAATCATGTGATGACGTGCAACTATTCGGGCGCTATCCATGAATTCGTTCGCAACACAGACACCATTGCGTTTGGCGGCGCGATCAGCCATCGGGCGAACGGCAGCGACGACCTGATCTCCGTTGGGCTGTCGAACCCTCAATTTTCGGACCGCGCAATCCAGGTGCTGACGATGCCCAAACGCGCGTTACCGGCGGCGCTCGAGCTTTTTATCGAAACCCTTATCGGCTCCCTGAAAGACGTTAACTGAGGGGATTTGATATTTATCTGGCTCATATCATTTAGCAGTGAAGTGGGCTTTATTCATGATTGCTGTCGGCCGGAGAATGGGTAACCCCCATTGATTCGGAGTGATCGTGATGCCTGTTTCTACCGTGGCTGCGCTGCAAATCGGTTCCTTGCCGGGTGGCAAGGCCGAGACCCTGGAACAGATCCTGTCTTACGAGGACGACATCCGGCGCAGCGGTGCGCAACTGGTGGTGATGCCTGAAGCCTTGCTCGGCGGTTATCCAAAGGGTGAAGGGTTTGGCACCCAGTTGGGTTATCGCCTGCCTGAAGGCCGTGAGGCCTTTGCCCGTTATTTTGCCAACGCGATTGATGTGCCGGGTGCCGAGACCGAGGCGCTGGCCGGATTGTCGGCGCGTACCGGGGCGAGCCTGGTACTGGGTGTGATCGAGCGCAGTGGCAGCACCTTGTATTGCACGGTGCTGTATTTCGAGCCGGTGGGCGGGTTGGTGGCCAAGCATCGCAAGTTGATGCCCACCGGCACGGAGCGGTTGATCTGGGGCAAGGGCGATGGCTCGACGTTGCCGGTGATCGAGGCGGCAGTGGGGCGCATTGGTGGCGCTGTGTGCTGGGAGAACATGATGCCGTTGCTGCGCACGGCGATGTACGCCAAGGGCGTGGAAGTGTGGTGCGCGCCGACGGTGGATGAGCGCGAAATGTGGCAGGTGAGCATGCGGCATATCGCCCATGAGGGCCGGTGTTTTGTGGTCAGTGCGTGCCAGGTGCAGGCGTCGCCCGAGGCCTTGGGTGTGGAGATTGCCAACTGGCCGGCGGAACGGCCGTTGATTGCCGGTGGCAGTGTGATCGTCGGGCCCATGGGTGACGTTATTGCCGGGCCCTTGCTCGGTGGCGCGGGGTTGCTGGTGGCGCGGATTGATACTGATGATCTGGTGCGGGCGCGGTATGACTATGATGTGGTTGGGCATTATGCCCGGCCTGACATTTTTGAGTTGAGCGTGGATGAACGGGCTAAGCCGGGGGTGCGGTTTATTGCTGATTGAGTGCATATCCGTTGCTGCGGTGACGGCGGCTTAGGGTTGCGCTCTTACAGCGGGTCACTTTTGGCAAACGCCCGGAATGCCGGCCCAGCCAATCTGAAGCTGAATCAGAGCTGCTTTTCTGTGGGAGCTGGCTTGCCTGCGATGCAGGCACCTCGGTGCATCAGGTACTCCCAGTTGATGCCATCGCAGGCAAGCCAGCTCCCACAGTTGACCGTGCCCGCTTTGGCTTTTGATTTTGCTCTACAACACTGACGCCCCCCGAATCCTCAGCCATTCCTCGCGGGTAATTTCCCAGATGTCCTGTGGGAAATTACCTTCGACAAATTGCCCCTCATCGGTCCTGACCAACCGCATCCCCGTACGCTCGGAAATCCTGCGCGAGGCCAGGTTCGGCGCTGCCTTGGGCACGCGCATCAAAGGCCGCCCCAGCACCTCAAACCAATACTCGGTCACCGCCGCACTGGCCTCGGCCATCAACCCCTGGCCCTGCCATTGCGGCGCGAGCCAAAAGCCGCGGTTGTTGTCCACCTCATCCATCAGGCTGACATTACCGATCAACCCCCCGGGCGCGCTTTTCAGGCGGATCGACCAATGCCACTCCTCACCCCGCGCCATGGCCGGCAACGCGACATTCTCCAGATAGCTGCGTGCGCCATCCGCCGGGTACGGCCAGGGCACCAGGGCATTCAGATATCGCACCACTTCCCAGTGAGGAAATTGCTGCTGCACGCCCTCGGCATCTTCGAGGGTCAGCGGCCGCAGGATCAGGCGTTCGGTATACAGCGTAGGCAGGGCGTCCATGTCGTTACCAGGTGGCAGTGTTGGGGAAGTCCAGTGTCCCGCGATCCACAAAACGCATGGTGCCAAACAGGCCACCCGCCAGTTTCCCGCGCAACACGTAGGGCAGGTTATTCAAACTCTGGGTCTGGCTCAAGCCGAGGGTCTGGCGCAGCACGGAAAACGCCGAAACACTCACCGGCACCGTCAGCAACGTCTCGGAAAAGCGTGGAATCGAACCACGCTGGTCACTCACCCCGGAAGCCAGGGGCCGGCCATTGACCTCCAGGTCCAGGGCCACGCCGTCGTAGTCGATCGCGGTTTCATTCGGGTTTTGCACCCGTATTTTCACCGCGAAACGTACCTCGAGGTCCTGGCTTTGCAGCGGCTCGATGCCCACCACGTTGATGTTCAGCGGGTCGCGGTTGGGGAACAGCGCGCAGGCGCTCAGGCTGAGTAGCAGCAGTGACAGGACCATGAGCTTGCGCATAAAACGGGTTCTCCTAGTGCGTGACGTCCGGGTCCTGCATCACCTTGAGGGTGGAGGCTTCCGGATCGAATTCATCTTCTTCCAACTCTATGAACTCCTCAGGCAGGAAGATGTTCAGCAAGATAGCGCAGAACGCCCCCACGGTGATCGGCGACTCGAAGATGTTGTGCAGCGCCTTGGGGAGCTCGCGCAGCACTTCCGGCACGGCGGCCACACCCAGGCCCATGCCCAGGGAGATCGCCACGATCAGCACATTGCGCCGGTGCAGGCCGGCCTCGGCGAGGATCTTGATCCCGGCCACCGCCACGGTGCCGAACATGATCAGCGTGGCGCCGCCCAGTACCGGCTTGGGCATCAGTTGCAACACCGCGCCGATCATCGGGAACAGGCCCAGCAGCACCAGCAGCCCGGCAATGAAGTACGCCACGTAACGGCTGGCCACGCCGGTCAACTGGATCACCCCGTTGTTCTGGGCGAAGGTCACCATCGGCAGGCTGTTGAAGGTGGCCGCCATCACCGAGTTGAGGCCGTCGGCCAGCAAGCCGGACTTGATGCGCTTGATGTACAGCGGGCCCTTGACCGGCTGTTGGGAGATCATCGAGTTGGCGGTCAGGTCACCGGCCGCCTCCAGGGGCGAAATCAGGAAGATCACCGCCACCGGGATAAACGCCACCCAGTCGAACGAGAAACCGTACTTGAACGGCACCGGCACGCTGATCAACGGCAGTTGGGGCAGGGCGCCCAGGTCGACGCGGCCCATCCACCAGGCCACGACGAAGCCCAGGGTCAGGCCGATCACGATCGAACCCAGGCGCAGGAACGGGTTGTTGAAGCGGTTGAGCACCACGATAGTGAGCAGTACCAAAGCCGCCAGGCCCATGTTGCCGGCGGCGCCGAGGTCGCTGGCACCATATCCGCCGGCCATGTCGGTGACGGCCACCTTGATCAGCGACAACCCCATCAGGGTAATGATGGTGCCGGTGACCACCGGGGTGATCAGCTTGCGCAGCTTGCCGATGAACTGGCTGAGTACCACTTCGATAAACGCCGCGAAGAAGCAGATGCCGAAGATCGTCGACAGAATCTCATCGGTGCCGCCGCCCCGGGCCTTGACCATGAAGCCGGCGCTGAGGATCACGCTGATAAACGAAAAGCTGGTGCCTTGCAGACACAGCAACCCGGAACCCACCGGGCCGAACTTGCGAGCCTGCACAAAGGTGCCGAGCCCCGACACGAACAACGCCATGCTCACCAGATAGGGCACTTCGCTTTCCAGGCCCAGCACGCCACCGACGATCAGCGTCGGGGTGATGATGCCGACAAAGCTGGCCAGCACATGCTGCAGGGCGGCAAAGATCGCGGCGCTGAAGTGCGGACGGTCGTCGAGGCCGTAGATCAGGTCGGATTTATAACGGGGGCGAGGGGTTTGAGCGTCAGACAAAATACGGGCCCGGTTAGGAAAAAGGAGGCGCAGGATGCCAGAAAGTGCCAGTTGTCAGAAGTGTGAAAATATATTTCTAAAGACCCTCGATTAAATCCCCATGCCTGCCGATATCTCCTATAGGCCCACATACCTATTACAACAGTGGTGCCAATCGGTCAGAACCGCGCGTTGACGCACACTGGCCGTGTCGCGGCAGGGATGCTCGCAGCCACTACTTCTGAGAGCGCCCCCTATGTCCCTCCGCCAGTTGAATATCGCCCCTCGGGCTTTCCTTGGTTTTGCCTTCATTGCGTTACTCGTCATTGTGCTTGGGGTGTTTGCGGCCAATCGTATGACCCTGATCCGTCAGGCGTCGGTGGACATGGGCGCGAACCAACTGCCCAGCGTCGGCTATCTGGCCACCATGACCGAGAACGTCCTGCGCCTGCGGATATTGTCGTTTCGCGTCCTGGTGAACCGTGAGCCGGCCGCGCTGGAGGAGGCACAGACCCGAATGGGGGTGCTGGAAGGCAAGGTCAAGACTGCCCAGGCTGCCTATGCCGCCATGCCCGCCGGGGATGAAGAGGCTGCGCTGTACAAGACGTTCGCCCTCACGCTCGATAATTACCTCAAGGCTCAGGCTGAGATGGTGAGTTTTTCGCAGCAGAACAAAGTGGAAGAGATGCGCGCGCTGATCAACAGCCGCATCAAGGACGGTACCGACCAAATGGGCGAGCAGCTGAATAAGTTGATCGCCATCAACGCTGCCGATGCCAAGCAGGCCGGTGACGAGGCCGGGAAAAGTTATCAGGACGCCATCACCGGGATCATCGTCGTCTCGGTCGTTGCGGCGTTGATGACCGTGTTGCTGGCATGGCTGCTGACCCGCAGCATCGTGACCCCTTTGCGCAAAGCCCTGGAAGTCGCCGAAACCATCGCTGGCGGTAACCTGAGCAAAGTGATCGAGGACGACGGCAAAGACGAGCCGGCCCGCCTGATCGGCGCCTTGGCCGCTATGCAAAACAACCTGCGCCAGACCATCCAGCACATCGCTGGCTCGGCCACGCAGTTGGCCTCGGCAGCCGAAGAACTCAGCGCCGTTACCGAAGAAGCCTCCAAGGGCTTGCAACAACAGAACAACGAAATCGACCAGGCCGCCACCGCGGTGAACGAGATGACCGCCGCCGTGGAAGAAGTGGCGCGCAATGCGGTGTCCACCTCCGAGGCGTCCAGCCAGTCCAACCAGGCTGCGCGGGAAGGGCGCGACCGTGTGGTGGAAACCGTGGGCGCGATCCAGACCATGACCCAGGACGTGCAAAACACCTCGGTGCTGATCGAAGGCCTGGCCACTCAGGGTCGTGACATTGGCAAGGTGCTGGACGTGATTCGCGCGATTGCCGAGCAGACCAACCTGCTGGCCCTCAACGCGGCCATCGAAGCGGCGCGTGCGGGTGAAGCCGGTCGCGGTTTTGCGGTGGTGGCCGATGAGGTGCGGGCCTTGGCCCATCGCACCGCGCAGTCGACCCAGGAAATCGAAAAAATGGTCGCCGGCATCCAGAGCGGCACCGGTGAAGCCGTGCAGTCCATGCAGCAGAGCAACCAGCGCACCCAAAGCACCCTGGAAATCGCCCGGGCCGCCGGTGTGGCGCTGGAGCAGATCACCCAGTCCATCAGCCTGATCAACGAGCGCAACCTGGTGATCGCCAGCGCCTCTGAGGAGCAGGCCCAGGTGTCCCGCGAAGTGGATCGCAACCTGGTGAACATCCGCGACCTGGCCACCCAGTCGGCAGCGGGTGCCAACCAGACTTCAGCCGCCAGTCACGAACTGTCGCGCCTGGCGGTGGATTTGAACGCGATGGTGGCGCGCTTCGTCATCTGACAGGCACTACACCCCAAATGTGGGAGCTGGCTTGCCTGCGATGCAGACACCTCGGTGTATCAGGTACACCCGGTTGATGCCATCGCAGGCAAGCCAGCTCCCACAGTAGTCAGTGTTTCCAGGCGGTCGGGTTCACCAGGTTCTTCGGCTTTTCACCCGCCAGTGCCGCCAGCAGATTGTCCACTGCACAACTCGCCATCGCCTCCCGCGTCTCATGGGTGGCCGAGCCGATATGCGGCGTCGCCACCACATTGTTCAAGCGAAGCAACGGTGAATCATGTTGCAGCGGCTCACGCACAAACACATCCAACCCTGCCGCGCGAATCGTGCGCTGTTGCAACGCTTCGATCAGCGCCGTTTCATCCACCACCTTGCCCCGGGAAATATTGATAAAGATCGTCTCCGGGCCCATCTGCGCGAACTCTGCGGCGCCAATCAAGCCTTCGGTTTCAGCGGTCAGCGGCAAGGTCAGGCAGACAAAGTCCGCTTGTTGGAGCAGGTCCGGCAGGCTGCGATACTCGGCACCGAAACGTTGCTCCACCGCAGGCTTGGGTGAGTGGCTGTGGTAGATCACCGGCATGCCGAAACCGAAGTGCCCACGCTGGGCCAATGCTTCGCCAATCCGGCCCATGCCGATAATGCCCAGGGTCTTGCCATGCACGTCGCTGCCAAAATGCAGTGGGCCGATGTTCTGGTTCCAGTTGCCGGCGCGCACCATATTGGCCAGCTCCACCACTCGCCGGGCGGTCGCCAGGATCAGCGCGAAGCCAGTGTCGGCGGTGGTTTCGGTCAGCACGTCGGGGGTGTTGCTGAGCAGGATGCCGCGCTGGGTCAGGTAGTCGATGTCGTAGTTGTCGACACCCACCGAGACGCTGGCGACGGCCTCAAGCTTCGGCGCCAGGTCGAGCAGCTTGGCGTCCAAGCGCAGGCTGGCACCGAGCAAGCCTTGGGCGGCCGGCAAGGCCTCGCGCAGCTTGGCCAGGCCGCTGTCATCCAGCGCCTCGATCAGCGTGACCTCGGCCTGTTCATGCAGGCGCGCCATCAGCGGTGCGGAGAGTTTCTTGTAGAGCACGACAGACTTTTTCATCAGGTCTTTACCTTCAATTCAAGGGAATGCAGCGGGGCGCGTTCGCGGTCACTGGCGCCCGGCTTGAGAAAGATCGTCAGCACCACCGACACCAGCAGCGCGCCGCTCATCAGCAGGTACGAGGCGCCGGGCGATCCGGTGCTGCTGTTGAGGTAACCCACCAGGTACGAGCCGCCGAACGACCCGAGGGCGCCCATGCTGTTGATCAGCGCCATGGCACCACCGGCGACGTTGGCCGGGAGGATTTCCGGGACGATCGCGAAAAACGGCCCGTACGGCGCATACATGCACGCCCCGGCGATCACCAGCAGGGTGTACGACCACCAGAAATGTTCGGCGCCCAACACGTAGGAGGCATAAAACGCGATGGAGGCGATCAGCAGCGGCGGCCACACGAAGCGTTTGCGTTTTTGCAGCTTGTCCGAGCCCCACGACACCACCAGCATGCCGATCACCGCCGCCAGGTACGGCAGCGCCGAGAGCCAGCCGGCCTCGACCATGTCCATTTTCAGGCCGGCCTTGAGAATCGACGGCAGCCACAGCACGAAGCCATACACGCCAATGCTCCAGCAGAAAAACTGCAGCGCCAGGATGATCACCTTGGGCGAGCGGAAGGCTTCGGCGTAGTTCTTCACCGCCTTGATGCCCACCTGTTCTTCGGCCAGCGCGGTTTCCAGGTCTTTTTTATGCTGGGCGCTCAGCCACTTGGCATCGGCGGGTTTTTCATCCGCCAGCTTCCACCAGATAAACGCCCACAGCACCGCCGGCAGGCCTTCGATGATGAACATCCAGCGCCAGCTGAAATGCTGCACCAGGTAGCCCGACACCACCGACATCCACATCATGGTCACCGGGTTGCCGAGGATCAGGAAGGTGTTGGCCCGGGAGCGTTCCGCGCGGGTGAACCAGTGGCACAGGTACACCAGCATCGCCGGCATCACCGCGGCTTCCACCACCCCGAGCATGAAGCGGATCACGATCAGCATGTAGGCGTTGGACACCATGCCGGTCAGGGTGGCCAGGCCGCCCCAGAGGATCAGGCTGACGAAAATAAGTTTTTTAACGCTGCGCTTTTGCGCGTAGATCGCGCCGGGCACCTGGAAGAAAAAGTAGCCGAGGAAGAACAGCGCCCCCAGCAATGACGACATGCCCGGGGTGATCATCAGGTCTTCGGCCATCCCGGAGGCGGCGGCGAAGCCGTAGTTGGCGCGATCCAGGTACGCCAGGCTGTAGGTGATGAACACGATGGGCATGATGTACCACCAACGGCGGGTGGCGAGTTTCAACGGTTCCATAGGGTTGCTCCTGAGCTTGTTGTAGTTGTGGCAACAGGTAACGGGTAAATCTGATCAACCGGCTTTTTGCGCATGCGGCAAATCGGTCCTGAACGGCAAGCCTTCCATGTCGCCACGGCTCTGCACCGCCCGGCTGCCGATCCAGTTGCCGCGCTGCACCGCCTCGACAAAACTGAGGTTTTCCAACAGCGCGCTGATCATGCCCACGGCAAAACCATCGCCGGCGCCGACCGTGTCGACCACCTTGGCCACCGGTACGGCGGCGACGAAACCCTGGTCCAGCTGCGTGCGGTAGTACGCGCCGTGAGGGCCGAGCTTGATGGCCACGGCTTCCACGCCCTGGTCCAGGTAGAACGCAGCGATGTCGGCCGGGTCTTCAAAACCGCTGAGCAAACGGCCTTCGCTCAGGCCCGGCAACACCCAATCCGCCAGGCAGGCGAGGGCGTTGATTTCGCTGATCATGCGTTGCTCATTGGCCCACAGGGACGGGCGCAGGTTCGGGTCGAAGGACACGCTGCGGCCAGCCTCGCGCATTTGCGTCATCAACTGGCGCGACAGGTCGCGGGTGGCGTCCGACAGCGCCGGCGGAATCCCTGTGGCATGCAGGTGCCGGGCTTGCAGCAGCTCGGGCTTGATCGCCTCCACCGACAAGTGGCTGGCGGCCGAGCCACGGCGGAAGTATTCCACCTGAGGGTCAGCGCCGGCTTCTTCCCGGGACTTGAGTTGAAAACCGGTGGGATGCAGCGGGTCGACCGCCACGTGCCGGCAGTCCAGGCCCTCGTTCTGGAGGGTGTCTACCACAAAGCGCCCGAGGGAGTCGGCGCCCACTCGGCTCAGCCATGCCACGTTGAACCCCAGGCGCGACAGGCCGATGGCGACGTTACTGTCGGCCCCGGCAATGCGCTTGTGAAACTGCGCAACCTGGGCCAGGTCGCCGGTCTGTTCGGCGACAAACATCGCCATGGTTTCACCAAACGACAGGATATCGATCTCAGACATGGGCATTCTCCACGCGGGGCTGGCCAAGGACGGCGAGGGCGGCGACCTGCTGTGCGGTGACCTGCACCAGGTCATCGCCTTGCAGCGGAAATTCCACGGCCCGGGTAATACCTTGAGTCATGTGCCTCAGCAGTTGTTCCCACAGATGCAGGTCGGCGGCGCCCGGCGGCAGGGCTACCAGTTTGCCGTCGGCGCGTCGGGCGACGGCCTTGCAGTGCAGGTAATCCACGTGCCGGCCCAACAGGCGCGCGGCGGTCAGGGCCGATTGGTCCTGCCATTGCCAGTTGCCGATATCGAAGGTCATTTTCACCGGCACCGCCAGGCGTTCGACTTCGTTGAAAAAACGCTGCATCGGTTCGATGCGTCCGCCGTGCAGGGTCTGGTCGTTTTCCACCAGCAGCTTCACCGGATGGCGGTTGAGCAGGGCGCTCAAGCTGTCCAGGTCGTTGGTGTCGGTGAAGTAACCCAGGGAGACTTTCAGCCAGCGGGCGCCGAACGCCTGGGCGCGGTCGAGGGTGGCGGCCAGTTCGGCGTTGGGCTGCGAGCGGCCGGCCACCCAGAGTTCGAGGGGCGATGAGAATACGCATTCCAGGCCTTGATCCGCTGCGGCCTGGGCCAGTTCAGCGGGCTGTTCGGTGGTCAGCAGTTCTTCGCGCCACTCGATGCGTTGCGCGCTGGCCCGGGCCAACACATCAACAAAAGTCAGTTGGCCGCGATCGCGGACCAGGTCGGCGCCGTAGCTGGAGAGGCTGATGGAAACGGGGTATTTATGCATTGTTGTGTACCTCTGAAACCGGTTTCATTTTTATACGCAAAGCAAAACTGTAGGAGCCGGCTTGCCGGCGATGGCGGTGTGTCAGTCGACTACTGTGTCGCCTGAGAAACCGCCATCGCAGGCAAGCCAGCTCCTACAAGGGATTGGGTGGAGCCCCGGATGATGAGTTGCGGCAGGAAATCCAGGGTGCGTGTGGGAGCTGTATCCCCGCGCAACCGCTTGAGCAAACAGTCAAACGCACTGGCGCCAATCGCCTCGGTAGGCTGGGCGAGGGCGGTGATGCCGCTGCCCACCAGCGGGTACCAATCCAGGTCATCCAGGGCGATCAGGCCGATATCTTCAAACAGCTTGCAGCCCAGTTCTTTCAGCGCCCGGGTGCAGGCCAGGGCGGCGATGCCGTTGGCGCAAAACAAGGCTTTGGGGCCGGCGTGATCACGGGAGAGAAAGGCGTGCAGGTGGCTGTTCAAATCATCATCGATCTCCAGCACCGAGCCGGTAAGCAGCGGGCGCTCGCCGATTTCGGCCTTGAAACTGTCCAGGCGTTCCAGGCGTGAGCTGGTGCCATCGGTGGGTTCGCTGACCAGCAGCAGGTCGCGATAGCCTTGCTGTTCGAGATGCTCCACCGCCATGCGCACCGCTACCGCGTTATCCAGCCCCACCAGGTCGCTGTGCAATGGCTCAACCTTGCGGTCCACCAGCACCAGGGGCATTTCCCGTTGCAGCTCCAGCAACTGGTCGAGGTGATGGCCGAGGGTGTTCACGATCAGGCCTTCGATGTTGTAGGCCCGCAGGGCGGCCAGGTGCTGGCGCTCTTGCTCGTCGTCGCGGTCGGTGTTGCACACCACCAGGCTGTAGCCGTGCTGGCGGCAGGCGGTTTCCACGCCGTGCATCACGGCAATCGAATAGGGGTTGCGGATATCGGCCACCAGCATGCCGATCAGGCGGGTGCGCCCGCGCTTCAGGCCGCGAGCCATCTGGTTCGGGCGGTAGCCGAGTTCGTCGATGGCCTGTTCGATGCGCAGGGCGATGGCGTCTGAGAGCAGGGCGCGGTCTTCACCGATAAAGCGTGAAACGCTGGCTTTGGAAACGCCGGCACGCTCGGCAACGTCAAGCATGGTCACGCGGCTGCGCTGGGCGGCGGAAAAAGTGTTCACGGTCATAGACCTTCTTTTCTTATTGGAATGACTGAAACCGGTTTCAGGAAACCACTAAAGTAGGAAAGTCGTCAAGAATTTGTAGGACAAGGCCCGATAGTCGGTGCGATTCAGAGCAGCACGCTCAACCAGGTCGACCCCAACAGCAGCCCCGCCATGCAACGGTTAAAGCGCTGCATGGCCTTGGCCGAGCGGAACACCCGGGCCGAGCCGATACCCAGCAATGCCCAGGTGGCCAGGCAGGGAAGGGAGATCAGGAAAAACGCGAGGGACAGGTACACCACGTGGCTTTGGCGTTCCTCGCCGTTGCCGGCGAACACGCTGACCACCGCCAGGGCCATCATCCAGGTCTTGGGGTTGACCAGTTGCAGGCTGGCGGCGCCGGTGAGGCCCAGGCGTTTTCCGGGCGCATCGGGATGGATCGCATGGGCCGGGGCGATGAAGATCTGCCAGGCGAGGTAACTCAACCACGCGACGCCCGCCCATTGCATGGCGGTTTGTACTCTCGGCAAATGTGCCAGGGACTGTCCAAACCCCGAGCCCACCAACAGTACGATTCCCGCTGCGCCGACACAGGCGCCGAGAATAATTGGCACGGCCGCCTTGAAGCCGTAACGGGCGCTGTTGCTCAGCACCAGGATATTGGTCGGGCCGGGGGTGATGGAGGCTACGAATGCAAACAGCAAAAACGGCAGCAAGGTAGGGAACATGGCAGCGCGACTCCAGTGAGCAGATCAATGGCGTCGATCTTCACAAAGGCGTGGTTATCTGTCTGGAAGATTTGAGCAGCGCTTGCGGTAGGCCGCCGGTGTAAGGCCATAGGCCCGCACGAACCAGCGGCCCAGATGGCTTTGGTCGGCAAACCCCAGGGCGGTCGCCACTTCGGCGGGTTGTTCGCCCTTGGCGAGCAGGTTGCGGGCGCGGGCCAGGCGCAGTTGCACCAGGTAAGCGTGGGGCGGCAGGCCAAAGGCACTCTTGAAGGCGCGGGTCAGACGGAAGCGATCGACACCGGTGGCCAGCGCCAGCTCGTCCATGCCGATGTCTTGATGCAGGTGGGCGTGCAGGTATTCCCGGGCCTTGTGGGCTACCAGCGGCAAACGAGGGTCTTCGTGATAGCGCTGGCGCCACTGCAATTGGCCGGTCAGGCGCTCCAGCAGTTGATCGAGGGTGCTTTGGCGTACGATGCGCAGTTCGCCGTGGTGCAGGCTGTGGAAGGCGTGACTGGTGGCCTGTGCCAGGCGCGGATCAGTGGTCAAGGTGCTTGCAAAGCTCAGTTGGCTGTTGGCCGGCGCTTCCTCGAACACGGCCGATACTTCGCGCTCCAGCCAATGCGGGTCGAGGTACAGCATGCGGTAGGTGAAGCCCTCGGCGGTGGGGGCGTTGCCGTCATGGATTTCTCCCGGTTCCAGCAAAAACACTTGCCCCGGGGTGCTGTGATGGCGGGTGCGGCGGCAGTTGAATTGCTGCACCCCTTGTTCGGTAACGCCCACCAGGAAACTGTCGTGCCAGTGGGGGTCATAGGCATGCCCCTCGAAATGCGCACGCAAGGTCTCGATGCCGGTGTCGGCGTCCTGAGCCAGGTCGATCCAGTTGTGGGCGGTCATAAAGCACCGATGACGGGTAGTTGCCGCCAGTTAGCGCCGGGGCGCGGGCTGGCGTCTAGAAGTTTTGTGCAGCCTCAACCGAACAGCCCGGCGGCAATGTTGATCGAGAAGCCGAGAATGGCGGTATTGAACAGGAACCCGATCAGAGACTGCCCCAGCACCACCTTGCGCAGGCCGCGGGTGGCAACGCCGACGTCCGCGGTTTGTACCGCCACCCCGATGGTGAACGAGAAGTACAGAAAGTCCCAGTAATTGGGCGTGCGTAAATCCTCGGCAAAACGCAACGCCGGCTCGGGGCCGTCCCAGGTGTAGTAGAGGCGCGCGTAATGCACGCTGAAAATCACCCCGATCAGCAACCACGAACCGATCACCGTCAGGCCGGTAAACCCGTAGTGCAACAGGCGCTCGGTACTGCTCAGGTCCTTGCTGCCCACCAGTTCAAAGGTAATGGTCGCCAGGCTGGCAATCGCCGCAATGCACACCATGAACAGCACCAGGCTGGCGTTCTCGTCTTCGATCTCGGCGATGCGCTTTACGTCGTCGGCCCGGGAATGGCTGGTGAGCCACAGCATCAGCACCAGGTAGGTCCAGACCCCGGCGTTCCAGCCGATAAGGATTTTGCTGATGATCGTGTCGGCCGGAGCCAGGAGGCCCACCGCCAGGCCCAATACGGCGGCGGAGGACAGGCGAGGGTGGGTACGGGCAAGGAAGGGCATGGGAGCTCGATGGGCCAGGGTTTGCATTACCTTAGCCCACCTGAGTCCTTTGTTCAGCTGTCTTTGTGGCGCTTCTTCACCAGCTTCATCACCACCACAAAGAACACCGGCACAAACACCACCGCCAGCGTCGCGGTGATCATCCCGCCGATCACCCCGGTACCGATAGCCTGTTGGCTCGCCGAGCTGGCACCCGTGGCAATCGCCAACGGTACCACGCCGAGGATGAACGCCAGGGACGTCATGATGATCGGCCGCAGACGCAGGCGTGCGGCTTTCAACGTGGCATCGATCAGGTCTTCACCCTGGTCATACAGGTCCTTGGCAAACTCGATGATCAGGATCGCGTTCTTCGCCGACAGGCCAATAATCGTAATCAGTCCGACCTTGAAGAACACATCGTTGGGCATCCCGCGCAAGCTCACGGCCAATACCGCGCCGAGTACGCCGAGGGGCACCACCAGCAGCACCGAAGTCGGGATCGACCAGCTTTCATACAGCGCCGCCAGGCACAGGAACACAATCAACAGCGACAAGCCGAGCAGCAGCGGTGCCTGGGAGCCCGACAAGCGCTCCTGCAGCGACAGGCCAGTCCATTCCTGGCCCAGGCCGGCGGGCAGTTGGCTGACCAGCCGCTGGATTTCCTCCATCGCCTCACCGGTGCTGTGGCCCGGCGCAGACTCACCGGAAATCGCGATGGCCGGGTAACCGTTGTAACGGGTCAACTGGGCCGGGCCCTGGATCCAGCGCGCTTCAACGAAGGCCGACAGCGGCACCATCTTCCCGGCGTTGTTGCGCACATGGATCTTCATCAGGTCGGCCACCTGGCTGCGCTGATCGCCTTCGGCCTGAACGACCACGCGCTGCATGCGGCCCTGGTTGGGGAAGTCGTTGATATAGGCCGAACCGATGGCCGAGGACAGCACATTGCCGATATCGGCAAAGGAAATGCCCAGGGCATTGGCTTGCTTGCGGTCCACTTCCAGTTGCACCTGAGGCGCCTCGGCCAAAGCGCTCTCCCGCACGTTGGCCAGGATCGGGCTTTTCTCGGCGGCGGCCAGCAGTTCGGTTCGGGCTTCCATCAGCGCGGCATGACCGACGCCACCACGGTCCTGCAGACGGAACTCGAAACCACTGGAGGTGCCCAGGCCATCCACCGGCGGCGGCAGGATTGCATAGGCGATCGCATCCTTCAGTTCGCTGAAGGCCGCGTTGGCGCGGTCTGCAATCGCGGCGGCGGAATCCTTGCTGCTGCGCTCCGACCAGTCCTTGAGGGTGGTAAACGCCAGTGCCGCGTTCTGCCCCGAACCGGAGAAGCTGAAGCCCATGATCATCGTGGTATCGCCCACGCCCGGCTCGCCGGCGTTATGCGCCTCGATCTGCTCGGCCACCTGCACCGTGCGGTTCTTGCTCGCACCCGGCGGCAGCTGGATATCGGTGATGGTGTAACCCTGGTCTTCCACCGGCAGGAACGAGGAGGGCAGGCGGCTGAACAACACCCCAAGGCCCACCACCAGCACCAGATAGATCACCAGATAGCGCCCGCTGCGCTTGAGGGCATACGCCACCCAGCCTTCATAGCGGTCGGTGAACTGCTCGAAGCGCCGGTTGAACCAGCCGAAGAACCCGCCTTTCTCATGGTGCTCGCCCTTGGCAATCGGCTTGAGCAGGGTCGCGCACAGGGCCGGGGTCAAGGTCAGGGCGAGGAACGCCGAGAACAGGATCGAAGTAGCCATCGACAACGAGAACTGCTGGTAGATCACCCCCACCGAACCCGGCATGAACGCCATCGGCAGGAACACCGCCACCAGCACCAGGGTGATGCCGACAATCGCCCCGGTGATCTGGCCCATGGCCTTGCGCGTGGCTTCCTTGGGCGACAGGCCCTCGGTAACCATGATCCGCTCGACGTTCTCCACCACCACAATCGCATCGTCCACCAGGATGCCGATCGCCAGCACCATGCCGAACATGGTCAGCACGTTGATCGAGAAGCCGAGCAACAGCATCGTCGCAAAGGTGCCCATCAACGCAATCGGCACCACCAGCGTCGGGATCAACGTGTAGCGGATGTTCTGCAGGAACAGGAACATCACCGCAAACACCAGCAACATCGCCTCGCCCAGGGTGTACACCACCTTGGTGATCGAGACCTTCACGAACGGCGAGGTGTCGTAAGGGATCTTGTATTCGACGTTGGCCGGGAAGTAGCGCGCCAGTTCGTCCATCTTCGCCCGCACCAGGGTCGCAGTGCTCAAGGCGTTGGCACCGGGGGACAGCTGCACACTGACGGCGGTGGACGGCTTGCCGTTCAGGCGGGTGGAAAACTGGTATTCCTGGCTGCCGATTTCCACCCGCGCCACGTCACCGACGCGCACGGTGGAACCGTCCGGGTTGGCCTTGAGCACGATGTCGGCAAACTCGGCCGGGGTCGAGAGCTGGCCTTTGACCAGGATCGATGCAGTGATTTCCTGAGTCTTGGTGCCCGGCAAGTCACCGATGCTGCCGGCCGATACCTGGGCGTTCTGCGCGGCGATGGCGGCGTTGACGTCGGCCGGGGTCAGGTTGAAACCGATCAGCTTCTGCGGGTCGATCCAGATCCGCATCGCGCGTTCGGCACCGTACAGCTGGGCCTTGCCCACACCGTCCAGGCGCTTGAGCTCGTTCATTACGTTGCGCGCCAGGTAATCGCTGAGCGCCACATCATCGAGCTTACCGTCGCTGGAGGTCAGCGTGACCAGCAGCAGGAAGCCGGCGGAGACTTTCTCTACCTGCAAGCCTTGCTGGGTCACTGCCTGGGGCAGTCGCGGCTCCACGGCCTTGAGACGGTTTTGCACGTCGACCTGAGCCATCTCCGGGTCGGTGCCCGGCTGGAAGGTCGCGGTGATAGTGGCCGAACCCAGGCTGCTCTGGGATTCGAAATACAGCAGGTGATCGGCGCCGTTAAGCTCCTGCTCGATCAGGCTGACCACGCTTTCGTCCAGGGTCTGCGCCGAGGCGCCCGGGTACACCGCGTAGATCTCGACTTTCGGCGGGGCGACGTTGGGGTACTGCGCCACCGGCAACTGCGGGATGGCGAGGGCGCCGGCCAGCAGGATAAAGAGTGCGACCACCCAGGCGAAGATCGGGCGGTCGATAAAGAATTGCGGCATGGAAAACGATCCTTATTGGCCGGATGCCTGGGCGATTGGCGCGGGGCTGTCGTCAACCTGGACTTTCTCGCCAGGGCGGGCGTGTTGCAGGCCTTCGACGACGATACGGTCACCGGCCTTGAGGCCGCTGGTGACAACCCACCGGTCATTCACCACCGAACCCAGTTCCACCGGCTGCTGGCTTACGGTTTGCTCGGCGTCCAGCAGCAACACCATCGGGATCCCGGCGCTGTCGCGGGTGATTGCCCGTTGCGGCACGCTGATGCCTTGCTGGTCGACGGCTTGCTCCAGGCGTACGCGGATAAAGCTGCCGGGCAGCAGGTCGAGGTCCGGGTTGGGGAACTCGCTGCGCAGGATGATCTGGCCGGTGCCCGGGTCGACGCTGATCTCGGCGAACAGCAACTTGCCCGGCAACGGATACAGGCTGCCGTCATCCTGGATCAGCGTGGCCTTGGCCTGGTCCTGGCCGACCTGCTTCAAGTGCCCGGCGCGGAAGGCCCGGCGCAGGTCATTCAGCTCGCGGGTGGATTGGGTCAGGTCGGCGTGGATCGGGTCCAGTTGCTGGATCAGCGCCATCGGCGTGGCTTCGTTCTGGCCCACCAGTGCGCCTTCGGTCACCAGCGCGCGGCCGATGCGCCCGGAAATCGGCGCAGTGACGGTGGCATAACCCAGGTTCAATTTGGCGCGCTGCACCGCGGCCTGGTTGGCGGCCACATCGGCGGCGGTCTGCCGGGCGGCGGCGCGGGCGTTGTCGTATTCCTGGCCGCTGATGGCGTTGCCTTCCACCAACTGGCTGTAGCGCTGCTCTTGCAGGCGCGCCTGGAAGGCATTGGCCTCGGCCTTGCGCAGGCTGGCCTGGGCGCTGTCGAGGTCGGCCTTGAACGGCGCCGGGTCAATCCGGAACAGCACATCGCCCTGTTTCACGTCGTGACCTTCCTTGAACACCCGCTGCAACACCACGCCGGCGACCCGGGCGCGCACTTCTGCGATGCGTGGGGCGGCAATCCGCCCGCTCAGCTCGCTGGTGATGGACAGGGGCTTGGCTTCAAGGGTTTCGATCCGCACCTTGGCCAGTGGTGCCTCGGCGGTCTCACTTGCGGACTTGCCACACGCGCTCAGCGCCAGTGTCAGGGCCAACAGGCAAGACGGCGCAAACAGATTCTTCGACATGCTCATATCCCAATATTGACTGGCGCATCCTACGGGCGCCCCCGCCACAGTGCTGTGAAGCTCTGTAGGTGGTGTGTGAAGAAATGTAAGGTGCGGCCCACAGGTGCGCGGGGGCGTATATCCTTCATATCCGCCGAACCTTACACGATGTTCCAGGCACCGAAGATCTAATGTGTGGGGCTTGTGTGAGAGCTGGGCTTTTGTGGGAGCTGGCTTGCCTGCGATGCAGACGCCTCGGTTTATTCAGTAAAACCGGGGAGATGCCATCGCAGGCAAGCCAGCTCCCACACAAAACCGCTCCCACATTGGATCTGCGTACGACTTAGAAATTGTATTATTTGGAAATACCATGCCCAACATTCTCCTGGTGGAAGACGACGCCGCGCTCTCCGAATTGATTGCCAGTTATCTGGAACGCAACGGCTATCACGTCAGTGTGCTCAGCCGGGGCGACCACGTGCGTGAGCGCGCACGGCTCAACCCGCCGGACCTGGTGATCCTCGACCTGATGCTGCCGGGCCTCGACGGCCTGCAAGTCTGCCGCTTGCTGCGGGCCGATTCGGCCACGCTGCCGATCCTGATGCTCACCGCCCGCGACGACAGCCACGACCAGGTACTGGGCCTGGAAATGGGCGCCGACGACTACGTCACCAAACCCTGTGAGCCCCGGGTATTGCTGGCCCGCGTGCGTACCTTGCTGCGCCGCAGCAGCCTTACCGAGCCCCAGGTCGCCAACGACCAGATCCTGATGGGCAACCTGTGCATCGACCTGTCGGAGCGCACCGTGACCTGGCGCGACCAGGCGGTGGAGCTGTCCAGCGGTGAATACAACCTGCTGGTGGTGCTGGCCCGGCATGCCGGCGAAGTGCTCAGCCGCGACCAGATCCTGCAACGCCTGCGGGGCATCGAATTCAACGGCACCGACCGCTCGGTGGATGTGGCGATTTCCAAGCTGCGGCGCAAGTTCGACGACCACGCCGGTGAAGCGCGCAAGATCAAGACGGTGTGGGGCAAGGGCTATCTGTTCAGCCGATCCGAGTGGGAATGCTGAGCCATGTTTCGCGTCCTGATTCGGTTGTACCTGATTACCATCGTCACCTTCGCCGCCGCGATCTACCTGGTGCCGCGGGCGGTGATCCAGCTGTTTGAACACCGTTACATGAGCTACAACATCGAGCAGTCCCGAGGGATGCAGAGCCTGATCGTCAAGGAATACCAGCGGGTGCCGGTGGAGCAGTGGGCCAATGTCACCGTACGCCTGGCGGCGGATTTTGCGCCGCTGAAGGTGCAACTGCTGCGTATCCAGGACGCCAGCTACACCCCGGAAGAACAGCGCCTGCTGGAAAAGGACCAGATGGTGATTCGCCTGGGCGAGTGGGGCTGGGCGGATGACGTCAGTTCGGCCCTCGACGACCAACTGGTGGTCAAGGTCTCGGTACCGCCGGACCCGCTGGACATGAACCTGTTGTACTGGAGCATGAACGTGCTGATCGGCGCGGCGCTGCTGGCGTGCCTGCTGTTCTGGTTGCGGCCCCACTGGCGCGACCTGGAGCGCCTGAAAAGCACAGCGGCCGAACTCGGCCAGGGCAACCTTGCGGCACGCACGAAGATTCCCCCCAGCTCCAACATCGGCAGCCTGGCGGCGGTGTTCGACACCATGGCCAACGACATCGAGCAACTGCTCAATCAGCAGCGCGACCTGCTCAACGCGGTCTCCCATGAACTGCGCACGCCACTGACGCGCCTGGATTTCGGCCTGGCCCTGGCGCTGTCCGACGAGCTGCCGGCCGCCAGCCGCGAACGCCTGCAAGGCCTGGTGGCACACATTCGTGAACTGGACGAACTGGTGCTGGAGCTGCTGTCCTATAGCCGCCTGCAGAACCCTGCGCAAACCCCGGAGCGGGTGGAAGTGGTGCTGGATGAGTTTATCGACAGCATCCTGGGCAGCGTCGACGACGAACTGGAAAACCCCGACATCGTGATGGACGTGGTGCTGGACTGCGCGGTGGAGCGCTTCACCCTGGACCCGCGCCTGACTGCCCGGGCCCTGCAGAACCTGCTGCGCAACGCAATGCGATATTGCGAGCGAAGGATTCAGGTAGGGGTGAAGGTGTGTCCCAAGGGGTGTGAGATCTGGGTGGATGATGACGGCATCGGCATTCCGGCGGATCAGCGAGAGCGGATTTTCGAGCCGTTTTATAGGCTGGATCGCAGTCGTGACCGCGCTACTGGCGGTTTTGGCTTGGGGTTGGCTATCAGTCGGCGGGCGCTGGAGGCACAAGGTGGAACCCTTACGGCCGAGGCTTCGCCATTGGGCGGCGCACGCTTCCGCCTCTGGCTACCAAGCTAAGGAACACCGCAAAACCATTGTGGGAGCTGGCTTGCCTGCGATAGCGGTGGGTCAGCTTGCATCTTTGTTAACTGATACACCGCCATCGCAGGCAAGCCAGCTCCCACATTTGATCTTCGCTGTTCTTCAGTCCTGTTTTTGGCGCATGCACAGCCTTACCCGCCATCACACACCCTTGATATAGTTCGGCCCTTACCCCAGCCGCCAGTCAAGGATCACTGCCATGTCCGAATACCAAGCCTTTGTCGTCGAACTCAGCGGCAACGTCGCCCATGTGCAGCTCAACCGCCCGGAAAAGATCAACGCCATGAACGCCGCGTTCTGGACCGAGATCATCGACATCTTCCAATGGATCGAAGACACCGACGCCGTACGGGCCGTGGTCATCAGCGGCGCCGGCAAGCATTTTTCCTCCGGCATCGACCTGATGATGCTGGCCTCGGTAGCCAACGAATTCGGCAAGGACGTCGGCCGCAATGCGCGGCTGCTGCGGCGCAAGATCTTCGAACTGCAAGCCTCGTTCAACGCCGTCGACAACTGCCGCAAGCCGGTACTCGCGGCGATCCACGGCTACTGCATCGGCGGCGCGATCGACCTGATCAGCGCCTGTGACATGCGCTACGCCGCTGAAGACGCGCAATTCTCCATCAAGGAAATCGACATCGGCATGGCCGCCGACGTCGGCACCCTGCAACGCCTGCCCCGAATCGTCGGCGACGGTATGCTCCGCGAGCTGGCCTACACCGGCCGCCAGTTCGGTGCCATCGAGGCGCGCAGCATCGGCCTGGTGAATCGGGTGTACAGCGATCACGAGAGCCTGCTGGCCGGCGTGATGGAAATCGCCCGGGAAATCGCCGCCAAATCACCTATAGCAGTCACCGGCACCAAGGCGATGATCAGCTACATGCGTGACCACAGCATCAATGATGGTCTGGAATACGTTGCCACCTGGAACTCAGCTATGTTGCAATCCAACGACCTGCGCGTGGCCATCGCGGCCCATATGAGCAAGCAGAAACCCGAATTCGTGGATTGACTGAACATGACCCCAGGCTGGATTACCACAACGCTGCTGGACAACGACGCCCCGGGCGGCTGGGCTGTGGCCCGCAGTCGCGAAGGCTTTTTACACGACCAGAACGGCCCGCTGTTCCCCCGGGAATGGCTCAAGCGCCAGGACCTGTCGGTGTTTGCCGAACATGGCATCGGCCATCTGGACGGTGAGCCGGTGTACCTGCTGGAGCTCAACAGCCCCGCCGATGTGCCGGGCTGCGGCTGGCAGGGCCTGCGCGGCTTCATGCTGCAAGGCGACCACACCCTGTACAAAGTCCTGGGCTACGCCGCGCAAATCGGCACCTGGGCGCGTGAGCATCGTTTCTGTGGAAGCTGTGGCCAGGCGATGGTGCAGGTGCCACGGGAGCGGGCGATGTTCTGCCAGGCCTGTGACCTGCGCAGCTACCCGCGTATCTCGCCGAGCATGATCGTGCTGGTGACCCGTGGCGATGAGATCCTGTTGGCCCGTTCGCCGCGCTTTGTCACGGGGGTCTACAGCACCCTGGCAGGATTCGCCGAGCCTGGTGAGTCGGCCGAAGACTGCCTGATTCGCGAAGTGCGTGAAGAAGTGCAGGTAGAGGTCAAGAATATCCAGTACATGGGCAGCCAGTGCTGGCCGTTCCCGCACTCGATGATGCTGGGCTTTCACGCCGAGTATGCCGGCGGCGATATTGTGCCCCAGGCCGACGAGATCGAAGACGCGCAGTGGTTCAACGTCCATGAGCTGCCGCCGTTGCCGGCGTCCCGCTCGATTGCGCGCTACCTGATCGACCTCTACCTGGCCCGTCGTTTAGGCCACGCTGAACCAGTGCTGCCAGGCTAGGCGCACCGTCAGGCCGAGCACCACGGTGATGAACACCGGGCGAATGAACTTGGCGCCGCCGCTGATGGCGCTGCGTGCGCCAAAGAACGCGCCGCACATCACCGACACGCCCATGCACAGGCCGACAATCCAGTCCACCGAGCCATTGAAAATGAACACCGTCAGCGCCGCCGCGTTGCTGACGAAGTTCATGCTGCGCGCCACACCGCTGGCTTTTACCAGGTCGATGGGGTGCAGCAGCATCGTGCTCACCGTCCAGAACGCCCCGGTGCCCGGGCCGGCCACGCCATCATAGAAGCCCAGGCCAAAGCCCTGGGTGGACTGCCATTTCTTTTTGATCGGCGCGTCGTTGTCCAGCGCCGCCTTGGGCGTGCCGCCGAACAGCAGATACAAACCACAGCCGAACACAATCACCGGGAGCATCTTGTTCAGGGTTTCGGCGGGCAGGTAATGGGCGACCACCGCGCCGGTGAGTGCGCCGATCAGGGTACCGACGATGGCATGCACCCACTGGCGCGGGTGAAACAGCTTGCGGCGGTAGAAGGTAAAACTGGCGGTGGCCGAGCCGAAGGTGGAACTGAGCTTGTTGGTGCCCAGCACCAGGTGGGGCGGCATGCCGGCGGTCAGCAGGGCGGGTGTGGTCAGCAGGCCGCCACCGCCGGCGATGGCGTCGATGAAACCGGCGATGAAGGCAACAACGGCGAGAATCGCCAGGGTAGTGAGGTCGACGCTGAGTTCGAAGGGCATGGGCAAGACTTATTCGGCAAGGCGCAGAAAGGGCTGCGCGAAAGGCCGGTATCTTACCCATAACCCGGGTATGAGGCGATCCAAATGTGGGAGCGGGGCCGCTTGCTTATTTGTGTGTCCCGACCCACTCCAGCGCCGTACGCCAGATGCAGATTCCCAGAAAGTACGCCGACATCAGCGACCACAACCCAAAGGTCCACGGGTTGGTATTCGGGTAATCCACCACCATCAAAAAGCTGCACAGCAGCCAGATGGTGGTGACGGCGATATTGATCGGCATGAAGCGCTTCACCCGGAACGGGTGCAGGAACTTCATCGGCGTCACGGTCAGCAACGCCAGGCCGATCACGGTGAGCAAAGTGACCCAGGCATCCGGCTGGATGATATAGACGCACAGCGCCACCACGTTCCACGCAGCGGGGAAGCCGACGAAGTAGTTGTCCTTGCTCTTCATGTTCACGTTGCAGAAGCAGAACAGCGACGACACCAGGATCACCGACACCGTAAACAGGTGGGTGAACTCCGGCAGATCGATGTAGCGATAGATGAACAGTGCCGGGATAAACACGTAGGTGAGGTAATCGATCACCAGGTCCAGCACCGAACCGTCGAAGCTTGGCAATACCGTGCTGACATTCACCCGTCGCGCCAGTGAGCCGTCGACACCGTCCACCACCAGCGCCAGGCCCAGCCACAGCAGGCAGGCCTTGGGTGAGTTTTCCAGCAGCGCCAGGGTGGCCAGGAAGGCCAGGACCACGCCGGTGGCGGTAAAACCATGGGCGCCCCAGGCCTTGAGACGGGCTACATGCAGGGTCGATATCACAGGGGCGTTCTCCAAAGGGTGAAACAGGGCAGCCGACGGGGTAACACCGTCGAATCTGGCCAGAGTGTGCAAGTATCGACCGGGAAGGGTGGGATAAGGTTCACCACCCGGCGTAGGTTAAGCGTAGCAAGCGTAAGACGTTTCGGCATCAGCCTTGACGGAACACCAGTGCCTTTAATCCGCTTTGCGGGTCGATATCGGGAAATTCCGGCGGGTTTTCCAGCCGCTGGTCAAAGCGCAGGCCAGGCGCTTCGCGGGTTACGCCGTCGATCAGGAAGTCTTCGCCGAAGGCCGGATCATTCATGCACGCCAGCACCGTACCCTGGGCCGTGAGCAAATCCGGCAGACGGCGCAGTACGCGCTGGTAGTCCTTGGTCAGCAGGAAACTGCCTTTCTGGAAGGAGGGCGGGTCGATGATCACCAGGTCGTACGGGCCGCTGTGGGTGACCTTGGCCCAGGACTTGAACAGGTCGTGGCCAAGAAAGCTCACCTTGCCCAGGTCATGACCATTGAGGCGGTGATTGTCGCGGCCCCGGCTCAAGGGGCCACGGGCCATATCCAGGTTCACCACATGCTCGGCGCCGCCTTCGATGGCGGCCACGGAGAAGCCGCAGGTGTAGGCAAACAGGTTCAGCACCCGCAGGCCCCGGGACTGTTCGCGTACCCAGTTGCGACCGTAGCGCATGTCGAGGAACAGCCCGCTGTTCTGCTTTTTGCCCAGGTCGATGAGGTAGCGCAGGCCGCCTTCGGTGATGATCAGTTCGTCGACCGCCTCGCCCAGCAGCCATTCGGTGGTGCTTTGCGGCAGGTAGCGGTGTTGCAGTGCCACGGTATGGGCACCATAGGACGACCAATCGAACTGCACCAGCATCTGCTTCAACGCCTCAAGCTGTGCAGCCTCGGGCTCCTTGAACAGCGAGACCAGCACCACGCCTTGCAACCAGTCCACCGTCAGCTGTTCCAGGCCCGGCCAGCAGCGGCCACGCCCGTGAAACAGGCGCCGGGTCTCGGCGGGGACGGTGTGCAGGGCGGTCAGCAAATGGGCGTGCAGGGTGGCGAGTGCGTCTGGGTTCATCGGGCAACGTCGGTCATTGAGCGGGCGGCATTTTAAACACAATTGCGGGCTTTCAGGGAGTTGAAGCACAACGTGCTCTGAATTAGACGATTGGCAGTGATTTGTGCTCAAAAGGATTGGTTGGACGGCTTACAACAGTCAAAAAATCCCTTGGCACCGACATAAACTGGAAAAAAAGCCCGGAGGTGCCCATGAACGGTTTTGCGAGTGCAGTGAGTCACACAGCGATGGACCAGGAAGAACTGGCGGAATGGCGCGATGCCCTGGCCTCCCTGGTGGCCAACGCCGGCGCCGCCCGGGCCCGGGAGATCCTCGACATGCTGGCGGACGCCGGCGGCGCGCCGCACATCGCCTGGAAACCCCGGCACGGCACGCCTTATATCAATAGCATCGCCGTGGACCAGCAACCGCCGTTCCCCGGCGACCTGGCCACCGAAGAGCGCCTGGCCTCGGTGGTGCGCTGGAACGCCCTGGCCATGGTGGTACGCGCTAACCAGGCCTATGGCGAGCTGGGCGGCCATATCGCCAGCTACGCCAGTGCGGCGGATTTATTTGAAGTGGGCTTCAACCACTTCTTTCGCGCCCGCAACGACGGTTTTGGCGGCGACCTGGTGTTCTACCAACCCCATTCCGCCCCTGGCATCTACGCCCGCGCCTTCCTTGAAGGCCGCCTGAGCGAAACCGACCTGGCCCACTATCGCCAGGAAATCGGTGCCGGCAAGGCGGGCGCCCGGGGCCTGTCCAGCTATCCGCACCCGTGGTTGATGCCGGACTTCTGGCAATTTCCCACCGGCTCCATGGGCATTGGCCCCATCAGCTCGATTTTCCAGGCGCGGTTCATGCGCTACCTGCAACACCGTGGTTTGCAGGACACCACCGACCGTCACGTCTGGGGCGTGTTCGGCGACGGCGAGATGGACGAGCCGGAAAGCATGTCGGCCCTGACCCTGGCGGCCCGCGAAGGCCTGGACAACCTGACCTGGGTGGTCAACTGCAACCTGCAACGCCTCGACGGCCCGGTGCGGGGCAACGGTCGGATCATCGACGAGCTGGAAGCCTTGTTTGCCGGGGCCGGCTGGAACGTGATCAAACTGGTCTGGGGTTCGGACTGGGACGCCTTGCTGGCCAAGGACACCGACGGCGAACTGGCGCGCACCCTGTCGCAGACCGTGGACGGGCAATTCCAGACCTTCGCCGCCAAGGACGGTGCCTATAACCGTGAACACTTCTTTGGCCAAAGCGAGGCGCTGTCCAAGCTTGTCGAAGGCATGAGCGATGAACAGATCGACCGCCTCAAGCGCGGTGGCCATGACATGGTCAAGATCCACGCCGCCTACCACGCCGCACGCCGGGTCAGCGGCAAGCCCACGGTGATCCTGGCCCAGACTAAGAAGGGCTTCGGCATGGGCGAGGCCGGGCAGGGCAAGATGACCACCCACCAGCAGAAGAAGCTCGACCGCGAAGCCTTGATCGCCTTCCGCAATCGCTTCCAGTTGCCGCTGTCGGATGAGCAGACCGAATCCCTGAGCTTCTACAAACCGGCGCCGGACGGCCTCGAAATGCGTTACCTGCACCAGCGCCGCGCCGACCTCGGCGGGTATGTGCCGAGTCGCGGCCAGCAGGCGCCTACCGTGAGCGTGCCGCCGGTGTCGGGCTACGGCGCGTTTGCCACCCAGGCGGACGGCAAGGAAATGTCCACCACCATGGCCTTTGTGCGCATGCTCACCAATCTGCTCAAGGACAAGGCCCTCGGCCCGCGCATCGTGCCCATCGTCGCCGATGAAGCGCGCACCTTCGGCATGGCCAACCTGTTCAAGCAGATCGGTATCTATTCCAGTGTCGGCCAGCGTTACGAGCCGGAAGACATCGGCTCGATCCTCAGCTACCGCGAAGCCACCGACGGGCAGATCCTCGAAGAAGGCATCAGCGAAGCCAGCGCCATCAGCTCCTGGGTGGCGGCGGCTACCAGTTATTCGGTGCATGGCCTGCGGATGCTGCCGTTCTACATCTATTACTCGATGTTCGGTTTTCAGCGGGTGGGCGACCTGATATGGGCCGCCGCCGACCAGCGTGCCCGTGGCTTCCTGCTGGGCGCCACCGCCGGGCGCACCACCTTGGGTGGCGAAGGCTTGCAGCACCAGGACGGCAGCAGCCACCTGACCGCCGCCACGGTGCCCAATTGCCGCGCGTACGACCCGGCGTTTGCCGGTGAGTTTGCAGTGATCCTCGACCATGGCATGCGCCAGATGCTGGAGCACGATGTGGACGAGTTCTACTACGTGACCCTGATGAACGAAAACTACCCGCAGCCGAGCCTGCCGGCAGGCGTCGAAGTGGCGATTATCAAAGGCATGTACCGGTTGAGCGGGCAGACCGGCGGCAAGGTGCGCCTGCTTGGCTCCGGCACGCTGGTGCGTGAAGCCCAGGCCGCGGCGCAGTTGCTGGCAGATGATTGGCAGGTTGAAGCTGAAGTGTTCAGTGTCACCAGCTTCAGCGAACTGGCGCGGGATGCTCGTGAGGTGGAGCGCTGGAACCGTCTGCATCCGCAACAGCCGGCGCGGTGTAGTCATCTGGCGGAGTGCTTGCCCAAAGGCGCGCCGGTGGTGGCAGTGTCTGACTATGTAAGGGCGGTGCCGCAGATGATTGGGTCGTACGTGGATTCGGCTTATACCGTGCTGGGCACTGACGGCTTTGGTCGCAGCGATACCCGGGCGGCGCTTCGGGATTTCTTTGAGGTGGATCGCTATCACATCGTGCTGGCGGCGCTGACAGCGTTGGTGGAGCAGGGGAGTCTGGACAGGCAGGTTTGCCAAGAGGCGATAGAGCGTTATGGGTTGCAGACCGATCGCGAGCCGTCCTGGACCTCCTGAGCGACAAAGATCTAAATGTGGGAGCTGGCTTGCCTGCGATAGCGGTGTGTCAGTCACCAACGATACAGGCTTACCCACCGCTATCGCAGGCAAGCCAGCTCCCACATTCGTTTTGTGTTGTCGCCTAAATACTGGCTATCAACGGCGCCCCAAAAGACTCCCGCAGAAACCCCGGCGCGATATACCGCTCGTAATGCGCCTCGGACAGCAGGAAAAACTCCCGGTCAATCGCATCCCGCAGATCCGCCAGATTGCGCTCGCGAAACTCTGGCAACAGCGCCAACCCATACGCATCCAGCTTGGAAATCACCCGCGCGCCCCGGGCAATCAACTGATACGCCCAGCAGTACGGCGACTGGTGGGGCACAAAGCGAATCTTGCGGTCTTCCAGTTGCTGGCGCAGGCGTTGCGGGTCCAGCACCTGCAGCTTGCTGGTCATCACCTGCACCAGCAGCTGTTCCAGGCGCAGCCACACCGCCTGTTTCTCCTCGGCGTTGTAGCCGTTCCACTGAATCACTTCATGGTGATATCGCTTGCAACCCCGGCACACCAGGTCTCCGTAGACGGTGGAGCACAGGCCGACGCAGGGTGTCTTGATGGTTTGATTGGGCATAAAAAAGCATCGACAGTTAAAACAACACGGCCCCCGAAGGGGCCGCTTTAAATCAATCCCAGCTCAGCGCGCCGCCGGTCTGGTACTCGATCACACGGGTCTCGAAGAAGTTCTTCTCCTTCTTCAAGTCCATGATCTCGCTCATCCACGGGAACGGGTTAGTCGTCCCTGGATACTCTTCCTTCAACCCAATCTGCGACAGACGACGGTTCGCGATGAACTTGAGGTAGTCCTCCATCATCGCCGCGTTCATGCCGAGTACGCCGCGCGGCATGGTGTCGCGAGCGTATTCAATCTCCAGCTGAGTCCCTTGCAGGATCATCTGGGTCGCTTCTTCCTTCATCTCGGCATCCCACAAATGCGGGTTTTCGATTTTGATCTGGTTGATCACATCGATACCGAAGTTCAGGTGCATCGACTCATCCCGCAGGATGTACTGGAACTGCTCGGCCACCCCGGTCATTTTGTTGCGACGGCCCATGGACAAAATCTGGGTGAAGCCGCAATAGAAGAAGATGCCTTCCAGTACGCAGTAGTAAGCCACCAGGTTACGCAGCAACTCTTTATCAGTCTCGACGGTACCGGTTTCGAACTTCGGATCGGAGATCGAACGGGTGTACTTCAAGCCCCAGGCAGCCTTTTTGGCGACCGATGGAATCTCGTGGTACATGTTGAAGATCTCGCCTTCATCCATGGCCAGGGATTCGATGCAGTACTGGTAGGCGTGGGTATGGATCGCTTCTTCGAAGGCCTGGCGCAGGATGTACTGGCGGCACTCCGGGTTGGTGATCAGGCGGTACACGGCCAGCACCAGGTTGTTCGCGACCAACGAGTCGGCGGTGGAGAAGAAGCCGAGGTTGCGCATCACGATGCGGCGCTCGTCGTCGGTCAGGCCTTCAGGGTTTTTCCACAGGGCGATGTCGGCGGTCATGTTGACCTCTTGCGGCATCCAGTGGTTGGCGCAGCCGTCGAGGTATTTCTGCCAGGCCCAGTCGTACTTGAAGGGTACGAGTTGGTTGAGGTCGGCGCGGCAGTTGATCATGCGCTTTTCGTCAACGGCGACGCGGGCGGCGGAGCCTTCCAGCTCGGCGAGGCCTTCGGCGACGTCGAGTTTGTCCAGCGCAGCCTTGGCGCGGATGATCGCGGCCGAGTCGTTGGCGGTCACGTTGCGGGCTTCGAGGGCAGCGGCAGCGCCGGCGCCGTCAAGGCGGTCCATGTTGGCTTCGGTGGCGTGGCCGGCGTTGGCGCCTCGGATGACTAAGTCACCGGTGTCTGGTTGATCTGCTTCATCCCAACTCAGCATTGAATTACTCCTTCCTGGTCCGTTTGACGGCGTGACCGCGTTCAAAAATGTGCGTTTTGCAGGCTTCAAGGCATTGAAATACTGCGCATAGTGTGGTCGATATACTGCGTTCCTGCACACTATGTAGTGGTTGTCTGTGTTTGTGGGCACACTATATGGTGTGTGTTAACGATGGTCAACGCGTAGGAAGGGTCTGATGGTCGCAGGGACATGACCAAAACTCACACCCCCATGACTTTTAATGGTTACGGCTGCCGCCCGGGCCAGTGCTAAAAATTCGCCAACCAGCTCCCCATAACAAAAAAGAGCGTTTGCGAAATGAAAGCACTTGATCTGTACATCGGCGAAGGCTTCGAAGGCCCAGGCGTCAATGCTGCCCACATCAACATCCTCATCGGCCCGCGCAACGGCCCGGCCGGCCAGGCGTTCGCCACCAGCCTGGCGTCCCCAAGCCAGGGCCACTGCCCGTTCATGGTGATTGCCCAGCCGAACATCCCGGTCAAACCCATGACCCTCTACGTCAACAAGGCCGCCATCGGCAGCGACCTGCACGGCAATGCCACCTGGGGCGCGTCCCAGGCCGGGATCGCCAAGGCGGTGCTCGAGGCCTTGCTCGACGGCACCCTGCCGCCGGAAGCCTGCGACGAGTGGGCCATCGTCACCGCCAACTGGGTCAACCCGGCCTGCGATGACCTGGATGCGGTCTACCTGAACAACTACAACGCCTGCCGCACCGCGATCCGCGCCGCCCTTACAGGCTTGCCGCACACCGCGCAACTGGCGGATGTGGTCAACCACATCAGCAACCCTTTCTACACGCCAAAAGCCTGAGGACTGTCCCATGCAATATATCCGTTTGGGCAACTCCGGCCTGCAAGTCTCGCGCCTGTGCCTGGGCACCATGAACATGGGCACCCCGGATTGGAAACCGTGGATCTTCGACGAGAAACAAAGCGAACCCATCGTCGCCCACGCCCTGGCCAACGGCGTCAACTTCATCGACCTGGCCGACTTCTACTCTGCCGGCGTCGGCGAGGAAGTGGTGGGGCGCATCCTCAAGCGCGTTGCCCGCCGTGAAGACATCGTGGTCACCACCAAGGTCGGCTACGGCACCCGCAGCGGCATCAACGCCAGCGGCCATTCGCGCAAACACATCATGGACAGCATTGACGCGTCCCTGAGCCGCCTCGGCATGGATTACGTCGACGTGTTCATGCTGCATTACTTCGACGTGAACACCCCCGTGGAAGAAACCATGGGCGCCCTCAACGACATCGTGCGTTCCGGCAAGGCCCGCTACATCGGCGTGTCCACCATGCTCACCGGGCAACTGGCGAAAATCCTCATGGCCTGCGAGCGCAACGGCTGGGTCAAGCCGATCAACATGCAGCTGCAACTGAACTGCGCCTACCGCGAAGAAGAGCGCGAGATGATCCCGTTCTGCCGCGACCAGGGCCTGGGCGTCTCGGTGTTCAGCCCGCTGGCCCGTGGCTTGCTCACCGGTGAAGTGCAGTCCACCCGCAACCAGACCGACTTCTTCACCCAACAGATGTACAGCGACCAGGCGTCCTTCGACATCGCCCACTCGGTGCAACGTGTGGCCCGTGCCCGTGGCGTGTCGAATGCGCAGATCGCCCAGGCCTGGGTCGCCAATCACCCGGGTGTGGACGTGATGCTGGTGGGCGCCGACACCACCGAACAGTTTGACAGCGCGCTCGCCGCCCTCGACACCCAACTCGACGCCGAAGAACTGCATGAGCTGGAACGCAACTACACACCGTGCGACGTGATCAACGACTACACCGCCGGCAAACGCATCCTGCGCAGCGCCCGTCCGGGCCTGGACCGCTTTAACCTGATAGAGGCCGTGGCATGAACCCGCTGATTCGCACAGGCAATTTCATCGATGGCCAATGGTCCAGTGGTGGGCCGGTTTACCCGGTGCTCAACCCGGCCAATGGCGCGCAGATCGCCGAGGTGCAACGCGCTGGAGCCGAAGAAACCAACCTGGCCATTGCCGCCGCCAACCGTGCCTTGCCGGCCTGGCGCAAACTGACCGCCAAGGAACGCAGCCAGCGCCTCAAGCGCTGGAGCGACTTGATGCTGAGCAACCAGAAGGACCTGGCCAACCTGCTCAGCCTGGAGCAGGGCAAGCCGCTGGCCGAAGCCATGGGCGAGGTGGTCTACGCCGCAAGCTTCCTCGAATGGTTTGCCGAAGAAGCCAAGCGTGCCTATGGCGACGTGATCCCGAGCCACAAGGCCGATGCGCGGATCATCGTGACCAAGGAGGCGATTGGCGTGGTCGCGGCGATCACCCCGTGGAACTTCCCGCTGGCCATGGTCACCCGCAAGGTCGGCCCGGCGCTGGCGGCGGGGTGCACGATGATCCTCAAGCCGTCGGAAGAAACCCCGTTGTCGGCCTTCGCCCTCGCGGTGCTGGCGGAGCAGGCCGGGATTCCCGCCGGTGTGTTCAACATCGTGTCCGGCGATGCCGTGGCCATTGGCGGCGCGCTGCAATCCTCCAGCATAGTGCGCAAGCTGTCGTTCACCGGCTCCACCCGCACCGGCAAACTGCTGATGCGCCAGGCCGCCGACACCCTGAAGAAGGTCTCCCTGGAACTGGGGGGCAACGCGCCCTTTATCGTGTTCGACGATGCCGACCTGGACGCCGCCGTCAAAGGCGCCATGGCCTCCAAGTTCCGCAATACCGGCCAGACCTGCGTGTGCGTCAACCGCTTCTTTATCCAGGACAGCGTATACGATGCGTTCACCCGCAAACTGGCTGAAGCGGTATCGCAGATGCGCATCGGCAGCGCCCTGGACGGCGAAACCGAACAGGGCCCGCTGATCAACGCGGCTGCGTTGGCCAAGGTTGAAGCCCACGTCGGCGATGCCCTGGAGAAAGGCGCCAAGCTTTTGTGCGGCGGCCGTCGACACGCCTTGGGCGGCACGTTCTTTGAGCCGACCATCCTCACCGAAGCCCACGGTGAAATGCTGATCGCCCAGGAAGAAACCTTCGGCCCGGTGGCCGCGTGCTTTCGCTTCAAGGACGAAGCTGAAGTGCTGCAACGGGCCAATGACACGCCATTCGGCTTGTCGGCCTACTTCTACAGCCGCGACATCGGCCGGGTATGGCGCATGGCCGAAGGCCTGGAAGCGGGCATGGTTGGGATCAACGAAGGGATTATCTCCACTGAAGTCGCCCCGTTTGGCGGGATCAAGGAATCGGGCCTGGGCCGTGAAGGTTCCAAGTACGGCCTGGAGGATTACCTGGAGATCAAATACCTGTTGATGGGCGGTCTCTAACCCCATTCCCCCAAACACCACAAATCCCCTGTGGGAGCTGGCTTGCCTGCGATAGCGGTCTGTCAGCCTCCCATGATCAACCTGACCCACCGCTATCGCAGGCAAGCCAGCTCCCACAAAAAAGCTCACACACCACCACCCTCGGCCTGCCCGCTGTTACTCCGTCAAAAACAAAAATAGGGAGAACACCATGTCCACTCAATCGATCAAAATCGACGACCTGCCAATCGGTCGCTTCCACCTTAAAATCGCCGGCCTGACCTTCGGCGCGCACTTCACCGACGGCTACATCCTTGGCCTGATCGGCATTGCCTTCACCTTGCTCAGCCCACAGATGCAGCTGGACGCCTTCTGGCAAGGCCTGATCGGCGCCTCCGCCCTGATCGGCTTGTTCATGGGCAGCCTGTTTTTCGGCTGGATCTCCGACACCCTCGGCCGGCAGAAGATCTTCCTGGTCAGCTTCATCCTGATCACCGTTGCCTCGGTGATGCAGTTCTATGCCGAAACCGCCATGGGCCTGTTCCTCTGTCGGGTGCTGATCGGTATCGGCCTGGGCGGCGACTTCAGCGTCGGCCACGCCATGCTCGCCGAGTTCTCGCCGAAGAAACATCGCGGGGTGCTGCTCGGTTCGTTCAGCGTGGTGTGGACCGTCGGCTACGTGGCCGCCACCTTCGTCGGCACGGCCATGCTCAGCCTCGGTGATGATGCCTGGCGCTGGATGCTCGCATCGTCGGCAATTCCCGCCGGGCTGATCCTGATCGCCCGCATCGGCACCCCAGAATCGCCGCGCTGGCTGGTCAACCAGGGCCGGATTGCCGAGGCCCGGGCCATCGTCAAAAAGCACCTGGGCGAGCATGTGGTACTCGACGAAGAACCGTCGACGCAAACCCGCTCCGGCTACGGCGTGCTGTTCAGCCGCGAATACCGCAAGCGCACCGCATTCAATTGCCTGTTCTTCGTGTGCATCGTGATGCCGTACTTCGCCATCTACACCTTCCTGCCGTCGATCCTGCAGAAGATGGGCCTGGCCGAAGGTTTTGGCACGGAGTTGATGCTCAACCTGCTGCTGATCATCGGCGCGTTGATTGGCATCTGGTGCACCGTGAAATTCTCCCGGCGCGGCTTCCTGATCAACTCGTTCATCATCCTTGCGGCGGCGCTGTTCCTGCTGGCGGTATTGCCGGGCAGCATGGCGTGGCTGATGGTGCTGACGTTCGGCGTGTTCACCCTGGTGCTGTCGGCGGTGAGCAACCTGGTGGGTGTATTCCCGGCGGAGAGCTTCCCGACTGAAGTGCGGGCCAGCGGCATCGGGCTGGCCACGGCGGTCAGCCGGCTGGGCTCGGCAGTCAGTACCTTCCTGTTGCCGGTGAGCGTGGCCGGGATCGGCCTGAGCCCGACCATGGGCATCCTCGCCGCGATCCTGGTGTTGGGCGCCATCATCTCCTGGGCCTGGGCGCCGGAGACCAAGGCGTTGACGTTGAGCCAGGCGTGCAAGGCGCAGAGCCCCGTGGACGAAAACCTGTCTGCGAAGGGGAGAGTTAAGGTTGTAGCGCCGATATGAAACCGGCGATTAGTAATCGTCATGGTCTCGTCTATGAAGGGCGGCATGAACGGCGTACCTTACACGCCAAATTTCATTAGCCTGCCGTTGAGTGGAGCCAAGTCATGGACGAGATCACTTATCGAATCAATGCCAACAACGATGTAACGATGATGATCGATAGGTTTATGGAGCCTAAAAATCGTTATCAGAGTTCATGGAAACCGCATTACAGGGAAACAGTAGATGAGGTGAAGTCCGCCATCGACAAAGGCCGTGTGGGCGATATCGTCGACAGAATCTGGCTTACTCCGAACAATGGCGTATGTAATATCGGGCAGGGTGGATTGGGAGCGGAGTCCATCAACGGTTTACGTGAGGAATTCAAGGCGTTGACGCTTGAGATCGCAGCCGACGGCACTCCTGAGAAGTATCAGCAGGTTTTGCTTAGACTAATGAAATGGCGCGATGACAAGCTAACCAAAAAGCTCCCCAGGCTGTTGATAGGTCGCGCGTTCGCGACCCTCCATCCCGAGGTTTATCACACGCTGGTTGCACCTCATATGCAGGACAAGGTTTCTCAATGGCTGACTGAAAATACCGGATTTTCTGTGCCTGACGGCAACTGGGCTCATAAGGCTCAAGCGTTGGCAAAACATCTAGGCTCTTTATCGATTTTCAGCGATAAAACGCTGGAACGTAATATGTTCCCCTGGTTTGTATTCGAGCAGTTGCGCAATAAAAAACACGTAGTCTCATTCAAGGCCGGGCATACAAAGCGGCCTGATGAAGCCTATTACGATTTACCGGCTGCTCAGCGGAAAGTATGGTTACGGCACAATAAGCTGCAAACCGAGTTGTTTCGGTTGTTGGATCACGAGTTTAAAGGGCTTGTGGGAACCGAGCAGTCATCGGGTTCCGGCGGTTATGCCGATGCGCTGGTCCGCTTCAGTGACAATCGGTGCTTTTTGTACGAGATCAAAGTGGCGTCGACCGCGGCCCGAGCGGTTAGAGATGCGCTCGGGCAATTGCTTGAATACGCATATCGCCCAAAGGGGCTTGAACCGGAAAAGATGTTCATTGTCGCCGAGCCCGAACTCGATTCGGGCACTAACCAATTTATTCAGAGATTGAACACTGAGTTCGGATTGAAGCTTCAGTACATGCGAGTCACATTGCCTGACGACGGCACATTCAGGGATTACTCACCCGGTTCAACCACTGCGTAAACAACCGAACCTTGGATAATCCCTGCTTGTCACTCGCCACATCCAGCCAATAGCCGTACGGGCCGATCACCTCAACCGGGGTGATCGGCAGCAGGCTGCCATTGGCCAACTCGCGTTCGATCATCTGCCGGTCGATCACCGCCAGCCCACCGCCGGCCAATGCGGTGTGGATCACCTGGTCCAAGGTGCTGAATTCCAGGCCCTGTTCTGCATCGATATCGTCCCGGCCCATGGCCGCCAGCCAGTTTTCCCAGACCTTCAAACGCTTGCCGTCGTGCAGGATGTGCAGCAGCGCAAAGCGCCGCAGGTCGGGCGGCTGACCGTCGCTGAACAGTTCCGGGCTGGCGACGGCGATGTGCCGTTCCATCACCAACAGTTCACTGCTGCAATGGGGGGCCGCTTCCAGGCCGAAGCGGATCTGGCAGTCGATTTCCGCCAGGCTCGCGTGACTGTTCTGGTGGGTGACGCTGAGGTTGATGTCGGGGTAGCGCTCGCAAAACCGGCGCAGGTGTGCGGACAGCCAGCGGGTGGCCCAGGTCGGCGGGGCGACGATGCGCAGGCGTTGGCGCAGGTTGGGTACGCGCACGGCTTGCAAGGCGCGTTCGATATGGTCGAAGGCGTCGCTCAGGTGCGGGGAGAGGGCGAAGCCGGCTTCGGTCAGGGACAGGCCCTGGGGCGTGCGGATGAAGAGGGCGACGCCGAGGTAGTCTTCCAGTTGTTTGATCTGGCGGCTGACGGCGCCCTGGGTGACGTTGAGGCCCACGGCCGCCTGGCTGAAGCTGCGGTGGCGGGCGACTTCTTCGAAAACCCGAAGCATGTTGAGGGAGGGCAGTTGGCGCATGAAAGGGATTCCACACTTATTGTTTTTATGGTGTTGGTACTGACGCTATCGCAGGCAAGCCAGCTCCCACATTTTGACCGCGGCGCCGATCGAAATGTGGGAGCTGGCTTGCCTGCGATGAGGCCAGTTGAAGCGCTACAGAGCTTAAGTCAGAAGTAGTACCCAATGTTCATATACAACTGATTCTCCCACTGGTTACTCCCCCCAGCCCCCAGACTCTCGGTATAGCTGCTCCCACCAATATACGGATCGTTCTTGCCGATCAACCACTCCGTGGCCACCCACAATTTGCTGACCGAAAACGAAGTACCCAGAATCACCCGCTGCGAGGTCTTGAACTGGTCCTCGGACTTGTCAAACGCACTGTAGTTGGCATACAGCTTCACGCCGCTGATCTGGTCAAACAGGTACTTGCCGCCCACGTCATAGCTCAGGTCCGCGACATACAAATTACCCCGGCTGGCCACGTTGAAGGTGCCGTCGTAACCGCCCAGCGTCACCACGCTGTCGGTGCCTGGGTTACGCGGTGACATCTGCTGCCGCGCCGCCTGCAATTGCACGCCCCACGGTCCGTTTTTGCCCAGGTAGTGGATCGCCACGGCGTTGCGCCGGCCATCGTTGTTGGTGTCTTTGTTTTCCAGGGTGGAGGTCAGGCCGGACAGCCCGACTTCCGACTTCCAGTTGCCCAGGTCCATGGCCTTGGCCACCCGTACCACCACGGTGTTGCGTTCCTGGTTGTTGCTGCCGTCGCCGACGTAGCTGTCGGCCTCGGAGATCACGCTGGAATAGGTCACACCCTTGCTGGTGCCTTTGCCTTGCCACGCCGGGCGCAGGTAGTAACCGGCCTGGATGTTCCAGTCGCCGCTTTGCTGGATGTACTTGGCGCCGACCTGCTGCACATCTTCCAGGCCAATGACGTTGCCCAGGGTTTCGTAGAAGGTGCTGCCGAAGTACGGTTGCAAGCCAAACGGCACGGTGTTCAGACCCACCTGCACCTGCTGGTCGGGGTTGAACTTGTAGCCCACCCAGGCGAACTTGGCGAACTGGATATCGCCGTAGTTCTTGGTGTACTGGTACGGGTACGAGCGCCCGTAGAACCGGTACTGCGCCTCGCCGATCCAGGTGTCGGAGTTGTACTTGGCGCTGAGGAACGCGGTGTCGAGGCCGAACTTCTGGATGCCGCGATCCGGGTCGTAGTCCCAACGGGCGCGCACGGCGCCACCGAGGTCCAGGTTGTCGGTGACTTGAATGGCCATGGCCGGTGCCGCAAGGGCGCCGAGCACAGGGACCAGAGCGATGTAACGAAGGGTTGGTCGCATGGTTTTGCTCTCGTTATTGGTTATTTTCTGGCAACAGCAGCCCCTTGCCGCAACGAACGCTGCGACGCGGGGTAAAGGGTTGACTCACTGGGCCTGGGGGCGAATCAGCCGCAGCGGCGGGCCGGCGGCAGGCAGCTCCGAGGCGCCGGGGGCGGCGGCCAGCAAGGTCTGGGTGTAGGTGTTCTGCGGCCGCAGCAGCACTTGCTCGGCAGTGCCGTACTCGACCACTTCGCCCTGGCGCATCACCGCGATGTAGTCGCTGATCTGCGCCGCCACCCGCAGGTCGTGGGTGATGAACAGGATGCTCAGGTTCAGCCGCTGCTGCAGTTCGGCCAAAAGCTCCAGCACCTGCTTTTGCACCGACACATCGAGGGCCGACACGCTCTCATCGGCGATCAACACTTCCGGGCGCATCGCCAGGGCGCGGGCGATGCCGATGCGCTGGCGCTGGCCACCGGAGAACTGCCGGGGCTTGCGCTTGAGGGCGTCACGCTTGAGGCCTACCTGTTCCAGCAGGTCACCGGCTTCGGCCCATGCATCCTTGGCCGACAACCCGCGCAACTGCGCGGCGCGGGCGATGATGTCGCCCACCCGGTGCCGAGGATTGAGGGAGCCGTACGGGTCCTGGAAAATCATCTGGATGCGCCGCCGATTCGCCGCCAGTGCAGAGCCGCGCAGGGCCAGGAAATCGGTGTCGCCGACCCACACATGGCCGCTGTCGCTGTCCACTAAACGGATCGCGGCCTTAACCAGGGTGCTTTTGCCCGAGCCGGATTCGCCAACAATCGCCAGGGTCTTGCCCCGTGGCAGTTGCAGCGAGACGTTGCGCAAGGCCGCCACGGAGCTGCCGCCGACGGTGTAGGTCTTGGTCAGGTGCTCGATGCGCAAGGCAAGCTCGCCGTCGGCACTCGGCGTGTGCAACTCCGGATGCAGCGCCGGCACGGCGGCGATCAGCTTGCGGGTGTAGGCGTGGGCCGGGGCATTCAGCACCTGGTCGCGCTCGCCGATTTCCACCAGCCGGCCGCCTTCCATCACCGCGATACGGTCGGCAATCTGCGCCACCACGCCGAAGTCATGGGTGATAAACAGAATGCCGTGCTGCCCGCGACCGCGCAGTTCGCGCACCAGTTTCAGTACTTGCGCCTGAGTGGTCACGTCCAGCGCGGTGGTGGGTTCGTCGGCAATCAGCAGGTCCGGGTTCATCGCCAGGGCCATGGCGATCACCACCCGCTGGCATTGGCCGCCGGACAGTTGATGGGGAAAGCTGTTGGCGATGCGTGGCGGGTCCGGCAGTTGGGTCGATTCCAGCAACGCCAGCATGCGCTCGCGACGTTCGGCCGCCGGCATCTGTGGCGCGTGAATATCGAAGATCTCTTCCACTTGCTTGCCGATGCGGATCGCCGGGTTGAGCGCCGCCATCGGCTCCTGGAAAATCATCGCGATGCGATTGCCCCGCAACTGGCGCAACCGTTCCTCATCGAGGGTGCAAATATCATCGCCGAGAAAGTCGATCACGCCTTCGGTATGCCGCAACCCCTTGGCGTAGTCGCCCATGATCGCCGCCGACAGCACCGACTTACCCGAGCCGGACTCACCGATCACGCAGAGGATTTCGCCCTTGCGCACGTCCAGGCTGATGCCCTGCACCGCATGGCTGCGGTCGGCGCCTGCGGGCAGTTCGATGGACAGGTTCTCTACCCGCAGCACTTGTGTGTGGTTCATGCTCAACTCCTTGCGCCTTTCTGGGCGTGTTCATCCAGGCCGTCCGCCAACAGGCTCAGGCCCAGCATCAGGGTGGAGATGGCGATGCACGGGAAGATCACCAGGTGCGGGAAGGCGATGGCCATGGCGCGGCCGTCGTTGATCATGCCGCCCCAGTCCGGTGTGGGTGGCGGCAGGCCGAGGCCAAGGAAGCCCAGGGCGCCGATCATGATCGCGGTGTAGCCGATGCGCAGGCAGAAATCGACAATCAGCGGCCCGCCGCAGTTGGGCAGGATTTCCACCAGCATGATCCGCAGCGAACCTTCGCCCTGGGTGATGGCGCTGAGCACGTAGTCCCGGGAGCGGATGTCGATGGTCAGGGCGCGCATGATCCGGAAGATCGCCGGCGCGCTGGTGAACGTCACCGCAATCAGGATATTCAGCGCCGAAGCGCCGAGGGCGATGATGATCACGATGTACAACACCAGCACCGGGAACGACAGCACGGTGTCCGCCACATACGACAGCACGCTGTCGACCCAACCGTTGAAGTAACCGGCGCACAGGCCCATGGCGATGCCCACGGCAAAGGCGGTGAGGGTGGCAAGGATCGACCAGAACAACACGGTGCGGGTGCCCCAGATCAGCCGCGAGAGAATGTCACGGCCAATCATGTCGGTGCCCAGCAGAAAGCTCTGGCCGTTGTCACCGGTGGTCATCGGGGTCAGCAGCGGGGTGAAGCTTTCCAGCGGGTCATGGGGTGCGATCCACGGCGCGAACAGCGCGATCAACACCCAGCCACCCACCAGCAGCAAACCCAGCAACGCCAAAGGATGTTTGAAGGAATGCAGCAGGTTCATTGGGCACCTCCGCCGAGACTGCGCAGGGTGATGCGCGGGTTGAGCCAGGTGTAGGCCAGGTCCGAGAAGATCTTGGTGATGCCCACCACCACCGCACTGACCATCGCGCAGGCTTCGATCAGGTACACGTCATGGTTCAGCGAGGCGGTGTACAGCAGCGAGCCGAAGCCCTTGTAGGCGAAGAACACCTCCACCACGATCACGTTCGACAGCAGCCACGGGATGTACAGCATGATCACCGTGACCGGCGCGATCAGCACATTGCGCAGGGCGTGACGCAGCACGATGCGTGAGGTGGACGCACCCTTGAGCCGCGCGGTACGGATGTACGGCGCCTGCATCACTTCCACCATCGAGGCCCGGGTGATCCGCGCCAGGTAGCCGATGCCGAACAGGCACAGCACCATCAAGGGCAGCACCAGCTGCACGGCGCTGAAACCGTCGCTCATGCTGCTCACACCGGGCAGCCAGTTGAGCCAGAACACGAAGATCGCCGACACAAACACTGCGCTGGCGAAGTCGGGAATCGAGGTGGTGACGATCGACAGGAACGACACCAGCCGGTCCAGCGCCGAGCCCTGGCGAATCCCGGCGAGCACGCCCAGGGTCAATGCCACCGGCACCATCACCAGCAGCGCCAGGCCGGCCAGGGTCAGGGTTTGCGCGAGGTTCGGCAGCAGCAGCTTGATCACCGATTCGCGAAAGTACACCGAGGTGCCCCAGTCGCCGCTGACAAAATCCTTGAGCCACACCAGGTAGCGCCACACAAAGGGTTGGTTGTAGCCGTGTTCCACCAGCCACGCCGCACGCTGGTCGGCGGCGGAGTAGGGGCCGAGGACGTTGATCGCCACGTCTTCGATATTCAGTTCCAGGGCCAGGAACACGATCAATGACACCGACAGCAGGGTCGCCACCAGCGCCAATAACTTGCGCATCAGAAAATGAGCCATGGGTGCATGCTCCGACTGTTCAAGGGATGCCTGCCCGCGTGCGGGCAGGGAGGAGGGCGCGGCTAACTCAAGCGCTCATCCACACACTGTCCATTGGGTAGAAGTCGGAAGGGTGCACCTGGAAGCCCTGGACCTTTTTGCTCACGGCGGTGAACTTGTCGCCCCAGAACGGCTGCACGATCACGCAGGCGTCCTGCAGGATGCGCTCGACGTCTTCCATCGCCACTGCGCGCTGTTTCGGGTCGATGATGCCCATGGCCTTGTCCAGCGCGGCATCGAACGCCGGGTCGCTGTAATGGCTTTCGTTCCAGGCGCCGCCGCCACGGTAGGCCAGCTCCAGGGACATCACGCCGAGCGGGCGATGGGCCCAGTAGGTGAGGCTGAAGGCGGCCTTGTCCCAGATCGGCCAGTACTGCGCGGCGGGGATCACTTTGAGGTTGATGCGGATCCCGGCCTCCAGGCAGTTCTGTTGCAGGATCTGCGCGCAGTCCTGCTCGTAGCGGCCCTGGGTGTTGCCGACGATCAGGTCGATATCGATGCCGTTCGGGAAACCGGCCTCGGCCAACAGCTTCTTCGCCGCCGCCACATCGCGATTGCGCTTGGGCAGCGGGAAATATTCGGGGTGGGAGGGCGCCACATGGTGGTCTTCACCGAGGGTACCCATGCCGCGATAGGCGATCTTCAGCATCTGCGCGTTGTCGGCGCACAACACCACGGCCTTGCGAATGCGCAGGTCGGTGAACGGCTTCTGGTCGCAGGCCATGCGCATCACCACGGTTTGCGCGGATTTGCAGGTGAGCAGTTGCGCGCCGGGCAGACGCTTGGCCAGGTCCAGCTCGGCCACGGTCACGCGGTACAGCACGTCCACTTGCCCGGCTTGCAGGGCGGCGAGGTGGGTGGACACGTCGGTGCCCATGTCGACATAACGCAGCTCGTCGAGGTTCGCCGGTTTGCCCCAGTAATCGGCGCGCTTGGCGAAAGTCGCCTGCTTGTTCACGGCGAACGACGTCAGCTTGAACGGCCCGGTGCCCAGTGGGTTTTTCGCCCAGTCATCGCCGGCCTTGAAGCTGCGGTGCACGATGGCGCAGGTGAAGGCGTTGAGCATTTCCGGGATCGCCAGGATCGACCGCTTGAGCACCAGGCGGAACTGGAACTCGCTGACTTTCTCGAAGGCCTTGATGTCCTGGAACGCGGTGCGGTTCACCGACTTGGAGTCGGCGGCGATCCAGCGTTCGATGTTGTGCTGCACGTCATCCACGTTGAAGGTGTCGCCGTTGCTCCACTTCACGTTCTGGCGCAGGTTGAAGGTCCAGGTGGTGAGGTCTTCCGACGGGCTCCAGCTTTCGGCGAGGTACGGGTGGGTGATGTTGTCGGCGTCGACCCAGGTCAGGTATTCCACTGAGTTGCGCAACAGGTTCGAGGCTTCGATCCAGGTGATCAGCATCGGGTCCTGGATTTCCTGGATCGCGCAGGCAAACCGCAGGCTGCCGCCCTGGCGCGGCTCGGCGGCCTGGGCGTTGTTACCCAGCAGTGCGGAGCCGAGAAAGGTGCTGGCGCTGGCGACGGTAATGCCCAGCAGCGCGGCCGTGCGCAGGAACTGGCGGCGGTTGATTTCGCCGCTTTGCACTTGGGCACACAGATCATTTACGGCGGGATGCGGCGCGGCGCCGTCCAGGGTAGTCAAGTCTTTCATAAGCCTCTCCGGTACTTGCGAATGTGCGTTTTTTTGTTGAACCGCAAGGGTCAGTGGCAAGCGCCGCGAAGGCGCAGCCGGGACCTCTGTGAAGCCGGCAGGAGAACAAGGCGCAACGAAGTCGGGAGGGTGGCAATGGGATAGGACATAGGGCAGCTCTCATGTTGTTTTTATTAGAGATGCCCGCAGTTTTGTCATTTGCGCAAAGATCGACAAACGACAAATTCTGCGTTGGAACGTTCTATAAACGCATGTTACTCACCGATCCCAAGCCCACCCATCGATCTAAAGCCATTCATGCGCATGGCCCAAACTCACTCATGCGTAGCAGCTGTCGAGCCGTGGGGGGGGGGGGGGTTGGGGGTTTGGGGTAAAAACCCGACCAACCCCCCCCCCCCGGCCCCGCCGCGTAGGGGGGGGGGGGGTTTTGGGGGGGGGGGGGCACACAC